>NZ_JAAKZX010000230.1 GCF_011045025.1 Streptomyces ureilyticus
GGACGGGTGGGGACGGCGGGGGCGGCTGCATCCATCAGCGGCTCCGCCGCGGGCCCCTCAGCGGCGAGCCGCTTCCTGCCGCTCCGGTACATGCGTGGCGACCAGCCGGCTGACGCGCGCCGCCGCCGGCGCCGCCCGGCGCCGGTCCACCGCATACGCGACCGCCGCGACCCCCAGCCCCAGCACCGCAAGCCCCGCACCCGCGACCGCCGGCGACGTCACACCGAAGCCCGCCGCCAGGGCGAGCCCGCCGACCAGCGCGCCACCCGCGTTGGCGAGATTGAACGCGGCCTGGTTCGCGGAGGAGGCGAGCGAGGGCGCCGCGGAGGCCTTCTCCATGACCATCAGCTGGAGCGGCGAGCCGGTGACGAAGGCCGCCGTGCCGAGCAGGACCACCGCGAGCGCGGCGGTCCACTGCGTGCTCATCAGCAGCGGGAACAGGGCGAGGACCGCGGCCAGCGCCGTAAGGCCGCCGAAGAGAGTGCCTCGCAGGGAGTGGTCGGCGAGCCGCCCGCCGAGCAGGTTCCCGACGGTGGCACCGACGCCGAACAGCGCCAGCAGCACGGTCACCCGGGAGTCGGCGTACCCGGCGGAGTCCGTCAGCATCGGCGTGATGTAGCTGTACGCGGAGAACAGCGCACCGAAACCGGCGACCGTCGTCCCGAGAGCGAGCCAGACGGGGAGCGGGCGCAGCGCGGCCAGTTCACCGCGCAGCCCGGCAGCGGGAGCCTGCGCGTGGTCGTGCGGCAGAAGCAGTGCCAGCGAGGCGATGGCCGCGAGGCCGATGGCGCTGACGCCCAGGAACGTGGCGCGCCAGCCGAGGTGCTGGCCCATGAGGGTCGCCACGGGAACTCCCGCGATGTTCGCGACGGTCAGCCCCAGGAACATCAGCGAGACCGAGCGTGCCTTGCGCTCGGGGGCGACCAGGCCGGTGGCGACGACGGCGCCCACGCCGAAGAACGCGCCGTGCGGCAGACCGCTCAGCAGCCGGGCGGCGAGCAGCCAGTGGTGGTCGGGGGCGAACGCCGAGAGCGCGTTGCCCGCGACGAACAGCGCCATCAGGCCGATCAGTACCTTGCGGCGCGACATCTTCGCCGTCACCGCGGCGAGCAGCGGGGCGCCGACGACGACACCGATGGCGTACGCCGAGACGAGGTGCCCGGCGGTGGGGAGGGATATGTGCAGGTCGTCGGCGACGTTGGGCAACAAGCCCATCATCAAGAATTCGGTGGTGCCGAGACCGAAGGCGCCCACGGCGAGCGAGAGCAGGGGTGCCAGGGGCATGAAGGGCCTTTCAAGTGGAGCGAGCGGAGTTCCGTACATCGTATGTTCAAGTACGGAACAAATCCTCTCAGGCCCAGTATTCCAAGCGGTTACGAGCCGGTGTCCGCAAGCTTCACGCGGGCGGCGATCGGGAGATGGTCGCTGCCCGTCTCCGGCAGCGACCAGGAGGTGACCGGCTCGACGCCCTTCACCAGGATCTGGTCGATCCGCGCCATCGGGAACGACGCCGGCCAGCTGAACCCGAAGCCGCTGCCCGCGGCGCCCTGTGTGGAGCGCATCTGCGAGGTGATGCCGTTGAGCGCACGGTCGTTCATCGTGCCGTTCAGATCGCCGAGCAGGGCGGACATCGGCAGCTTCTCGGCTGAGATGGCGTCACCCAGCGCGTCGGCGCTCTTGTCGCGCTGCCGCGCCGTGAACCCGGCCTCGATCTTCACCCGCACGGAGGGCAGGTGAGCCACATACACCGCGAGCTGCCCGCCCGGCGCGGTGACGGTCGCCCGCATGGCACGGGTCCAGCCCAGCTTGATGTCGACGGCCTTGACACCGCTCAGCGGGTACTTGCTCCACAGGCCGACGGTGCCCTGCACGGAGTGGTACTTGTACGTCGAGGCGAGGGCCTTCTCGTACACCGGGACCGCGGTCTCCGTCAGTTCCTCCAGGGCCACCACGTCGGCTCCGGAGGCGGCCACGGCGCGGGCGGTGCCGGACGGGTTCGCGTTGTCCGCGTTGACGTTGTGGGTGGCGACGGTGAGGTCGCCGCCGCTGCCGGTCTTGTCGAAGATCAGTGAGCTGAAGAGGTTGAGCCAGACGATCGCGGGCACGAGCACGGCGATCAGTGCGGTCGCGGACCGCCTCAGCAGCGCGAGGGCGAGCAGCAGCGGGATGAAGACGCCCAGCCAGGGCAGGAACGTCTCGTTGAGGGAGCCGAAGTTGCCGACCGCGTTCGGGATCTGCGAGTGCAGCACCATCACGAGGGCGAGGAGGACCGCGCACACGGCGAGGACGATGCCGCGCCGCCAGATACGGCGGTCATTGCGCAGGGCGTCGATCAGGCGCTGAAGCCGGGACGCTCTGCGGTCGGACTCCTGGCCGCCGCTGCCCGACTCCGTCTTGTACGCCTGCGCCATACTCTCGACCTCACAACATGCCGTTCACCCATCCCCCGCACCCAAGAACCCTAGGGGATGATCGCGTTCACTTCGGCCGCCTCGGGGACGGCGGTACGGGCACGATGACGTGCCTGCCTGCATGCCCAGTTCCGATCGTCCACCCGGTGGCAGCGGTCTGTGACAAAACACTCACATTCACCTTGTACGATGGTCCGGTCGTTCTGCGAGCCCTTGAAGGCACGAACCGGCCTGGCCGGGGAGACGGTTGTACGTGGTGTTGACCGGATCGATGTCGCCAGGACTTCCTGGCGTGGGGCCTTGTCACCGGTCCCGCATCGCATGGCGGCCCGGCCGGATGCGGTGGATGCGACCCGTGACCGCCCTGCCGTAGGGGGCAGTCGGGAGCGCGACAAGGTGTGATCGACCGAGTCAAGCTCGGCCGTTCACGGCCGAGAAGGGGACTCAGGGGTCAGCCGGCTCGGCGGGCGCAGTCCCTCCAGGACGGTGTCGACGATCTCCTCGGCGAGGTTTTCGGGGAGTTCGGCGTCGGGGCGCATGACGGTGCGCAGGAGCATGGGGCCGCTGAACAGGTCACCGATCAGCTCGACATCGACGTCGGAACGGAGTTCGCCGTTCTCCTGCCCGCGGCGCAGCACCTCGTAGGTGAGCCGGCGCCGTGGCTCGATCACGTTCGCGTGGTACGCCGTCCACAGCTTGGGGCTGCTCTTCATCTGGGCGAAGACGTTGTGCACGAGCGCCGAGGTGCGGCTGGCCAGGCCGCGCCTGCGTATCGACTCCAGGAGGGCGATCAGGTCGTCGCGCATCGAGGTGCCGGGCAACTCGGGGTCGGCCTGCTCGGCGGCGCGCATGACGTCGCAGAAGAGCTCTTCGCGGTCGCTCCAGCGGCGGTAGATGGTGGCCTTGCCCACCCCTGCGGTGCGGGCGACACGCTCGATGGAGATCTCCGCGAGCGGGACGCCGTCCTCCAGCAGTCCGATGACGCCCTCGATGATGGAACGCTCCACGCTCTCACTGCGCGGGCGCCCTCTCACTGCCCCACCCCGTCCGGCCCCCTGCTCCGCGAGGTCCACGCCAACTCCGTTCGTCCGACGCCCTGTTCGGGCCCGATTGTCTCAGTGCTCGGCAGCCACCAGTTCGGTTTCCTCTCCTCCGGGCTCCTTCGAGGCCGGTTCCCGGCCGGGCAGGAACAGCGCCACGACCAGGGTGCCGACGAGGGCGACACCGGCTCCGCCGAGGGCGGTGAGATGCATGGCGTGCAGGAAGGCGTCGTGCGCCGGGGTGACCAGGGCCTCGCCCTCGGGTCCGAGCCGCGCGGCGGCGCCGAGGGTGGCCTCGATGGACTCGCCCGCGTGGTGCCGCAGGTCCGCGGGCAGCAGGGTGAGCTTGTCCTCGATGCCCGAGCGGTACGCCGTGGAGAGGACCGAGCCGAGTACGGCGATGCCCAGGGCGCCGCCGACCTGGCGGAAGGTGTTGCTGAGCGCGGAGGCGGAACCGGCCTTCTCGCGGGGCATCGTCTGCATGATCACGACGCTGGTGGGCGTCATGACGTGGGCCATCCCGGTGCCCATCAGGAAGAAGATGACCTCCAGGATCCAGATCGGCGTATCGGCGTCGAGGAAGGTGAACGCGGCCAGTGTCGCGGCGATGAGCAGCATGCCGCCGGCGGTCGTGACCCGGTAGCCGAATCGGTCGACGACCAGCCGGGCTCGCGGCGCGAAGGTGAGCTGCGCCGCGGCCAGCGGCAGCATCAACAGGCCGGTCTGGAAGGGCGAGTAGCCGCGCACGGTCTGCGTGTAGAAGACCGCGAAGAACGTCACGCCCATCAGCGCGAAGAAGACCAGCCCTATGGCGCCGATGGCCGCCGAGAAGACCCGGTTCTTGAAGTACGTGACGTCGACGGACGGGTGGTCGATGCGCTTCTCGTACCAGACGAATCCGATGAGTACGGCGAGTCCGGCGCCCATGGTCGCCAGCACCTGGGCGTCGGTGAAGTCGGCGAGCTGGCCGCCCTTGATGATGCCGTACACGAGCAGGACGAGCCCGACGACGGACAGCAGCACGCCCACCGGGTCGACCCGGCCCGGCTTCGGATCGCGGGAGTCGGGGACCAGCCACAGCATGAGCCCGAGCGCGAGGACCACGATCGGCACGTTGATGAGGAACACGGACCCCCACCAGAAGTGATCGAGCAGCACCCCTCCGGTGATGGGCCCGATCGCGATGGCGAGTCCGACGCCGCCCGCCCAGATGCCGATGGCCTTCGGCTGCTCGTCCCGCTCGAAGACGTTCATGAGGACAGCGAGGGTCGCGGGCATTACGAAGGCGGCGCCGAGCCCCATCAGGGCGCGGAAGCCGATGAGCTGCTCCGGTGAGCCGGAGAACGCGGCGAGCGCCGAGGCGCCGCCGAAGACGGCGAGCCCGCCCAGCAGCACCTTCTTGCGGCCGAGCCGGTCGCCGAGGAGGCCGGCCGTGAACAGCAGTCCCGCGAAGACGAGCGTGTACGCGTTGATGGCCCACTCGAGCTCGCTCTGGGTGGCGCCAAGACCGGTCGGGGCGGGCGTCGAGATGGTCTTGATCGCGACGTTCAGGATCGAGTTGTCGAGTACGACGATCAGCAGGCTCAGCATCAGCACGCCGAGGATCAGCCAGCGACGCCGGTGCACGGCCTCCGGTACACGGGGGTCGGTGGCGGCGGGAGTAGTCATGCCGTCGAGGTTAGCGAATAACGATACGAGACGGTCTCGTATCGGAACTCTTTTACCGAGTCCTTACGCGGACGGAGCGGGAGAGGTGAGAGGGATGAGTGGGGCAGGAGGGACCGGCGGAGTTACGGCGATCACAACGGGCCGCGGGTGAGGGCGGCCCCCTAGCCGTTCCATGGCACGAGGTGCCACCATGGAAGGGATCCGGGGACGCCGTCAGGGCGCCTCGAGATGACAGAAGGAGCCGTTGCGATGACGCAGCTCTCGGCTGCCCAGAAGGCCCCCGACAGCAGCAAGGCGCTGTACGGAGGGAAGGGCACCCGCCGCATCACTGTCCGCGACCTCAACGCCGCCAAGGAGCGCGGCGAGAAGTGGCCCATGCTCACCGCATACGACGCGATGACCGCGTCCGTGTTCGACGAGGCCGGCATCCCGGTCATGCTCGTCGGCGACTCGGCGGGCAACTGCCACCTCGGGTACGAGACGACCGTGCCCGTCACGCTCGACGAGATGACCATGCTCTCCGCCGCGGTCGTACGAGGCACCTCGCGCGCCCTGATCGTCGGCGACCTGCCCTTCGGGTCGTACCAGGAGGGCCCCGTGCAGGCTCTTCGCTCGGCCACGCGCCTGGTGAAGGAGGCGGGGGTCGGTGCCGTCAAGCTGGAGGGCGGTGAACGTTCGCACCGCCAGATCGAGTTGCTCGTCGAGTCCGGCATCCCGGTCATGGCGCACATCGGTCTGACCCCCCAGTCCGTGAACACCATGGGTTACCGCGTCCAGGGCCGTGGCGAGGAGGCGGCCCAGCAGCTTCTCCGTGACGCCAAGGCCGTGCAGGACGCCGGGGCGTTCGCCGTCGTCCTCGAACTCGTGCCGGCCGAGCTGGCCGCGGAGGTCACGCGTGTCCTCCACATCCCGACGATCGGCATCGGTGCGGGCCCCGACACTGACGCGCAGGTCCTCGTCTGGACGGACATGCTGGGCCTGACGTCCGGCAAGGTGCCGCGCTTCGTGAAGCAGTACGCGGACCTCCGGTCGGTCATGGGGGACGCCGCGAAGGCGTTCGCCGAGGACGTGGTCGGCGGGACGTTCCCCACGGAGGAACACTCCGTCCACTGAGCCACTGCGGTACCAAGGCGGCCCGCCGATCTTCCCCCGTCGGCGGGCCGTCTGCTGCCTCCGGCGGTTGAGCCGGGCGCCTACGGGGGTGGTGGGTGTCAGCGCCGGTGCGCGGTGACCAGCCAGGCGCGGGAGTCGAACCACACGCCGTCGCCGGTGTCGTGCGCGTCGGCGGCGAGGCGCGCAACCACCCGCGGATCGGCGACGTCGTCGAAGAGCGGCAGCCAGAGTGCCGACCGCAGCCGGTTCATGGGCGGCCTCCTTCCGTGTGCGGCAGCAGAGCCGACATGAAGTCGTCCCACACCGGTCTCGGCAGGTCATGTCCGGCCCCCTTGAGGACCAGCAGCTGTGCACCGGGGATCGCGTCGCGCAGCGCCTCGCCGTGCGGCAGTGGCAGGAGTGGGTCGTGGTCGCCGTGGACCACGAGCGTCGGCGCCGCGATCTCGCCGAAGCCGCCGCGGGCCGGACTGTCGAACTCGATGGCGTAGTGGTTGACCAGCGTCGCCGCGTAGCTCGTGGCGCGCGCCACGTCACGTTCGACCAGCGCCCGGATCGCGGCCTCGTCGAAGTACGGCGAGCCACCGGCGTACGCTCTCGCGCCGGCCACCACGTACTCGACGACCGCGGCCGTGTCGGAGGCCTCCGGCTCGGCGGGCATGGCCAGGTCACCAGCCGGCGGCGGCAGGTCGTCGGCACCGGTCGAACTGGAGACGAACGTCAGCGACGCGACCCTGTCGGGATGGTCCACCCCCAAGAGGAGTCCGAGCCCGCCGAACATCGACTGGCAGACCACATGGCCGCGCTCGATGCCCAAGGCGTCTTGGATGCCGAGCACGTCCAGGGTCAGGTCGGTGAACGAGTACGCCGGCTGTCCCGGCGGGTAGCAGGTCGAGCGGCCGGTGTCCCGGTGGTCGTAACGGACCACGAACCGGCCACGGGCGGCGATCTGTTCGCACAGTTCGGCGTCCCACCACAGCATCGAGGCAGCCGCCCCGGCGACCAGCATGATCGCCGGATTCGCGCGGTCTCCGAAGGTTTCGACACACAGCTCGACGTCGTTGATCTTGAGGAGTTGTGCGCCGCGGGATTGATGAGCAGTCATGTCTGGCACGCTAAGGCCCCCGACTCCAGTCGGGATACGCACCTCAACCCACCTCCCCCGTAGTCGACAAACCGCCGACAGCCCCCTGTAGGCGGGCTGTCGGCGGTTTGTCAGTGGCCCCTGACACCGTGGCGGCATGACGCGAATCGACAACAACCCCAACGCCCGCGCAGGCAGTGCGGTCACCGTCAGGGGGCTGGTCAAGCACTACGGCGAGACCAAGGCACTGGACGGCGTGGACCTGGACGTACGCGAGGGCTCAGTGATGGGCGTGCTCGGGCCGAACGGCGCCGGCAAGACCACCCTCGTACGGATCCTGTCCACCCTGATCCAGCCCGACGCCGGCCAGGCGACCGTCGCCGGCTACGACGTCGTACGACAGCCCCGCCAGCTGCGCCGGGTGATAGGCCTCACCGGCCAGTACGCCTCCGTCGACGAGAAGCTCCCCGGCTGGGAGAACCTCTACATGATCGGCCGCCTGCTCGACCTGCCCCGCAAGGAGGCAAGGTCCCGCGCGGACGAGCTGCTGGAGCGCTTCTCGCTGACGGAGGCGGCGAAGCGCCCGGTGAACACGTACTCCGGAGGGATGCGGCGGCGCCTGGACCTGGCCGCGTCGATGATGGGGCAGCCGACCGTGCTGTATCTCGACGAACCGACCACCGGCCTCGACCCCCGCACCCGTAACGAGGTGTGGGCGGAGATCAAGCGCATGGTCGGCGACGGCGTGACCGTACTGCTCACCACCCAGTACATGGAGGAGGCCGAGCAGCTCGCCTCCGAGCTGACCGTCGTGGACCACGGCAAGGTCATCGCGAACGGCGCCATCGACGCGCTGAAGGCGAAGGTCGGCGGCCGCTCCCTGCGGATCCGCCCGGCCGATCCGATTGAACTGCGCCCGCTGGCCGGCGCGCTCGACGAGCTGGGCATCACCGGGCTCGCCAGCACGACGGTGGACAGCGCGAACGGCACCCTCCTTGTGCCGATTCTCAGCGACGAGCAGCTCACCGCCGTGGTCGGCGCGGTCACCGCGCGCGGGATCACGATCGCCTCGATCACCACCGAACTGCCCAGCCTGGACGAGGTCTTCCTGTCCCTCACCGGCCACCGCGCGAGCGCCCCGCAGGACGCCGTGCCCACCGACGCCCGCGAAGAGGTCTCCGTATGAGCGCGATCAGTACCGAAATCATCAAGGGCGACGCCCGGATCAGCCCGCGCGCCCACGCGCGGCACACCGGCGCCCTGATCCGCCGCAATCTGCTGTGGATCCGGCAGGACCCGGAGTCGATGTTCGACGCCATCCTGATGCCGATCGTCTTCACGCTGCTGTTCGTGTACGTCTTCGGCGGCTCGATCGGGCAGGCGCTCGGCGGCGGTCAGGACGACTACGTGCAGTACGTCGTGCCCGGAATGATGGCCATGATGGGCATGAGCATGGCCATGTCGGTCGGGACCGGCTTCAACACGGACTTCAACTCCGGTGTCATGGACCGCTTCCGGTCCCTGCCGATCGGACGTGGCTCGGTGCTCTTCGCCAAGATCGCGGTGGAGCTGCTGCGGATGCTGCTGGCCACCACGATCATGCTGGTCGTCGGCGTTCTGGTCGGCTTCGACATCACCAACTGGGGCGGGCTGCTCGCGGCCGTGGCGCTGGCCGCGCTGTTCGGCTCGGCGCTGATGTGGGTGTTCCTCACCCTGGGCGTGGTGCTGAAGACCCCGCAGTCCGTGCAGGGTCTTGGCTTCCTGGTGCTGATGCCGCTCCAGTTCGGCTCGTCGATCTTCGCGCCGACCGAGTCGATGCCGGGCTGGCTTCAGTCCTTCACCGACGTCAACCCGCTGTCCTCGCTCGCGGACGCCGCGCGCGGGCTGATGGTGGGCGGCCCGGTCACGCAGGACCTGTGGGTGACGGTCGCCTGGTCGGTGGGGCTCACGGCGGTCATGGCACCGATCGCCATCCACAAGTTCCGTACGAAGACCTGACGTCGACGTGCCCGGCCCCGTGTCGGTGCGCGTCAGACCAGGGCGGCGGCCTCTACGGAGGAGAGGCCGCCGCCCTCCGCGTACACCGCCTCGTACGCCTCGTCGCCGAGCACGGCGCGTGCGCCCTCCACCGCCCGCCGGTGCACCTCACGCTCCTGGGGCGACCAGCAGTGCCGGGGCGGCAGCCGCGCGTCGGCGGCGCCGAGGCAGCGGGCGGCGTCGCCGGCACGGCTGCCGCCGTCGACGCGGGCGAGGGCGTACGCGGCGGTGGTCAGATACGCGGAGCGCATCTGCGGGGCGATGGCCTCGGACAGCGGGTTCTCGGCAAGTTCGAGCGCCCGCCTGATCGTCTCCAGGGACTCCGCGTAGTGGCCGTCGACCGCGTCCACCAAGGCCTCGGCGCCGAGGATGTACGCGTCGAAGATGATGAAGTAGGCGATCGTGAACTCCTCGCGCAGCAGCCGGAGTTGCTCACGCGCCTCGAGGATCCGGCCGGTCATGCAGAGCCAGCCGGCCAGGAACAGCCGGGCGAAGGGCATCGACTGGTCGTTCGTGCCGCGCCCCTGCTCGATGACCTCGCGCAGGAGGCGCTCTCCCCGCTCGGCCTCACCCCCCTGGATCAGCGCGCCGCCGAGCCGGGCGGTGAGCACAGCAACCTGGGCGCGGGCACCGAGACGTTCGGCACGTTCGATGGCCGCTTCGTAGTCGGCGGCGGCCCTGTCGTACTCGCCTTTGCGCTCCTGCGCCTCACCACGCGCCGCGAGCGCATCGGCGGTGCCCCAGAGATCGCCGAGGCGGCGGTAGATCTCCAGCGACTCGTCGGCGTCTCGAGTGGCGTCGCCCTCCCATTCGGTGCGGTTGGCGAGGAGGTTGGCGCGCATCTGCAGATTGGCGCCCAGATCCCACTCGTATCCGGGCACGTCACGGCAGGTGTCGACGGCTGCATCGATGATCGTCCGCACCCGCCCCATGTCACCGGTGAGCATGACGGCGAAGAACCACACCGTGCCGGGGAAACGGCTCACCTGCGGAAGTCCCGGCTCGTACGTCTCGGAGATGACGCGCAGCTTCGTCTGAGCCTCGGTTGTCTGCCAGGCAGGCAACTCAGTGTCTATGCAGGCGAGATGGATCAGTTGCAGCTGGCGCCGGGCCTCGTCGAGGACCTCGCCCGTCCACGGCGGCGGCGTGTCCGTGCAGCGCTCCCACAGCGGGGCGGCGGGTTGCACGGGCTCGGTGAAGGGGTCGGGGCCGAGGGTCTGGACCTCGCGGCACCAGTTGCCGGCGACGATCCGCAGGTCGCGCATCTGCCAGTACCAGGCCATCGACAGGATGAGGCACAGCGCCTCCTGCTCCTCGCCCGCGGCGACGGCATGGTGCAGGGCGACGCGGATGTTCTCGCTCTCGCGCTCCAGGCGTTGGATGGCGGCGAGTTGACCACGGCCGCGCAGCAACGGCTCGGTGGTGCGGGCGAGTTCACGGAAGTACGTCAGATGCGCGCGCTCGGCCTCCGCCCGCCGCCCGGACTCGTCGAGCCGCTGGCCCGCGTACTCGGCGACGGTCTCCAGCAGGCGGTAACGCATATCGCCGTTGCCCGAAGGTGCCGCCACGACAAGGGACTTGTCGACGAGTGAGCCGAGCGCTTCGAGGGCTTTCGGCCCGCAGACCGCCTCCGCGGCGGCGAGGTCGCAGCCGCCGGCGAAGACGGACAGCCGCCGCAGAACCTCCCGCTCGCCCTCGTCCAGCAGCTCCCAGGACCAGTCGACGACGGCCCGGAGCGTCTGCTGGCGGGGCAGGACGGTACGGCTGCCGGAGGTGAGGAGCAGGAAACGGTCGTCGAGCCGGTCGGCGATCTGCCGGGGCGTGAGCATCCGCAGCCGGGCGGCGGCGAGTTCGATCGCGAGCGGTAGACCGTCGAGGCGCCGGCAGATCTCGGCCGCCGCCTCCGGATCGTCCTCGATCCGGAACCCCGGCCGGGCGGCGGCCCCCCGGTCGGCGAGCAGCCGCAGCGCGTACGGCTCCGGCAGCGGCTCCACGGGCCGCAGCAACTCCCCCGGTACGCCCAGGGGTTCGCGGCTGGTGGCCAGCACCGTCAGCTCCGGGCAGCGTTCCAGCAGCTCCTCGACGAGCCGGGCGGCGGCGTCGACGACATGCTCGCAGTTGTCGAGGACCAGCAGCATGCGCCGCTTGCCGCAGTGGTCGGCGAGCCGCTCGACGGGGTCGTCGTGCCGTTCGGATCCGGCCCGCATGGTCTCGGCCCCGGCGCCGTACAGCACGGTCTCGCGGGCGCCGACGGCGGTGAGTACGGCCTCCGGAACGGCCTCCGGGTCGTCCACGGGCGCGAGCTCGGCCAGCCACACCCCGTCCCGGACGACGTCCCGTACGGTCTCGGCGGCCTCCTGCGACAGCCGCGTCTTCCCGGCCCCGCCCGGGCCGAGCAGGGTGACGAGCCGGGCGGTCCCGAGGTCACCACGGATGGCCTCGATATCGCCCTCACGCCCGACGAAGGAGGTGAGCCGGGCGCGGAGGTTGCCGGGCACTGCCGCGCGGTCGCGAGACGGAGCGGCGGGGCCCTCGGCGCCCGTCGTCGCATACCCGCCGGTCCCGGGGGCGACGGCGTCCGCGCCGCTGGGGCTCGCCGGGACGGCGGGAGGAGCACCGGTTCCGGGCGACGGACGGTCGGCGCTCGTGCCCCGGCCGGAGTCGGACCACCGACCGTCAGCACCCGCGCGGGAGCCGGGCGGCAAGCCGTCCGCGCCCGTCTCGTCCGCACGATGCCCGGCCCCGTACGGGCCCCGGGCCCCGCGCGTCCCGCCGTACGGACCGCCGGGACGGCCGCCGCCCTCGCCCCGGGACGCTTCTTCACCCCACTCTCCCGGCTGGAGCAACTCCGCGTGCAGCACCCGCAGTTCCGGCCCGGGATCCGATCCCAGCCGGTCCGCCAGGAGCTGTCGTACGTCCTCGTAGGCGGCCAGCGCCTGAGCCGGGCGCCCCGCGTCGCGCAGGGCGCGCAGGCGAAGGGCCTGAAGGGGTTCGTCCAGGGGGTGGCTGTCGCACAGGGCGGTCAGCTCGGGCAGGGACTGCTCGGCGTGGCCCAGGGCGAGGGCGGCGGTGTGCCGGGCACGGAGGGCGTCGAGCCGCCGGGCCGCCAAGCGGGCCGACTCGGCGGTGCGGTCCGGGAGATCGGCGAGGGCGGGCTCGCGCCACAGAGCGAGGGCGTCGTCGAGAGCGACGGCCGCCTTGGCGGGATCCCGGTCGCCCAACGCACGCGTACCCTCGCCGACGAGCCGCTCGAACCGGTGCACGTCGATGTCGTCGGCCGAGGCGGCGAGCCGGTACCCGCCTTCCTCGGACACGACCGCCTCCGTCCCGAGCACCCGCCGCAGCCGTCCGACCAAGGCCTGCAACGCCCCCGTGGCATCGGCGGGCGGATCCCCGTCCCACACCTCGTCGACCAGCAGCCCCGCGGGCACACCACGGCCACCCCGCAAGGCGAGCACGGTCAGAAGAGCACGCAACCGCGCCCCACCGACAGGAACGGAGCTGCCGTCGGGACGAAGTGCCTGGGTGGTACCGAGGATGCGATAGCGCACGGGGTCCATTGTCTCTGGTGGGTCGGGGCGAGGTCACAGGGTTGGGCGGCGTGGCTAGCGAGCGGACATCCTCCCACCCTGTACGGAACTCACAGCCGAGCGCGAGACGTTTTCCACTTGCGCCCGGTACGGTCGGGCACGCCCGTTTGTACGAACCCAGGGAGCCCGACCCCATGACCACCGCCACCACCCGCCACAGCGACCGGCGGGTCAGTCCCGTCTTTCTCGGGATCGTCGCTGTCATGGCGGTCACGGGCTGGGCCACCTGGACCGGTTTCGCGGAACAGCCCGGCATCGCCGTGTTCCTGTTCGTGACCGCGGCCTGGATCGTCTCGCTCTGTCTGCACGAGTACGCACACGCGCGTACGGCCCTGCACAGCGGCGACATCTCCATAGGCGCGAAGGGTTACTTGACCCTCAACCCGCTGAAGTACACGCACGCCCTGCTCAGCATCGTGCTGCCCGTCCTCTTCGTGATCATGGGCGGGATCGGGCTGCCGGGTGGCGCGGTCTGGATCGAGCGGAGCCGTATCCAGGGGCGCTGGAAGCACAGCCTGATCTCGGCGGCGGGCCCGCTGACGAACGTGCTGTTCGCGGTGGTCTGCACGGCCCCGTTCTGGCTGGACGCGCTCGACGGTGTGCCGGCCGACTTCCGGTTCGCCCTGGCGTTCCTGGCGCTGCTCCAGGTCACGGCCGCGCTGCTGAACTTCCTGCCGGTGCCGGGCCTGGACGGCTATGGCGTGCTCGAGCCCTGGCTGTCGTACAAGATCCGCCAGCAGGTGGAGCCGCTCGCGCCCTTCGGGCTGCTCCTCGTGATCGCCATCCTGTGGATACCGGCCGTGAACAGCGTGTTCTTCGACGTGATCGACACGCTGCTGCGCGGCCTGGGGATCGATGAGATCAGTACGTACTGCGGTCAGAACCTCTTCCGCTTCTGGACGGAGACCGACCAGTTCTGCGGCGTCGGTTCGTGACCGCCAGTGCATGACTGTCAGTGCATGACCGTCAGTGCATGACCGTCAGTGCATGACGGTCAGTTCGTGACGGAGCCGTTCCGCGCCTTGCCGCGCCGCAGGTAGTACCAGGTCATGTTGGAGGACAGGCCCGCGAGCAGTACCCACACGATGCCCAGCCAGTAGCCCTTGGCGAAGGAGACGACGGCCGCGGCGATGGAGAGGACGCAGACGACGAGGGCGTAGAGGGCGAGTCGCCGGGCTGGGTCGGGTG
>NZ_JAAKZX010000231.1 GCF_011045025.1 Streptomyces ureilyticus
CCTCGGGGGTGAGAGGTCCGGTGGTGTCGAGGCCGAGGCGGTCGACAAGGTCGCGGGCGTGCGAGCGGGTGGCGGCCTCCAGGAGCAGGGCGTAGGTGTCGGTGGCGGTGCGGGTGCGCGCCCAGCTGATGAGGGTGAGGGTGGCGGTGATGAGGGCGGCGGGCCACCACCAGGCGGTGAGGGGGAGGTAGAGGAGGGCCCAGGCGGTCAGGGTGGTGGCGCGGGTGAGGGCCTGGCGGGCGGCGGTGATTTCGGTGCGGGCTTCCTCGGGCAGGGTCAGCCACAGGTGCGGCCAGACGGCGGCCAGGTCGAGGTGCCGGTCGCGCTCCAGGCGCACGGCCGCCGCATTCAGTCGGTCCCCGCTCCAGGTGGGGCGGGCGGGTTCCTCCGGCGCAATGCGGGTCATGGCGCGCTCGGCGGCGTGGCGTGCGGAGGGGTCGGTGCGGTGGCCGCGGGCCAGGGCGCGGGCGTCGTGTTCGCGGTGGCGGTGCCAGGTGCGGGCGGCATTCCTCCAGCGCTGTTGCCGGCGGGTAGTTTGCCAGGCGGCCAGCTGACGGAAAGGGGCTGGCCAGGTGGGCCAGCCGGCGGCCAGGCACAGCCGTTCGGTTGCCGAGCCGAGGGCCTGGGTGGCCAGCCCGGCTGCGGCGGCGCCGGCCAGCACCGCGGCCAACAGCACCACCTGGCCGCCGACCGTGGTGGCGGCGGGGTGAGCGGCCCAGGCGGTGATCTGCGCGGTGAGGCGGGATAGGTCGAAGGGGTGGGTGTGGCCGAGGGTGTGGGCGGTGGCGGCGACGGCGAGGTAGAGGGCGCCGGGCAGGACCAGCAGGGACACCCACCGCTCGGCGAGTTTCTTGCCGAGCTCCGTCAGCAGGCCGCCCACCGTTAGAGCCGTTCCCGGCGCAGGGCGGTGCCGCTGATCGCGCAGCGCGGCACCTCGGCGGTGCTCTGGGGCCACCAGTAGCGCCCGCACTTGCGGATCGGGCATAGGTACACCTGCTCGGTCGGCCTGTCGCTGATGCCGGCCGGCCGCACGCCACGGATGGTGCCCGCGTGGTCGGTGTAGCCGTCCAGCCCCTGGGGGTCGCCGCCGACCTGCAAGATCGCGTGCAGCGCGGCCAGCGGGCCAGTGAGGTCCCCGCCCTCGCGTACGGTGACCAGCAGGTGTTCCACCGGACCTTCGTCCTCGCCCGGCCCCTCTCGCAGATCCGTGCGGATCTCCTCCAGATACGCGCACACCACTGCCAGTCTCGCTGCCACGCCCCCTGCTGCCTCGCGCTCGTCGGCCATGGGTCCCCTTCCCGCTGATCGTGTCGCCGGCTCGAACCCCCTGTCGCTCCCGTGCGGTAAGGCACTGTTCGGCACCGGTCAGAGGAGCGTATCGAGGCAACTCCCTTATGCTCCAGGGAAAGATGCGGTGAGCATCAAATGGGGAGTCGGATGGGGGGTCAGGTGCGTAAGGAACTATTGGCTGCGGTGGTCGGGCTGCAGCGGATCCGCGCCACCGGCGGCCTCCCCCCAGCCCTGGAACCGCAAGCGCTCGAAGCGACCCGGCGGCTCGCCGCACTCCTCCGCGACAGCTCCGGCGACCTACCGGGCTGGTATGCGCTCGGCTGGCTCTGCTGGTTCCGGTACTTGGCGCTCGCCGAGGGGGGAGATGGCGCGGACCACGATGAGGCCGTGGCGGCGTTCACCCCCTGCTTCCTCGCGGGGGTCGATGGACTGCCCGTACCCCTGCTGCCGCGGCTCGCCGAGGCCGCGGCGCCGCGTGCTGAGGGCATGCTCCAGCAGGCACTGGTCTCCACTGACCCAGGCCTGCTCTCTTCCGTTGTGGATCTGTGGCAGCGCATCGTGCGGGCCACGCCTGCAGATCACCCCAGCCGCGCGGGGGGCCTGGGCAACCTGGGGGGCGCGTTGTCGCGCCGGTTCGAACGTACCGGGGACCAGGCCGACCTGGATGAGGCCATCACCGCGGTGCGGGGCGCGGTGCAGGCCACTCCCGCCGATCACCGCAACCACGCGGGGGGCCTGTACAACCTGGGGATTGCGTTGAAGCATCGGTTCGAACGCACCGGGGATCAGGCCGACGTGGATGAGGCCATCACCGCGATGCGGGACGCAGTGCAGGCCACTCCCGCCGACCATCCGGACCACGCGTGGTTCCTGGGAGGCCTGGGGGCTGTGTTGCCGCGCCGGTTCGAACGTACCGGGGACCAGGCCGACCTGGATGAGGCCATCACCGCCGGACGGGACGCGGTGCAGGCCCTCCCTGTCGACCACCCCAACCGCGTGTGGCTCCTGTCCAACCTGGGGGCTGTGCTGCAGCGCCGGTTCGAACGTACCGGGGACCAGGCCGACCTGGATGAGGCCACCACCGCGGAGCGGGACGCGGTGCAGGCCATGCCTGTCGACCATCCCGACCGCGCGAGGCTCGTAACCAACCTGGGGGGCACGCTGTGGGCCCGGTTCGAGCGTACCGGGGATCAGGCCGACCTGGATGAGGCCACCACCGCGGTGCGGGACGCGGTGCAGGTCACCCCGGTCGACCTTCCCGACCGCGCGGCCTACCTGTCCAACCTGGGGATCACGTTGCGGGCCCGGTTCGGGCGTACCGGGAATCTGGCTGACCTGGATGAGGCCATCACCGCCGGACGGGATGCGGTGCAGGCCATCGCTGTTGACCACCCCAACCGCGCGGGGTATCTGTCGGACCTGGGGGCCGCGCTGCAGCGCCGGTTCGAGCGCACCGGGAATCAGGCCGACCTGGACGCAGCCATCACCGCCGGACGGGACGCGGTCCAGGCCACCCCGGTCAACCATTCCAAGCACGCGGGGCGCCTGGTCAACCTCGGGGTCGCGTTGATGCGCCGGTTCGAGCACACCGGGGACCAGGCCGATCTGGACCAGACCATCGACCTTTGCCACGCGGCCGTGGGGGCCACCCCCGCCAGCAGCCCCAACTACACGAGACACCTGTCCGACCTGGGGAACGCGCTGCAGCGCCGGTTCGAGCGCACCGGAGGCCAAGCCGACCTGGACGCAGCCATCACCGCCGGACGGGACGCGGTCCAGGCCACCCCCGACAACCACCCCAACCGCGCGATGTACCTGTCCAACCTGGGGAACGCGCTGCAGCGCCGGTTCGAGCGCACCGGAGGCCAAGCCGACCTGGACGCAGCCATCACCGCCGGACGGGACGCGGTCCAGGCCACCCCCGACAACCACCCCAATCACACGCGGTACCTCTCCAACTTGGGGGCCTCGCAGCTGGCCCGGTTCGAGCGCACCGGGAATCAGGCCGACCTGGACGCAGTCATCACCGCCGGACGGGACGCGGTCCAGGCCACCCCCGACAACCACCCCGACCGCGCGATGTACCTGTCCAACCTGGGGAACGCGCTGCAGCGCCGGTTCGAGCGCACCGGGGACCAAGCCGACCTGGAGGCGGCGGTGTCCGCCTATACCAGGGCGTGGGAGATGGACTCGGCGGCACCTACGTTCCGCGTTCGGGCAGCGTGGGCAGTGGCCGAGCTGGTCGCGGAGTCCACACCCGGGCGGGCGGCAGATATGGCGGAGGCCGCGGTGCGGTTGCTGCCCGAGGTGACCCCCCGCCAGCTGGAGCGGGGCGATCAGCAGCACGCGCTCGGCGACTTCGCCGGCTTGGCCGGGGACGCCGCCGCTCTGGCCCTGGCCGACCCCCGCGGTGGCCAGCCGGAGCGCGCGACCCGGGCGCTGCGACTGTTGGAAGCCGGCCGGGCGGTGCTGCTCAGCCAGGCGCTGGATGCCCGCAGCGACGTCACCGACCTGAACCGGCAGCACCCTGATCTGGCTGCCCGGTTCGTTCAACTGCGCGACCAGCTCGACCAGCCTGCCGGCACCTTCGACCCCGCTGACGGAAGCGAGGATGTTGACGAACTTGCGGCGCAACAGGAGCGCGCCGTACGCGACCGGCACCGGCTGGCCCGCGACTTCGCAAAGACCCTGGCCGACATCCGCGCCCTGGCAGGCTTCGACTCCTTCGCCCTCCCACCTACCCCCGGGGAACTCCTCGCCGAGGCCAACCAGGGCCCGGTCGTGGTGTTCAACGTCAGCCGCTACCGCAGCGACGCCCTACTGCTCACCCAAGGCGGCATCACCCACCTGGAGCTCCCCCAGCTCACTGTCAACTCCCTGACCGAGCAGGTCAACGCCTTCCACCGGGCACTGCACACCGCCACCTCCGGCACGGACAAAACCCAGCGCCGCCAAGCGCAGGCCGTCATGGTCCAGGTCCTGCAATGGCTGTGGGACGCAGCCGCCGGGCCTGTCCTGGAAGCACTGGGCCACCACCGTCAGCCGTCGGCCGACGCCGACTGGCCGCGGGTGTGGTGGGCGCCGGGCGGACTGCTGGGCCTGCTGCCCCTGCACGCCGCCGGATACCACACCGACCCCGTCGACGAGCCAGGCCGACGCACCGTTATGGACCGGGTCATCTCCTCCTACACCCCCACGGTCCGCGCCCTACGTCACGCCCGCCAACACGCCCCGGTCCCGGACAAGCCCGCCCAGGGGCTGGTCGTCGCCATGCCCACCACCCCCGACCTGCCTGATCAGGGCCGCCTGCCGCACGTCGGCTCGGAAGCGTCCAAGCTGCACCAGCACCTTCCCGAGCTCACCCTGCTCTTAGAACCCGACCCGTCCGACGGCGGTGCCCTCGCGGCCACGGCTCACACACCGACGAAGGACAAAGTTCTGGACCACCTGACCAGCTGTTCGATCGCGCACTTCGCCTGCCACGGCACCAGCCACCCCACCGACCCGTCGAAAAGCCGGCTGCTGCTCCACGACCACGCCAGCGACCCGCTCACCGTCGCCAGCCTGGCCCCGGTCCGCCTCGGCCAAGCCCAACTGGCCTACCTCTCGGCCTGCCGCACCGCGGCCATCGACACCGCGAACCTCATCGACGAGGCCATCCACCTGACATCCGCATTCCAGCTCGCCGGATTCCCCCACGTCGTGGGCACCCTGTGGGAGATCGACGACCAGATCGCCGTCACCATCGCCGACGCCTTCTACACCCACCTGCGCACCCCCACCGGAACCCTCGACACCAGCCGGGCGGCCTGGGCCCTGCACCAGGCCGTACGCGACGTACGCGACGGCCACGACCTGCCCGGAGGACTCGACCGGACACAGAGCCCCTTCCTGTGGGCCGCCTACCTCCACGCCGGCGCCTGAAATGGATCCGGCGACATGACACAACAACAGTTACTGGAGGCTCTCGCACCGGCGTCGGCTGCTACCGACGGCTCGACTGCCGTGCTGTGAACGTGACTCCGTGGATCTGAGGGGGAGCGATAGCTGATCGCTTCTTAGTTCAGAGAAGTCACGCAGGACGAGATCGGCAAGGGCTACGAGCTCTCTCGGGACACGATCATCCCGGTCTCGGATGACGGGCTTGCCGACATGCCGTTGCCCACGGCGCGCGCGATCGAGATCGTGGCGTTCGTCCCCTACGAGTCGATCGACCCGATCCGGATTGGCGAGGGCTACTACCTGGAAGCCGCCAGCCCAGTCGCCAGCAAACCGTATGTGCTGATCCGCCAGGCGTTGGAGAGATCATCGAAGGCCGCCGTGGCGAAGTTCGCGTGGCACGGCCGCGAACGTCTCGGGCTGCTGCGAGTGCGGGAGGACGCGATCGTCCTGCACGCGATGCGATGGGACGACGAGATCCGTAACCCGGCTGAGCTGGTACCGGACCCGGTGGAACTGTCGGAGGAGGAGATCGCGGGGGCGCTGGAGTTGATGGACCGCATGGCCGTCGACGACCTGGAGGGCCCCGAGTTCGTCGACCACTGCACGGAGGCCCTGGAGCAGGTCATCGAAGCAAAGCAGGAGGGACATGCCCCGCCGGAGATCCCCGAGCGGGAAGCCCTCGCGGGCGGGGTCGTGGACCTGATGGCCGCCCTGGAGGAGTCCGTACAGAAGGCTCGGGTCACGCGCGGTGAGGGAGAAGCGGACGTGCACGAGACGCCGAAGAAGCGCACCAGCAAGGCGCCGGCCAAGAAGACGGCCGCGAAGAAGACCACGGGCCGGAAGCCCAAGCGCTCTGCTTAGTCAAACACTCCGAGTTCGGTGTCCGGCCGGCAGTGCCGGAAGCGTACCCATGACCGCCCGCTCACGGCTCCCAGAAGACGCACCGGACGCCCGGCATAGTTCCCGCGTCACAACCGACCTAGGAAATGGCCACGTTCCTGAGACAGAAACATGGCCATCGGTGTGAGACAGAGCAGAGGCGCGGGCTGACACGAACCCCAGCCCACGACGTTCCGTGCCGTCCAACCCAGTCGCCGTAGGCCAGAGGGTTCGGGCCGAAGGAAGCGTCACGCGACTGCGTTGACAGCGAAGTTAGTCCGCGCAGTTCAGCGACTTCCCGCCGGACTACCTGAGTTTCACGCGTTCCCGTCAGGCGGAGGCGGCGTTTCGAGGGGAAACACCCGGCCCCCATTCTGCAGGGTGCCACGGCGATGCCCCGGGAGAGCGGAAAGGCAGCAGGCCCCCGGAAGCTGGGTCCGGGGGTCTGCTATTTGGGGAAGGCCGATCAGTTGGTCTCGGTGTTCTCGTCCTGCACGGGTTCGGAGTTTGTGCGGCGGCGTGCGGTGGCGACCGCGCCGATGCCGCCGACGAGCAGGACTCCGGCGCCGCCGAGGATCCACGGGGTGGCGTCGGCACCCGTGTGAGCGAGGGAGCCGGCTGGGGCCTTCGGCGACGCGGATTCCGTCCCGTCTGCGGACGGGACGAGGGAGGACTCGGTGTCCGGCTTGTCGGTGGCCGTCGGGTTGGGCTTCGACCCGACGGCGGCGTTCTGGGTCGGCTTGTCCGTGGGCGTGGACGGGGTGTCGGTCGGCTTGTCCGCGGGCTTCTCGGTCGGGGTGGGCTTCGTCGTGGTGGCGGTCTTGGTGTTGGTGACGGTCACGGTGACGGGGGCACCGGGCCCGGCGGTGAAGGTCTTCGCGGGCTTGTAGAGGTCGTAGCCCCCGGGGGCCTTGATCTGCTTGACCCAGAACTCCGTCTTGCGGCTGGACACCGGCAGTTCACCGGACGCTGTGCCCTTGGGACCGGTCGTGAGGGTCAGCAGGGTCTTGTCACCGCTGCCGATGTTCACGGTGGATCCGGGCAGCAGCGTGCCCGTCTTGGAGTCGGCTTTGAGGGTGACGTGGGCGGGCTTGAAGGGGTCGATGACCGTCACCGGGGCGGTGGCGCCGGGGGTGACGATGACGTCCTGGTCGGCGGCGACCTCGTGGAGCGGGCCGCCGGAGGCCGTCTCCTTGAGCCGGTAGACGCCGGGGGTGAGGTCGGAGAACGCCAGCTTCCCCTGGGCGTCGGTCTTGCCCGTGGCCGTTTCCTGGCCCGTGGCGTCGAGCAGCAGGAAGGAGGCGCCCTGCATGACGTCCCCGGCCGGATCCTTCTTGGTGATCGCGACGCCGCCGGCTTCGTCGGGGGTCTCGGTGGCCGTCGTGGAGGGGGTCGGCTCGGCCGACAGGGCGGAGGCAGCCGGGGCCCAGGCGAGTGTCCCGGTCACTGCGCCGGCAAGGGCGGTCGACCGGAGGATGCTGCGGAAGGTACGGGCGTGCACGAGGTGAGGGACTCCTTGATCTTGATGGGGAGGGGGGTCAGGGCCTTCGGCGAGCAGGCGGGCCGGCCGGAGCGGGCACGTGCCGGGCGGTGCGGGCGGCTGTCCGGGACGGTGGGGATGCCGGCCAGGAGCCGGGGAACCAGACAGCGCAGTACTGCTCGATCGCGTCGCGCAGTTGGGTGGTGACGGCTCCCTCCCACGGAGGCTGGCCGGCCCGGTGGCGGCGTGTGTTGAAGGTGCCGTACTCGGCGTTGTTCCGGGGTGTGTGCTGGGCTTCGTCACGGCGGTGGAAGGTGCCGTGGTCCACGAAGCCGAGGGCGACGGCATTGATCTCGCCCCGGTCGGCGTGGACGACTGCCGCACGCAGCCCGCCGTAGGTGTCCGCGTAGATGGTGGGCGTGAACTCGATGCACAGGCGCAACGGGCTGTCGGGGGTGGGGGGCGTAGTAGGTGTTGCCCACCACGGTGCTGTGGGTGAAGGGGAGCATCAGCTCGGCGAAGAACTCGCCGGCGTGGAAAGACATATGGGGTTTCCGGTGCGTGTCAGCGGCTGGGGCCGGGCAGGGCGGCTGGTCGTGCTCCATCGCGGGACGCTGGAGGCAGGGAGCGCGGCCGGGCGGCGGGAGGCGAGGCGCCGGACATCGAGGGGCGTCAGGACCGGCGGGAGGATGGCGGTGAGCTGGGCCAGGCCCTCGGCGTAGGTGTGGGTTTCCCCTCTGAATGGGAGTGGATCCCCCGCCGGTTCGATCCCGGGCGCGCTCTGGAGACGCCCCGCACCATCCGCGCACTGCTGGGTCCCAACCCCGCGTCATCGCCGACGAGGTATGGGCCAAGCTACTGTGGGCTGGCATCAACCTCACCGCCGAGGACCTGCCCACGACCAGCAGCGGCCCGCGCTACCCCTTCGAGCTCTCCCGAGCCGTGGCGCTGACCTGGCTGTTCAGCGGCCAACGCAGCGACGAGATCCGCCGCCTGCGCACCGGATGCGTCCGCTGGCAGCACGACGGCACGGCCGTGAGTCCGGACGCCTCAGACGTCCTCGCCCGTGACGCCGTCTGCCTGCTGGACGTCCCGACCCACAAGACCGGCACGAGTTTCACCAAGCCGGTCGACCCCGCTGCTCGGACAGGCCATAGAGGTCTGGCAGTCCCTCCGCCCCGAGCAGCCGCTGATGCTGGACGCCAAGACCGGCGAGCGCGTGGAGTTCCTGTTCGCCCACCGCGCCAAACGCGTCTCCAAAGACTACATCAACCGCACGATCATCCCGGCGCTGTGCACGAAGGCCGGAGTCCCCACCCGCGATGTCCGCGGCAAGATCACCAGCCACCGGGCCCGGAGCACCATCGCCAGCCAGCTCTACAACGCCAAGGAACCGATGACCCTGTTCGAGCTGCAGGCATGGCTCGGACACCGGTCGCCCAGCTCCACCCAGTTCTACGCGAAGATCTCCCCCAAGACGCTGGCCAAGGCATACAGCGAGGCTGGCTACTTCGCCCGCAATGTGCGCACCATCGAGGTCCTCGTCGACCGCGACGCCGTCGCCTCTGGCGCGGCGGCCACCGGCGAGCCCTGGCAGTACTACGACCTGGGCCACGGCTGGTGCACCTACTCCTTCTTCGAACAATGCCAGCACCGGATGGCCTGCGCCCGCTGCGACTTCTACACCCCCAAAGGCTCCAGCAAGGCCCAACTCCTCGAAGCCAAGGAGAACCTCCAGAGCATGCTCGCCTCCATCCCGCTGACCGAGGACGAACGCGTCGCGGTCGACGACGGCCAAACCGCCATCGAAGCACTCCTCGCCCGGCTCACCGACGTCCCCACACCCGCAGGCCCCACACCACGGGAACTCGGCCTCCCCGCCACCGTCACCATGCTGCCCGTCGTGGAGGTCCGCCACGGCAAACAGGACTGAATGCTTCGGCGGTGTACCGGACGGGAGGCAGCGCGTAGCGGGCTCGGCCAGCGGCATTGACCAGTTCGTCGGCGTGCAGGATGAGGTAAGGCATACATGCCGGCGGCCTGAATGACGATTCTCCATCCTGCTGCTGGTCCCGGGCAGCAGCTGCGGCGTGCTGATGGAGCATTCGGTCGGTCCCGTGTGGTGCCGCGCTGCAGAGATGGTGGTTGTTACTCCTGCAGGCTCGCGTGCAGGTCAGTGAGTTTGTTGATGTCGACGCGCAGCTGGTCCGCCCTCTCGCGGTAGGCGTTCACGGTGTCCATGGTCAATTGGTAGCGAGCCTGGCTGCTTCCGCCGGGGACTTGGGCTGCGTAGGGGTCCATGACAACCGTGGTCACGTATCCCTCTGTGCGATCTTCGAGGGATTTGATGGATTCGGCGATGACCATCCATCGGGAGTCGCCGGTGGATTGGTGCAGCCAGGTCGCGATGCTTGCGGGGGAGCGGACATGGAACGGTACTTGCAGGCGGCGGCGGACCGTCTTGAACTCCTTCTTCAGGTCCGCCCACGCTTGATCAAGCAGCCGTCGGTGCGCGTACTGGTGCTTGAAGTATGCATGGTCGCCGGGATAGCGAGGTTCCCTTTCGGGTCGCCATCGTCCGACCGGAGCAGGCTGCCAGTCCGGCTCGGGCACGCTGGCCAGGACGGCAGACGGCACACCTTCACTGTTTTTCTGAGTCTGATCGATTTTGGTCGAGATGCCAGGCAATTCGGCGCTGTAGCGCTTGGATTCCTCGCTCACTTCAGCAGGCGCCGCCGCAGCGGCGGCACGGTTCGGGAAGCAGAGTGAGTCAGCCACCGTGTTTTGGGCGAACTGTTGGGGCGCCGGGCTTCCCCTTTCAAGTAGCCGCCTACGCACCCGCTGCCATGCAAGGGTGACGCTTAACTCCGGACCCTCGCCGGGGATTCCGCGCTCAAGGATCTTGATAAGTTCGCCTGTGGCCTCCGGATAGGTGGCGCCGGGCAGTGCGAAGGACTGCCGGTTGTGCGGGGCGGACGTAAGTACCACGTCCCCGTAGTCCTCCGAAGGGTCGCTGTCCGGAGTGGCCGGTTCACCCAAGGCTCGGGCCAGTTCGTCGCGTGTGGCCCGGCCATGGGGACTCATCGCGCCGGCCAAGCCGCTGTAGCAGCAGTCCAGCACGGTCAGGCGGTAACGTGCCGACGCGCCGGCTGTCCGCAGGACACGACGCAGGTCCCGGTATGCAACCGTTCCGACTTGCGGGTAGTTGGGGTCGGCGCCGGCCAGGCACAGGTAGAGGTTCTCCCCTTCTTGGTCGCGGAGGCCGTGTCCGGCGAAGTAGACGACCAGAGTGTCCCTCGTCGCTTCGGCGGCGTCGCGGACCGCGCTCAAGATGCCGGCTGCGGACGCTTCGGCACCAAGCACTGTGATGTGGCTTTTGGGAAGGCCCCAGAGGTCGCGCAGCAGCTTGGAGAGCCGCCGGGTTCCGTGGGCTGCGGCGGGGAGTGATGTCATGCCGGTGTAGGTGTCCAGTCCGACGAGCACTGCCCGGCTTGCCCGCGGGTCAGGAATCACCGTCGGCTCCGCTGTTGGAAAGAGTGCCCCCCGCCGGTCCTTGCGCCTGGCCGGGGAGACCGGTGCCGGTGAGCAGGCGTGTGATCTGGGCTGCTTCTTCGGCGGAACCCGCCTCGATCACCATTCGCGAGTCGCCGTGTTCGACGACCAACCGCACCGCCGACTGGACACGGGGAGGCAGCGAAGCTCGGAACGTTTTGTGTGAGTACACCAGCGATGCCACGGAGAACCCACTGTTCAGTACCAGACCGAGCCACTCGACCAGGCCGGCGGACATCGCGCCGTCATCTGCTTCTGAGCGGATCCGACTGATCTCCACGTGCGGGCCCACGGTGCGGTCCTGGACAAGCCACCGTGCAAAGGCTTCCGTTAACTGCGGTGCATCCTGATCTTGCACGCTGCCTACAACTTGGATACGAATGCGCACACATACCCCCACGTCGGGCTTCCCTCAAGCGAACGCCGCTTGAACTGTACTGGCCGATCAGTGCACGTTCTACCGGGCGGCGCAAAGGTAGTTCCGTCGGCAAGGGGGTGAGGGTCGAAGGTGTGGCGGGTCGGTCAAGTCGGCTTAGACGACAGGGAGTCGGGAGAAGCATCCGCGGTGAAGTGAGTCCGCCTCACAGGGAGGCACCTCCGTTTCCCACGCCGACCGTACAAGCTTCGATGACGTGGCTCACCACCTCCGCCGCACGCCTTGGTTTGTGACGAAGGTCGAGCCGTCCTTCGTGAACATGGTCGCCAAGCTCCGCTGAGTCATGATCGCGACCTGGCTTTCCGCCACCGACTCAGCTCTGCCCACCTCGGACGAGAGGTCTCGCACGCCGGGGCCGGAGCCAGCGCCGCGCATCCAACCGCATGACCTACGAAACCTGCGAGAGTCGAAGTGCCAGATTTCGCGCACACACCGAGTGGCCCTTGACAAACCTGATTCCACATAATGCCGTGGTCGTCGTAGGTCAGCGGCCAGCCGAGGCTGTACAGCGGGTCGAGGCCGGGGTCGCCGCTCAAGGTGGCGCGGGCGAGATGGCGCGGGGAGACGTAGACATCGCCGTCAAGGGGGTCGTCGTGGGGTGACACGCGGCTCCTGGTGGAAGGGGGTCAGCGGGTGCGGGCGGATGCCGGGGACGGCGGCGCCAGTGCGGGGATGGGCTTGGGGATGCCGGGCGTGGTGCTGGCGCAGCGGCGCAGTGCGGCCCTCACGGCCCGTTCCTGTTCCTCGATGGGGCGCTGGTCGAGGAGGACCAGGCCCCGGGCGACGGCGGGGTCGAAGGGTGAGCCGGTCCCGAGTCCGACGATCTCGGCTGCGGCCTCGGCTTCGACCAGCACGCCGAATTCGTCCGGGATCCCGAGGAGTTCACCCGCGTGATAGCGCGCGCCGTCGAGGGCCTGGATGAGGCGGAAGTCGTCGTCCAGGCAGTCGGCGACGATGTCGAGCAGAAGGTGCGCGGCGGACTGCAGCCGGGCGCGGAACTCGGGATCCACCAGCCAGAACCCGTTCGGCTCCGGCGCCGGCGGATGACCGGACAGGGCAAGTTGCGGCCCTGCCGTGTTCGGCCGGGGCGTGGCCGGGAGTTGGGGGAACCACAGGAGGGTGTACTGCTCGACCGCCCGGCGCAGCTTCGTGGCTGCGGCTCCCTGCCACGGCGGCTCGTCGCGCTGGTGCCAGTCGCGCACCATGGCGTAGCCGTCGTGTCCCGGGGAACGGCCGATGGCGGCGTCGCGGCTGCGGAAGGTGTCGTGGCCGGCGAACGTGAGGATCACGGTGTCCAGGACGCCGCCCTGTTCGGCGTGGAGGATCTGCAGCCGCAGACCGTCGTATTCGTCGGCGCGGATGGTGCGGGAGAAACCGATCCGCAGGCGCAGCGGGGATCCCGGCTGTGGGGTGGCGTAGTAGGTGTCGCCGATGACGGTGCCGCCGGTGAGGGCGAGCTGCTGGGTGAAGAACTGCTGGGCGTGCAGGGGCATCGCGGCCTTTCGCGTGGGTGGCTCGTGTGGATCAGCGGCGAAGCCCGGGGCGGGAGCCGACGGCCGGTGTGGGCGGGGACGTGC
This sequence comes from Streptomyces ureilyticus, assembly GCF_011045025.1. Classification (GTDB taxonomy): domain Bacteria; phylum Actinomycetota; class Actinomycetes; order Streptomycetales; family Streptomycetaceae; genus Streptomyces; species Streptomyces ureilyticus. Next base: position 13,157 of record NZ_JAAKZX010000231.1, read on the forward strand.
TGGTGGTCCATCGGCGCAGGCTGCAGGCCGGCACAGCAGCCGGGCGCCGGGCTGCGGCAGCACGCTGGACATCCAGCGGGGTCGGTGTGGCGGGCCGGGGCGGCTCGACGGGGGCAAGGCGGGCCAGCTTGGCGAGCTGCGGATGCAGACCGGCCTCGTACCGAAGGACGGGGGTGGGATCGGCGAGGGCGGCAGCGGTGGCGGCGATCAAATGCTTCGGAGTGCGTGCGGTGAAGATCGCTTTGGCGCGGGTTCCCCAGCCCGGCGGTCCGGCCCACAAGGTCACCGTCTCGGCGTCGGGGCCGCTGCTGACGATGTCGATGCTCGCTCCGGCCAGCCCGTCCGGGGAGACGACCTCCACGGTGCCGCGTAAGAGGGGCTTTCGGTCCCAGCCCGCGTCGAGCAACGGCTGCACCGCGTCGCTCCAGTACACCGAGGGCCGGGTGAGGAAGGTGTCGCTGTCTTCGTCCCACTCGGCGGCGAGGGCACGGGTGAGCCCTTCGACGATCTCGGGCGGCGTGTTCTGGTTGATCCGCGCCGACCAGCAGGGAGCGGAGACGGGGTCCTGGGCCGCGCTGATCAGCCATGTGTCGTAGTCGTCACCGAACCAGCCGATGCGGATGCGGTGGTCCGGCGAGGTGATGATGAGCTGGCACGGTCCGACGTCGGGGCGGTGGTGGGGCCAGTTGGCCACCGGGGCGAAGCTGGGGTCGGCGTGCCCGGGCAGCCCGGCGAGGTAGCGCGGGGAGACGGAGACGTCCCCGCCGGTCCCAAGGTCGTCGTTCGAAGGCACAGGAGTCCTGAGGGGTAAGGGGTTGGGG
>NZ_JAAKZX010000232.1 GCF_011045025.1 Streptomyces ureilyticus
GTCCAGGGGCGGAGCCCCTTGGTATGGGACGGGTAGGGGCGGCGGGGGCGAGGAAACCCTGCGGCCGCCGACCGGCTACTTCGGCACGCGGAACGTTTCTCCGTACATCGACCACTCCAGCGGAGTGTCGAGGTCAAGGTTCCCGTTGTAGAGGAAACGCCGCTGTGCCGTATCGATTCGGCTCGTGTCGCGATGGTGCTTCCGCGACTTCATCGCGTCGCGACGGATGTCCAGGAAGATGTCGAGGTACGCCTTCTCCTTGCCGCCCTGCGCAGGCGTGTCCGCCTCGGAGACGACCCGCTCCCGCAGCCCGTAGAAGCCGGTCGCACCGGTGCCGGGACCGTGCATGACCATGGCGTCGTAGTAGATGAACTGACCGAGCGTACCGAGACCGTCGAGCTTGGCGAGGCGCACCGCGGGCTCGAAGTAGACACGGTCGCGCTCGGCGTTCTGGGCCTCCCGGAAGGCCCCCACCTCCGCCTCCTTCTTCCAGGCGGCGGTGAAGCCGGGGTCCAGGCCCTCGTGGGAGTCCGTACCGTCCACCTTGCGCAGAGCGGGCAGATAACGCGCGAGCCCGTTGTCCGGGTGGGCCTTCGTATAGCGCTCCACGAGGACGAGGAGATCGTGTGTACCCGTGCAGAAGCCGACGATGCCCGCGGTGTAGCCCTGACCGTCGCCGATGTCCTCGATGTAGCCGTACTGCTCACGCCACTTCAGCGTGGAGTTCTCCGCGCTGGTCACGAGCTTGTTGGCGAGCTCCTTCTTCTGCGGCGCGGCAAGCCCGGGCGGCAGATCCGCGATCACCGCGTCCTCGGCCGCCCGCCCGCTCGACTGCGAAGCCGACGGCCGTCCCTCGGAGCCGTTCGACTCCGTGTCGGGCGTGAAGAAGTAGACCGTAGCCGTCACAAGGACGGGCACGGCAGCGAACAACAGACAACCAGCACGCTTCATGGCGCTCAGGGTACGTTCCGCCGTACGCCGGCTTGGCGAGTGGTTCCCCGAGCTAGGCTCCATCGGTCAGCCCCTGACCGAAAGGAGCCGGTGTGGCCGGGATCAGCCTCAGAAAGGTGGAGGAGACGGCGCCCGCGCTGGTCTCCCTCTACAAGAGCGCGGGAGCGAGCCTCGCCGAGCGGGGGCTGAGCGGACAGCGGGCCGCCGTCTATCTCGTCGTCGACTACTCGGGCTCGATGAAGCCGTACTACAAGGACGGCAGCGTACAGGCGCTCGCCGACCGGGTGCTGGGCCTCTCGGCGCACTTCGACGACGACGGGACCGTACCCGTGGTGTTCTTCTCCACGGACATCGACGCGGTGACGGACATCGCGCTCGACAATCATCAGGGCCGTATCGAACAGATCGTCGCGGGCCTCGGCCACATGGGCAAGACCAGCTACCACCTGGCCATGGACGCGGTCATCGACCACTACCTGGACAGCGGCTCCAAGGACCCGGCCCTGGTCGTCTTCCAGACCGACGGCGGCCCGATCAACAAACTCGCCGCCGAGCGGTACCTGTGCAAGGCCGCGAAGCTCCCCCTCTTCTGGCAGTTCATCGGCTTCGGCGACGCGACGAGCAAACAGTTCGACTTCCTCCGCAAGCTCGACGAACTCGCGGTGCCGGGCAAGCGGATCGTCGACAACGCCGGTTTCTTCCACGCCGGTTCGGACCCGCGCCGGATCTCCGACCGCGAGTTGTACGACCGTCTGGTGGCCGAGTTCCCGCACTGGCTGTCGGCGGCCCGGGTGCAGGGCATCGTCCACTGACCGAGCGCTCGCCGCCCTGTTGGATTTGTGTGATCGTCGTGTCACTCTGGGAGGATCTGCGGCGAGAGGCGGCTTATGGGCGCGCGATCGGCGGACCGGCACGGCAGCGGCGGGCGGCCGGTGCAGACGGGCAAGGGCGAGCGGCTGGCGGACTGGGCCGACGGACGGCTCGGGGTCTACGGCCTTGCCAAAGCCCAGATGCGCAAGGTGTTCCCGGACCACCCGTCCTTCATGCTGGGCGAGATCTGCCTCTACACCTTCCTCATCCTGATCCTCACGGGCGTCTACCTCACGCTGTTCTTCGAGCCGAGCAGCGCCGAGACCGTCTACCACGGCTCGTACGAGCCCCTGAACGGCATCATCATGACCAGGGCGTACGAGTCCACACTCGACATCAGCTTCGACGTACGCGGTGGACTCCTCATCCGGCAGATCCACCACTGGGCGGCGGTCGTGTTCGTCGCCGGGATGCTCATCCACATGATGCGGGTGTTCTTCACCGGCGCGTTCCGCAAGCCGCGCGAGCTGAACTGGCTGTTCGGCTGGACGCTGCTGTTCCTCGGCATCATCACCGGGCTGACCGGTTACTCGCTCCCCGACGACCTGCTCTCCGGCACGGGCCTGCGCTTCGCCCAGGGCGCGATCCTGTCGGTGCCGGTCGTGGGAACGTATCTCTCCTTCTTCCTCTTCGGCGGAGAGTTCCCCGGGGACGACATCATCTCCCGGCTGTACCCGATCCACATTCTCCTGCTGCCCGGGATCATGCTCGGCCTGGTGGTCGCCCATCTGATCCTGGTCTTCTACCACAAGCACACGCAGTTCCCCGGGCCCGGACGCGACCAGAAGTCCGTGGTCGGGATGCCGTTCCTGCCGGTCTACATGGCCAAGGCGGGCGGCTTCTTCTTCCTGGTCTTCGGTGTGCTGTCGGTGATGGGCGCGATCGCGACCATCAACCCCGTGTGGGCCTTCGGCCCCTACCGGGCCGACCTGGTCACCACCGGTGCTCAACCCGACTGGTACCTCGGCTTCTCCGAGGGGCTGATCCGGGTGATGCCGGGATGGGAGATCAACGCCTTCGGCCACACCCTGGCGCTCGGCGTCTTCATCCCCTTCTCCCTCTTCCCGCTGATCATGCTGGCGATCGGCGTCTACCCGTTCATCGAGGCCTGGATCACCGGCGACAAACGCGAGCACCACATCCTGGACCGCCCGCGCAACGTCCCCACGCGCACCGGCCTCGGCGTGGCCTGGCTGAGTCTGTACGGGGTGCTGCTGATCGGCGGCGGCAACGACATCGTCGCCACGCGCTTCCATCTGTCGATCAACGTGATCACGTGGGCCGTACGGATCGGCTTCTTCGTGGTGCCCGTCCTCGCCTTCATCATCACCAGACGGATCTGCCTGGGGCTGCAACGCCGCGACCGGGACAAGGTGCTGCACGGCAGGGAGTCCGGCACCATCAAGCGGCTGCCGAACGGCGAGTTCATCGAGGTGCACGAGCCGCTCTCGCAGGCCCAGCGGTTCACCCTCACCCAGCACGAGCAGGCCCCGCCGTACGAGGTGGGCCCGACGGTCGATGCCAACGGCGTCGTCCGGAAGGTCAGACCCACCGAGCGGCTGCGTGCCCGGCTCGCCCGCGTCATGTACGGGCCGAACACGCACGTCCCCAAACCGACCCCCGAGGAGTACCGGGAACTCACGAGCGGCGACCACCACCACTGAGCCCGCCGCTGAGCACCAGGGCCCGGCACTCGCCCGGACTGCCCCAGGCGGTACGCAGGGCGCGGGCCTTGGTCAGCCACAGGGACAGGTCGTACTCCGCGGTGTAGCCGATCGCGCCATGCAGTTGCAGCGCCGTACGCGCCGTCGCGTACGCCGCCTCAGACGCCGTGACCTTGGCCGCGGCGACGTCCGCCGGGTCCATGGACAGCGCGGCGCCGAAGACGAGCGGGCGCGCGAACTCCAACGCGATCTTCGCATCGGCCAGTTGATGCTTGAGCGCCTGGAACGAGCCTATGGGCACGCCGAACTGGACGCGCTGCTTGACGTACGCGACCGTCGTGTCGAGGAGCGCGAGTCCCACCCCCAGCGCTTGGGCGGCGGTGGCGAGCCGGGCCCAGGTGAGTGCCCGGGGGAGGGGCGGGTTCCTGGCGAGGAGTTCACCGCCGCGGTCGAGGAGGGTGAGGCGGCGGGCCGGGTCCAGGGACGTACGCACCGGGCCGTGTCCGGGGGCCAGCCGCAGTTCCTCGCCGTCGACCGCGAGGAGGACCGTGGCCACGTCACCGTCCAGGGCGTACGAGCCCTCCGGCGCCACCGTCGCGATCACCTCGCCGGACGCCAGCGCCGGGAGCAGCCGCTTGGCGGCCTCCGGTTCGTTGAGCAGCACGGCGGCCGCGACCGTCTCCACCAGGGGCCCCGGCACCGCGTGCCGCCCCAACTCCACGAAGGCCACGGCCAGTTCGACGGGTAGCGGTCCCACTCCCTCGTACGCCTCGGGAACCGCGAGCGCGAACACTCCCGCGTCGGCGATACGACGCCACAGCGCGCGCCCGGTCGTGGGGGCGCCGGCGCTCCAGGACCGTATGACCGACGGGGTGTCCGCGGCCGTCAGCATCGCGTCCAGCGAGTGGGCGAAGGCCTGCTGCTCGTCGTCGAGGAGGAAGCGCATCAGCGGCGTCCCTTCGGCAGGCCGAGCAGGCGCTCGGCGATGATGTCGCGCTGGATCTCGTTGGTGCCGGCGTAGACGGGACCGGCGAGCGAGAAGACGTAGCCCTCGCTCCAGTCGGTGTCCGCCAGCTCGCCCTCCGCGCCCAGCAGATCGAGCGCCGTCTCGTGCAGGGCGATGTCGTACTCGGACCAGAAGACCTTGTTCAGGCTGGACTCGGGGCCGAGGGGCTCGCCCTGGAGGAAGCGGGAGGCATGCGCGTAGGTGAAGAGCTGATAGGCGCGGGCGCCGATCACCGCGTCGGCCACACGGTCGCGCAGGGCCGTGTCGGCGGGGTCGCCGTGTTCCCGCCACAGGTCGACGAGTCGGTCGGCGGCGGCCAGGAAACGGCCGGGGGAGCGGAGGGTCAGTCCGCGTTCGTTGCCCGCTGTCGACATGGCGACCCGCCAGCCCTGGCCGGGCTCGCCGATCACGTCCTCGTCCGGCACGAAGACCTCGTCCAGGAAGAGCTCCGCGAACGCCGGCTTTCCGTCGAGGCGGCCTATGGGACGGACGGTGACGCCCGGCGCGCGCAGGTCGAACATCGCGTAGGTGAGCCCCTGGTGCGGCTTCGGGGTGTCGGGCTCACTGCGGAACAGGCCGAACGCGCGGTCGGCGAACGCGGCCCGCGACGACCACGTCTTCTGTCCGCTCAGCAGCCAGCCACCGTCCGTGCGCACCGCCCTCGACCTGAGTGAGGCCAGGTCCGAACCGGCCTCGGGCTCGGACCATGCCTGCGCCCAGATCACCTCGCCGGACGCCATGGGCGGCAGGATCCGGGCGCGCTGCTCCTCGGTGCCGTGGTCGAAGAGGGTGGGGGCGAGGAGGCTGATGCCGTTCTGGCTGACGCGGCCGGGGGCGCCCGCCGCGTAGTACTCCTCCTCGAAGACCAGCCACTTGAGGAGGCCGACGCCACGGCCGCCGTACTCGGCCGGCCAGGACACCACCGACCAGCGGTCCGCGGCCAGTTCCGCCTCCCACGCGCGGTGCGCCGCGAAGCCCTCCTCGGTCTCCAGGGAGGGGAGGGGCGTGGGTGGTACATGCGCGGCGAGCCAGGCCCTGGCCTCGGCGCGGAACGCCTCGTCGGCGGGGGAGTGGTCCAGGTCCACGGTCACCTTCCTCGGAGTTCTTCAGCGTTCCTCGGAGTCCGTCGAGGCTTCGCGAAGCGAAAAACGGCCTTCCCTAACAAGTGTTTGGTAGGTTAGCGTGGCTCCATGACAGACGTCGAGGGTCCGGCGTACGTGCCCGGGCACGGGCTGCTGAAGGGGCGTACGGCCGTCATCACCGCCGCCGCGGGCGCGGGGATAGGTGGGGCCACGGCACGCCGCTTCCTGGAGGAGGGTGCGCGCGTGCTGATCAGCGACGCGCACGCACGGCGGCTGAAGGAGTACGAGGGGGAGCTGGCCGCCGAGTTCGAGGGGGTCGCGGCACTCGCCTGTGACGTCACCGACGAGGCGCAGGTGCAGGCGCTCTTCGACGCCGCCCAGCGGCTGCACGGGCAGCTCGACATCGTGGTCAACAACGCCGGTCTGGGCGGGACTTCGGACCTCGTCGACATGACGGACGAGCAGTGGTCGAGAGTGCTCGACGTGACGCTGAACGGGACGTTCCGGTGCGTACGCGCGGCCCTGCGGGCCTTCCGCGACGGTGGACACGGTGGCGTGATCGTCAACAACGCCTCCGTCGTCGGCTGGCGCGCCCAGGCCGGCCAGGCGCACTACGCCGCCGCGAAGGCGGGCGTGATGGCGCTGACCCGGTGCGCGGCCGTGGAGGCGGCCGAGTACGGGGTGCGGGTGAACGCCGTGTCGCCCAGCCTCGCCATGCACCCCCACCTCGTGAAGGTCACCAGCCCCGAACTGCTGGAGGAACTCACCGAGCGCGAGGCCTTCGGGCGGTATGCCGAGCCCTGGGAGGTGGCCAACGTGATCGTGTTCCTCGCGTCCGGCTACTCCTCGTACATGACCGGCGAGGTCGTGTCGGTGAGCAGCCAGCATGCCTAGGAGACCGGGTGCCGGCTCGTGGGGGACCACAATGGAACCGTGCCTACGAAGAAGAAGCCCCAGGTGACCGCCTCGCCCGCCAGGCGCAGTGAACTCCTCGGCACCGCCGCCGAGGTATTCGCCGAGCAGGGCTACAACGCCACCACCGTCCGCAAGATCGCCGATCACGCGGGCATGCTCGCGGGCAGCCTCTACTACCACTTCGACTCCAAGGAGTCGATGCTGGAGGAGATCCTGCGGACGTTCCTGGACGAGCTGTGGGACGGGTACGACACCGTCCTGGATGCCGAGCTCGGGCCCCGGGAGACGCTGGAGGCCCTGGTCATCGAGTCCTTCCGGGAGATCGACCGGCATCGCGCGGCCGTCGCCATCTACCAGAAGGAGTCCAAGCACCTGGTGTCGCAGGAGCGCTTCGCGTTCCTCGCCGACTCGCAGCGCAAGTTCGAGAAGGCCTGGCTGAGCACGCTGGAGCGGGGGGTGGCCGCCGAGGTGTTCCGGGAGGACCTCGACATACGGCTCACCTACCGGTTCGTCCGCGACACGGTGTGGGTCGCCGCCTCCTGGTACCGGCCCGGCGGACAGCACGGCCCCGAGGAGATCGCCCGGCAGTACCTGTCGATGGTGCTGGACGGGATCGCAGTACGTACGTAACCGAACTGGGTCGCACCGGATCGACCTCGAACTGGACCGACCGTAGCCGAACTGGATCGACTTGATCTGACTGGGAGTTGTCATGGCCGAGGCCTACATCGTCGAAGCGGTCCGTACGCCCGTCGGGCGGCGCAAAGGGGGCCTGAGCGGGGTGCATCCCGCCGACCTGGGCGCGCATGTGCTGAAGGCTCTGGTCGCGCGCTGCGGAGTCGACCCGGCCGCCGTCGAGGACGTCGTCTTCGGCTGCCTGGACACCGTGGGGCCGCAGGCCGGTGACATCGCACGGACGTGCTGGCTGGCGGCCGGGCTGCCCGAGGAGGTGCCGGGGGTGACGGTCGACCGGCAGTGCGGTTCGTCGCAGCAGGCCGTGCACTTCGCCGCGCAGGGTGTGCTGTCCGGCACGCAGGACCTGGTGGTCGCGGGCGGTGTCCAGAACATGACGCAGGTCCCCATCGGCTTCGCCTCCGGGCGGGCCACCGCTCCGCTGGGGCTCACGGAGGGGCCGTTCGCGGGAAGCGAGGGGTGGCGGGCCCGGTACGGGGACCAGCCGGTCAACCAGTTCGTCGGCGCCGAGATGATCGCCGCCAAGTGGGGCATCAGCCGCCTCGACCAGGAGGAGTTCGCGCTGCGGTCCCATCAGCGGGCGCTCGGGGCGATCGATGAGGGCCGCTTCGAGCGCGAGACCGTGCCGTACGGCGACGTCACGGTCGACGAGGGGCCGCGCCGGGACACCTCACTGGAGAAGATGGCGGGCCTGAAGCCGGTCATCGACGGCGGCACCATCACCGCGGCCTGCTCCTCCCAGGTCTCCGACGGCGCCGCGGCGATGCTGCTGGCCTCCGAGCGGGCGGTACGCGAACACGGCCTGACGCCCCGCGCGCGCGTGCACCACCTCTCCGTACGAGGCGAGGACCCGATCCGCATGCTCACGGCCCCGATCCCGGCCACCGCACATGCCCTCAAGAAGACCGGCCTGACCATCGACGACATCGACCTCGTGGAGATCAACGAAGCCTTCGCCCCCGTCGTCCTGGCCTGGCTGAAGGAGACGGGCGCGGATCCGGCAAAGGTCAACGTCAACGGAGGCGCGATCGCCCTCGGCCACCCGCTGGGCGCAACCGGCGTCAAGCTGATGACGACGCTGCTGCACGAACTGGAGCGCACGGGAGGCCGGTTCGGCCTGCAGACGATGTGCGAGGGGGGCGGTCAGGCGAACGTGACGATCATCGAGCGCCTCTGACGTCAGCCCGTCGGCTCTCGAGCGGTCACTGCTTGAGTGATCAGCGCTTGGCGGCAGCCAGTTCCTCGAGCACCCCCTCCGCCTCCGTCATCACGCGTTCCACCAGCTCCGCGCACGACGGCAGGTCCTCGATCACGCCGGCCACCTGGCCCGATGCCATCACCCCCAGATCCGTACGCCCCTCGACCATCGACGCGCGCAGCAGCATCGGGGTGTTCGCGGCGAGCAGGACCTGGCCCCAGGACAGGTTCTTGCCGTGCTTCATGGCGAGACCGTCGCGGATCAGTGCGGGCCAGGTGAGGCCGGAGAGCTTGCGGAACGTGGCGGCTCGGCGCACTGCCCGCGCCAGGGATCTTGTACGGCCCGCTCCCTCAAGGGAGTTGACCAGGTCCGTGCGGAGCATGCGGTGGGGCAGGCCGTCCACTGCCCTCGTCACCGTGACGTCCTTGACCGTCGCCGCCAGGTACTCGGCCTTCACGGCGTCCGGGACCGTGGAGTCCGAGGTGAGCAGGAAGCGGGTGCCCATCGCGATACCCGCCGCGCCGTACGCGAGCGCAGCGACCAGGCCCCGGCCGTCGAAGAAGCCGCCCGCTGCCACGACCGGTATCTCCGTCGCGTCCACGACCTGCGGCAACAGCACCGTCGTCGCCACCTCGCCCGTGTGCCCGCCGCCCTCGCCGCCCTGCACGATCACCGCGTCGGCGCCCCAGGCCGCGACCTTCTCGGCATGGCGGCGGGCCCCTACGGACGGGATGACGACGACACCCGCGTCCTTCAGCTCGGTGATCAGCTCACGGGAAGGCGCGAGCGCGAACGAGGCGACCTTCACGCCCTCGTCGATGATGATCCGCACTCGGTCGTGGGCATCGCCCGCATCCGCCCGCAGGTTCACACCGAACGGCGCGTCCGTACGGGACTTGACCTCCCGCACAGCACTCCGCAGCTCCTCCACGGTCATCGTCGCGGAGGCCAGGATCCCCAGAGCGCCCGCGTTGGCGGAGGCGGAGACCAGCCGGGGGCCCGCGACCCAGCCCATACCGGTCTGAACGATCGGATGGCGTACCCCGACGAGTTTCGTCAGCGCGGTCTCCATCAGCTCCTGACCTCACGGTTGCGCAGCCCCTGCGGGTCGAGCACCTCGCGTATCAACTCCAGCTCCTCCCCGGTGGGTCCGCGGGTGTACGGCACCTCCTCGGGAACCGTCAGCTCGAAGCCCGTCGCCTCCCTGACCTCCTCGACCGTCACCCCGGGATGCAGCGAGGCGAGCCGCATCGAGCGGTCCGGGGTCGCGAAGTCGAACACACCGATGTTGGAGACGACCCGCGGGATGCTGTGGTAACGGCTCACCGTGGGACCGGCCGCCGCGGCGCTGTCGTACCCCACCCCGCAGATCATGTCGACCTTCTCGACGAAGACCCGGGTGGAGTGCCTGGGGACCCAGTAACTGACCGGATTGTTGAGGGTGTTGACCGGCGCCCCGCGTACCCCGAGAAGCTGCCGCGCGGGCCGTTCCCAGTCGCCGATGCAGGAGATGTTCTGGTTGCCGAACCGGTCTATCTGGCTGGCGCCCATCATCACGTGGCGTCGGCCGCCGGTGACCATCGCGAGGTGTTGCCGGTACGGCAGCCAGCCCTCCACTGTGCCGTCCGGGCCGACCAGCATCGCCTCGCCGTCGGTGAGGAGCAGGTCCGGGGCGAAGGTCAGCCTGGCGAGCCGGGCGCCGACGGACGGGACGGCACCCATGGGGCTGGCCAGCACCTCGCCGTTGTCCCGCCAGGCCTCCGCGCAGGCGATCACGCAGTACTCGGCCCGCGTGACGTCGCTGAGTACCTCGCTGCTCCGTACCTCGCTCATCAGCGCTCCTCGTCCAACGTGTGCCAGGTTTGTACGGCCGACTGGTAGTCCTTCTCGCCCCCGTGCAGGAACCGCTCGGCGAACTCCGGCCAGGGCGTGGTCGCGTACAGCCGCTGGAAGTCCTCGTCCCGGTCGTAGTCGGGCGCGCAGGACGTGAAGTGCGCCCCGCTCGGGGCCTCCACGACGCCGGTCACGCTGTGCCGTTTGATCAGCAGGGTCTGCGGGGCGGCCTCCTTCGTCAGCTCGGCCGTGTCGACGATGCGCTCGCAGGAGACATACGCGGTGTCCGCCGCCTCGCAGAACAGGTCGTCGAAGTACGGATCCGGGCCCAGATACTGCCCGTTGCCGAACCGGTCCGCTCGGTTCACATGGACCAGCGCGGCGTCCATGCGCAGGGCGGGCATGGCGACGACGGTCTCCTGGAGTCCCGTCGACGCGTCCTCGTACGGCGAAGTGACCGTCCGCAGCCCGGCGTTGACCCGCATCACGTCCGAGCCGAGGCCGGCCCGCACCGGTATGAAGGGCAGCCGGTTCGCCGCGGCGTGCAGGCCCCACATGAACATCGCCTCGTCGATCTCCATCAGTTCGAGAGCACCGCTCTCGCGCGCCGACCGGTAGTGCGGTTCGAGCGGGATCGAGTCGAGGGTCGCGAAGGCGGCGACCAGTTTCCGTATCCGCCCGGCGGCCGCGAGCATGCCGACGTCCGGGCCGCCGTACGAGACGACTGTGAGATCGGTGATCCCGGAACGGAGCAGTGCTCTCACCAGCGCCATCGGCTTGCGGCGGGACCCCCAGCCTCCGATGCCGATCGTCATCCCGCTCTCCAGACGGCCGACGACCTCCTCCGCCGACATGGTCTTGTCGCTCACCGGTCCTCCTCTCCAGATGTCTCCTGGCCGAATGTGCTCCGGACCCGGTCCGCCACCCCGCTGAGGCCCGCCTCGAAGGTGAAGCCCTGCTCGAAGCGGTAGCTGCGGCGCACGTCGACGGGGTCGATGCCGTTGATGGCGGACTTGGCAAGCCGGATCAACTGCCCGTCCTTCGCCGCGATCTCCCGCGCCAACTCCAGGGCGGCGTCGAGGACTTCGGCACGCGGCACGACCCGCCACACCGAACCGTGCGCGTGCAGCTCGGCCGCCGTGGCCGTTCGTGAGGTGTAGTACAGCGCGCGCATCAGGTGCTGTGGCACGAGGCGGGCCAGATGCGTGGCCGCGCCCAGCGCACCCCGGTCCAGCTCGGGCAGCCCGAACGTGGCGTCGTCGCTCGCCACGATCGCGTCCGCGTTCCCCACGAGACCGATGCCGCCGCCCAGGCAGAAGCCCCGCACGGCCGCCACCACGGGCACCTCGCACTCGTACACCGCGGCGAACGCCTCCGCGCAGCCGCGGTTGGCGCCTATCAGCGCACCATGGCCCGTCGCGCCCCGCCGACCGTCCCGCTGCCGTCCGTCTCTCTCCCGCCCGTCCTGCTCGCGCTGTATCTCCTTGATATCGACGCCCGCGTTGAACCCCCGCCCCTCGGCGGTCAGCACTACACAGCGGATCTCGGGGTCGCGGCCCGCCGTGCGCACGGCGTCGGCCAGGTCGAACCAGCCGTGCACCGGAAGCGCGTTCACGGGCGGGAAGTCGACCGTGACAACGGAAATCCCCTTCTCCGGGGACGAGGTGGAGACACCCATGCGCGCATCAGCTACCTTTCCACCAAACATTTGTTAGGTTCGATCTGATGTGAAGGTAACAGCGAATGCCGACCGGCGGGAGGCCCTGTGGATAACCGGAAGGACAACCGGCCGGACAGGGGGCACGAGGGGTTCGACGACCGGCAGGGCAAGCGACTCGTGGTGGTCACCGGCGGAACCCGCGGCGTCGGCGCCGGGATCGCCCGGGCGTTCAGAGAGGCGGGTGCCGAGGTCGTGGCCTGCGCCCGCAGACCCCCCGAAGTGCCGGTCGAGGGCGTCGAGTTCATGCCCCTCGACGTGCGCGACCCGGCGGCCGTGCGTGCCTTCTTCGACGCGCTGCCCCGGCTCGACGTCCTGGTCAACAACGCGGGCGGCGCCCCGTACCGGCCGCTCGCCGAGACGGACGCCGCCGAGCGGCACGCGCGCGTGATCGAGCTCAACCTCACCGCACCGCTGACCGTGTCCCTGGCGGCGTACGAACATCTCAAACGCGCCCGGGGCTCGATCGTGATGATCGGCAGCGTCAGCGGGACCCGGCCCTCTCCCGGTACGGCGGCCTACGGAGCGGCCAAGGCCGGCCTGGAGAATCTGGCCCGGTCGATGGCCGTGGAGTGGGCACCGGACGTCCGCGTCAACACGCTGGTCGTCGGGATGGTCCGCACCGAACTGTCCCACCTCCACTACGGGGACGAGGAGGGCATCGCGTCCGTGGCCCGTACGGTCCCTCTGGGCCGCCTCGCCGCTCCCTCGGACATCGGCGAAGCGGCCGTGTTCCTCGCCTCGGACGCCGCCGCGTACATCACCGGCGCCAGCCTGCTCGTGCACGGCGGGGGAGAGCGGCCCGCCTTCCTGGACGCGGCGACGGTCAACAAGGCCGCGACTGCCAACAAGAGGGTCAATAAGGGGAGTTGAGATGACCGGAATCTGTGACGGCCGGGTAGTGATCGTCACCGGCGCGGGACGGGGACTCGGGCGGGCGCACGCCCTCGCCTACGCGGCCGAGGGGGCGCGACTCGTCGTCAACGACCTCGGTGTCGGGCTCGACGGAGTGCCGGGGCCCGACAGCCCGGCCGCGCTTGTCGTCGAGGAGATTCGCGCGGCCGGTGGAGAGGCGGTCGCGCACGGCGGGGACGTCGCCACGCGCGCGGGCGCCGAGTCGCTGGTCGCGACGGCGCTCGACGCGTTCGGGCGGCTCGACACGCTCGTCAACAACGCCGGGTTTCTGCGCGACCGGATGCTCGTGAACCTCGACGAGGACGACTGGGACGCTGTTGTGCGCGTCCACCTGAAGGGGCACTTTCTGCCGCTTCAGCAGGCCGCTGTGCACTGGCGGGCGGAGGCGAAGGCCGGGCGTACGCCTGAGGCGCGCGTCGTCAACACCAGCTCCGGAGCGGGGCTGTTGGGGTCGGTCGGGCAGGGCAACTACAGCGCGGCGAAGGCGGGCATCGTCGGGCTCACACTGGTGGCCGCCGCCGAGATGGGCCGCTACGGAGTGCAGGTCAACGCCATCGCGCCGGCCGCGCGTACGCGGATGACCGAGCGGACCTTCGCCGACACGATGGCGGCGCCGGCGCCCGGCAGCGGCTTCGACGCGATGGCACCCGAGAACGTCTCGCCACTCGTCGTCTGGCTCGGCTCGGCCGCGTGCGTCGGGGTGACCGGGCGGGTCTTTGAGGCGGAGGGCGGGCGGATCACGGTCATGGAGGGGTGGCGGGCCGGCCCGAGCGCGGACAAGGG
>NZ_JAAKZX010000233.1 GCF_011045025.1 Streptomyces ureilyticus
GCCGCCCCCAGACCCCCGCTTTCGGCCTGAACGGCCTCGTCCTCAAACGCCGGACGGGCTGGTTGATGCGGGACTGGGCTGCAAAGTGTCCCCTGGGCAAGGATCGACTTGGGCAGCGGAACCTCAGCTGCGGAAATCAGCCCAGGGCCGCGGAAAATCAGCCCCTCCGGCGTTTGAGGAGCAGGGGTCCGGGGGCTGGCCCCCGAAACAGGGCCCGGGGCGGAGCCCCCAACGGGGGTCCGAGCTGGGGCCAAGCCCCGAAACAGGGCCCGGGGCGAAGCCCCGAGGGGCCCGGGGCAAAGCCCCGAAGGGGGTCTGAGGGCGCAGCCCTCAGCGGGGCTCTGGGGCCAGGCCCCAGGGACGGGACGGGTAAGGGCGGCGGGGCGAAAAAACCACGCCCGCATCCCGGCTCACCCGTGCGGCAGCACCACCGCACGCCCGTTGACCTCCCCGGCATGCAAGCGCTCGTACGCCAACGGAGCATCCTCGATCGAGAACGTCTCCACATGGGAGGAGACGAGCCCCTCCCGCGCAAGCCCGACAACGTCGACAAGCTCCACCCGGCTCCCCCAGTACGGCGCCGACGCGGACACCCCGAACGGCAGCCCCCCACCGAAGCCGACCGCCAGAGTCCCACCCCCGATCCCGACGACGGTCACATCGCCCGCCACTGCCACCGCCGCGGCGGCCACCGCCAAGGTCGCCTCGGCGCCCACGAAGTCCAGCACGACTTCCGCCCCGGTACCCCCGGTCAGCTCCCGTACCCGTGTCGCCGCCTCCTCATCGGAGAGCAGCGTCTCGTGGGCACCCACCGCGCGCGCCAGCTCCAGCTTCTCCTTGCTCACATCGAGAGCGACCACCCGGGCCGACGTCAGCGCGCGCAGCAGCTGTACCGCGAGATGCCCCAGCCCGCCGACACCGATCACCACCGCCGTACTCCCGGGCACCAGCTTCGGCAGCGCCTGCCGAATCGCGTGATACGGCGTCAGCCCGGCGTCGGTGAGCGGCGCCGCCTGCACCGGGTCCAGTCCGCCCAACGGCACCAGATGGCGGGGCGAGTCCACCACCATGTACTCGGCGAGGGCGCCGGGAGAGCCAAGCCCGGGCGGCAGGATGCCGAGCCCGGGAGCGTGCGGGCAGTAGTTCTCCCTGCCCTCGGCGCAGGTACGGCAGCGGCCGCAGCCCCACGGGCCGTACACCGCCACCTCGTCACCCTCCGCGACCTCGGTGACACCGCTGCCCAGAGCCGCGACGGTGCCGACGCCCTCGTGTCCCAGCGTCATCGGCAGCGGATAGGGGAAGATTTCCTCGGGCCAGCTCATGACGGCCAGGTCGGAGTGGCACAGCCCCGCGGCCGTCACCTTCAACAGCACCTGGCCCGGGCCGGGTTCGGGCACCGGAACCTCGACCACCTCGGGCCCTGCACGTATAGTCCGGTACTGAACCGCTTTCATCATGAGATCTCCTTGTCAGGCGTGGTGACAGGCTCGGCGGGCGGTGACTTCCGGCGGCGCAGAACCGTCGGCAGCGCGATCCGCCCACCCGTGAGGACCAGCGCGACGATGAGGACCGAGCCGGTGAACAGGCTCGCGGCCCACTGCGCGCTGGTGGCGAGCCCGAGCCCGGTGATGCCGGTGCCGAGGAGCAGTACGGCGAGCACGGTGCCCCAGGCGTTGAACCGGCCCGCACGCAGTTGGGTCGCCCCGACGAAGGCCGCCGCGTAGGCGGACAGCAGATACGGTGTGCCGGCGGTCGGCGATCCGGATCCCACCGAGGACGCGAAGACGATCCCGGCGAAACCGGAGAGCAACGCGGACGCCACCAGGGTCAGGAACCGCAGCCGGTCGGTGCGTACTCCTTGCAGGCGTGCCGCGTCGGCGTTGAAGCCGGTCGCGTACAACCGGCGCCCACTGGCGGTGTGTTCCAGCAGGAACCAGATGGCCGAAGCGGCGAGCAGCAGGTACAGCACCGGCAGCGTGATGCCGCCCGCGTCCAGCTGGGCGATGCTCGCGAACGGCTTCGCCAGTAGCTGCACACCGGTGATGGAGCTGTCGTTCGTGACCATGGTGATCAGGGACTGAATCAGTGCCCCGGTGGCCAGGGTGGCGATGAACGAGTCGACCCGCAGCACCACCACCACGATTCCGTTGACCACGCCGATCAGCAGCGCGGCGGTCATCGCCAGGGCGATCGCCGCGCCGGGACCCAGGCCCGTGGAGACCATGAAGTACGCGGTCAGCACGCTGGTGAGCGACATGATGAAGGCGACGGACAGGTCGAAGACGCGCGCGGCCAGCGGCAGTACGACGCTCAGGGCGACCAGTCCTGCCACGGCGTTGCCGTTCAGGACCTGCTTGACCGTGATGGCTGTCGGGAACGTCTCCGGCACCCAGACGGAGAAGAGCACGACGATGACCAGCCATACGTAGACGGCGCCGATGTTCCGGAACGACAGAGCCGCCGCTGTCCGTCGGCCCCACGCACCAAGAGCGGGCGCGGGCCTGTCCGGTTCCGGTGGCGCGGCGGGGCGGGCCCGGGTCGGGGTGGATGTCATGTCCCTCAAGTTCCTTCCATGGCATGGACGAGCGCGGGCTCGGTGATGTCCCGGCCGCCGATCTCCCGTACGACCCGGCCGTCCCTCACCACCAGGACGCGGTTGCACAGCGCGAGCAGGTCCTGGGTGTCGGAGGAGGACACGATGACGCCCATGCCCTCGTCGGCCTGACGCTCGATCAGGTCGTACAGCTGGAGGCGGGTGCCGATGTCGACGCCGGCCGTGGGTTCGCAGAGCATCAGCACCGGTGGGCGCTGGGCCAGGCAGCGGGCCATCACGACCTTCTGCTGGTTGCCGCCGCTCAGGGTGGTGATCCGGGCCCCGCGTCCGGCCGTTCGCACCCCGACCCGCTCGATCCACTCCTCGGCGAGCGCACCCTCCCGTCCTCGGTGCAGTCGGCCGACGCGGGCACGGAGGCGGTCGAGGAGGGGAAGGGTGAGGTTCTCCCCCACCGAGAAGTCGCCGATCACTCCCTCGCCGGCCCGGTCCGCGGGGACCAGGGGGAGGCCGAGACTGTCGGCGTCGCGCGCGTCGACCCACCGCTCGGAGCGCTCCGGCAGCCGCAGCCTGCCGCGCACCGGCCCGGTGTGAGCCCCGCACACGGCGTACGGCACGATCTCGTGGCCGGAGCCGACGAGGCCGGTGATGCCCAGGCGCTCGCCCCTGGCCAGGTCGAAGTCGATTCCGCGCAGGGGGCCCGCCCACAGGTCACGGACCTCCAGTACGGCTTCGGAGGGACCAGGAGCGGAAGCGGGCCGGTGGTCGGTCTCCATCTCCTCCCCCGCCATCAGTTCCGCCAGCGAGCGCGGAGTGAGGCCGGCGACGGGAAGGGTGGCGATCCGTCGCCCGCCGCGGATCACGGTGACCCGGTCGGCGAGCGCGAAGATCTCGTCCATCCGGTGCGAGACGTACAGGACGCCGGCACCTGTGTCGCGGATCTCCCGCACGATGTCGAAGAGCCGGGCCACCTCACCGGGCGGCAGCACTGCGGTCGGTTCGTCGAGTACCAGGACGCCGCGCCGGCCCTCCCAGCCCTGCAGCGCGGCGGCGATGGCCACCACCGCGCGCTGGACGGGAGAGGCCAGAGCCAGGGGCCGGCGTACGTCGATGGCGAGGCCGAACCGTTCCACCAGCGCGGTCGTCCGCCGCTCCATCTCCGGCCAGCGGATGTTGCCGAAGGCCGTACGGGCGAAACCACGGCTGAGCGCGAGGTTGTCCGTGGCGCTCAACTCGCCCACCAGGCCCAGCTCCTGGTGGACGAAGCGGAGCCGGTCGTGACGGGAGGCGGCGACCTGGCTCAGGTCGAACGGCTCGCCGTCCAGTTCGGCGACCGCCCCGGGATCGGCGTGGTGGTAGCCGGCGAGGATCTTGATGAGGGTGGACTTGCCGGAACCGTTGGGGCCGATCAGTGCGTGGATCTCGCCGGGTGCGACCTCCAGATCGACGTCCTTCAGCGCCTGGGTTCCGCCGAATCTCTTCGACAGGGCGGCCACCCGCAGCAGCGGCCGGGTCAACTCAGGCCCCAGAGCGCCTTGAACTGCGCCTCGTAGTCCTCGATGAGCGGGAAGTCGCCGTCGGCGGAGGGGAGGTTGTCCTTGGTGACCAGCATGTTGGGCAGTACCGCCTGCTGGGCCACGTCCATGGACTGGCCGGTGAAGTGGCGGGCCAGCGCGTCTGCCTGGAGCCATGCCGTCTCATGGGAGTTCAGTGCCATGGCGCCGTCGGTGAGGCCGCTCTGGATGTACTGGTAGTTCTGCGCGTCACCGACGTTGACGACGATGTGCTTGCCGGTGATGCCGGCGGTCTTGAGCGCGGCCGGGACGCCGACGTTGAGCAGTCCCAGGGAGAAGACGACGTGGGTCACCTTCGGATGCGATCTGAGGTACGACACCACGCGGTCCGGCATGTCCTTGCCGACCGACGTGATCGGCACGTCGACGCTGTCGAGCGCACAACTCTCGCACCACTGCTCGTACTTGGCCGCGAACCCTTCCTTGACGGGTTTGAGGATCGTGTAGGCCGGGAGATCGAAGTACACGGTGTTGGCCTTGGCACCGCTGTCCGACACCACCCATGAGGCGATCATCTCGCCCTGGACGCCGACGTCTTTCGGCCCGTTCTTCAGCAGGGAGATGCCGTCGCCCACCACGTCGTCGGCGTTCGACTGGATGACGGGGATGTCGGCCGCCTTCAGCTGCGCCAGCTGCTTGGCGTAGACCGCGCGGGGGAAGCCCGAGGCGACGACGGCGTCCGGCTTGTCGCGTACGGCCTGCTCGTAGGCGGCCTGGACGGACTCGGGCGTGCCCTGCGTGGGGATCTGCTTCACCGTCCAGCCGAGTTCCTCGGCGGCGGCCGTGAAGAAGTCGGCGAGGTCCTTGCAGGACTGGACGCCGCAGAGGATGAAGTCGATCTGCTTGCCCTTGGGGATCTCCTTGCCCACCGGCTCGGTGACGGGGATGCGGGCCGGGCGGTCGGCGTACATCTCCGCGGCCTCACGAGCGGCCGCGAGGCCCGGGCTGTTGGCCGCAGCGGCCTGCGAGGCGCCTGCGGCCGGAGTGGCGTCGCCGCCGCACGCCGTCAGGGCGAGCAGGGCGGTGACGGGGACGGTCGCGGTGAGGGCGCGGCGGACCGCGCTACGGGGTCTGGAACTCATCGTTGAGTGCTCCCACGCATGGATGGTCGAGAGTGCTGCGTGAACCGCCGTCGTGGGGTACGGCACGGGCCGCCGGGGTGACCGCGCGGCACTGCGGCCGGGGCGACGAAACTCCGCTCAGGCCAAGAAACTTATGAGGCACTACAGCCTCAAGTGCGTCGGAGTGTGACACGCCCCGGCAGGCTTGGGGAGAGGTTCGTCACCACAAATTCAAGCCCGTGCGGGACTTTCCCCCGACGACCTCGGCCGACCCGGGATCCGGACACCGTCACGAGTGTTGCTCCTGGCCGCGTCGGCTAACTACACTCACTCTAAAGTTTCTGTCGGAGGAGAGATGATGGACGAAACGTCGGAGTCGGTCGCCGAGCGGTGCCCCGGGCCCAGCGTCCAGGACTACCTCGACCAGGACAGCCGCCCCGTTCCCGCCGCCCTGAGGCACGACAGGAACGACTACATCGGCAGCGAGGACATCGACTCCGCGCGCTTCGTCTCCCGCGATTGGGCGGAGCGCGAGATGCGGCAGGTGTGGCGGCGCGTGTGGCAGTTCGCCTGCCTGGAGAGCGAGATTCCGGAGGTCGGCGACCATGAGGTCTACGAGATCGGCGACGACTCGCTGATCGTCGTACGGACGGCCCCCGACGAGATCCGCGCGTACGTCAACGTGTGTCTGCACCGCGGCCGCAAGCTGCGCACCAGTGGTGGCAACGTCGGCGAGTTCCGCTGCTCGTTCCACGGTTTCACTTGGAACCTCGACGGCACCATGCAGACCCCGCCCTGCTCCTGGGACTTCCCGCATGTCACCCCGGAGAAGTTCGCACTTCCCGAGGCCCAGGTGGCGACCTGGCGCGGCTTCGTCTTCATCAACATGGACCCGTACGCGGAGTCCTTCGAGAGCTACCGCGGCACCTTCGACGAGTACTACATCTGGCCGCTGGAGGACCGCTACAAGTCGCTGCACATCGCGAAGGTGCTGCCCTGCAACTGGAAGGTGGCCCAGGACGCGTTCATCGAGTCCTTCCATGTGATCGCCACCCACCCGCAGATGCTGCCGTGGCTGGCGGACGCCAACTCCCAGTACGACGTCATGGCGGACCAGCCCAACTGGAACCGGATGATCAACATCCAAGGTGCCCCCAGCCCTCACGTGGCGGAGTCCGTCACGGAGGAGGACGTACTGGAGACGTTCTACGACTCGCGTGCGTTCTACGCGGCGGCCCAGGGCCGTGACCTGGTGATGTCGGACGGGGAGGAAATGCCTCCGATCCCGCCGGGCGGCACCGCCCGCCAGGTCCTCGCCGAGCGGATGCGCGCCCAGCTGGCGGCCACCTCGACCCAGGACTTCTCCCAGACCGCCGACACCGAACTCCTGGACGCCATCAACTACTTGCTGTTCCCCAACTTCAACCCCTGGGGCGGCGCCAAGTCCAACATCATCTACCGGTTCAGGCCCAACGGTCTCGACCCCGACTCCTGCACCGCCGAGATCATCTTCATGTCGGCGCCGAAGAAGCCCGGCGAGATGCCGCCCCCGGCCAAGATCCGCTGGGTACCGGAGGAGATGCTCTTCGCGGACATCCCCGAACTCGGTGTCCTCGGGCCCGTCTTCGACCAGGACTGCGAGAACCTCCCCTACGTCCAGCAAGGGCTGAAGGCGATGCGCAAGCCGGGCATCACCCTGGCCAACTACCAGGAGAGCCGCATCCGCCACTTCAACCAGACGCTCGACCGGTGGATGAACACGTGACCCACTGTGTGGCGGGCCATCGTGTGTCGGTCAGGCCCTCCGGCGTCGAACTCGAAGTACTCGACGGCGAAGACCTGTTCAGCGCCGCCCAGCGGCTCGGATACCGCTGGCCCACCGTCTGCGGCGGCAAGGGCACCTGCCGTACCTGCTTCGTGGCGGTCGAGGAGGGCACCGAGAACTGTTCCCCCGTGGACCCGCTGGAACGCGAGGGCATCGAAGCTCTGCGTAAACCCGTGGACGGCCTGACCCGGCTCGCCTGCCGGCTCCGGGTCGACGGCCCGGTGACCGTGACCAAGCGCGGCGTACGCCCCCGAGTGCAGGAGTGAGCCCCATGTCCAAGCAAGTGATCCATCCGCTGACCGGGCATGTGTACCGGCTCACCGAGGACGGTCTGGTCGAGGTGACCGACCCGAAGTCCGGAGCACGGGGCATCTTTGACTTCCAGGCCCGTTGGCAGTCGGGCGAGCTGCGCCATGCCGACCTCCAGATGGCCGGCTGGGTGGGCCGCCTCGCCCGGCGTCGCGTCCCCGAGCAGCCGGAGGAGTGACCCCGTGACGCCCCGTACGACCCGAGTGGTCTGTCTGGTGCGCCGACCGGACGGGGAACCGCTGACCGGTGACTTCGCCGTCGAGGAGCGCCCGCTCCCGTCCCTCGGCGAGGGGCAACTGCTCGTCCGCAACCTCTACATGAGCGTCGACCCGTCCATGCGCGGGCGGCTGGAGAGCACCGAGAAGCACTACACGCACAACTTCACACCCGGATCGCCGCTCGACGGCCGGGCACTGGGCGTCGTGGAGGAGAGCCGCTGTTCGTCCGTGCCGGCGGGGGCGTATGTGCGCCACCAGCTGGGCTGGCGGGATTGGGCCGTGCTGGACGCCGCGGACACCGACGGTGCCGGTCGTATCGACCCCGAACTCGCCCCGCTGCCCACCTGGTTGGGGCTGCTCGGGCAGACCGGCTTCACCGCGTACGTCGGGCTGGCACGGATCGCCGAGATACGCCCCGGCGACACCGTCTTCGTGTCGGCGGCGGCCGGGGCCGTGGGCAGTGCCGCCGGGCAGTTCGCGCGGCTGCTGGGCGCGGAGCGGGTCGTCGGGACCGCCGGAGGGCCGGACAAGTGCGCCCTGCTGGTGAAGGAGTTCGGCTACGACGCCGCCGCGGACTACCGCGCCGAGCCGGTGCGCGAGGCGCTGGCCCGGATGGCGCCCGACGGCGTCGACGTCTACTTCGACAACGTGGGCGGGGAACAACTGGCCGCCGCCCTGCACGCGTTGCGGACCGGTGGCCGGGTCGCCCTGTGCGGCATGATGTCGCAGTTCAGCGGGGAGCGGCGGTCCGTCGGCACCAGCCAACGGTCGGCCGACATCAACCAGTTGATCCAGGCGGTCCTCAAGCGGCTGACGCTGCGCGGCTTCATCGTGCGCGATCACGAGGACCTGCGGGCGGAGTTCGAGGAGCGCGTCGCGGGCTGGCTCCGTACGGGCCGGATCACCGCGCGCGAGACTGTTGTTGACGGCCTGGAGAACGCTCCCGGGGCGCTGCTGTCCCTGCTGGACGGTGGCAACGTCGGCAAGATGCTGGTCCGGCTGGGGCTGGGCGATTCCGCGTAACCGCAGGGGATTTCACCGTCAGCGCATGGATCGGGACACTGCGACCACGTGAGCCTGCAAGGAGACCCCCACCCGGGTCAGCCCGGCCACTGCTGCCCGGAAGTCCTTGATGTGCGGGGTGGTGAAGTGGTCGTCGAGGGCCCGCTGGGAGGCCCAGCGCTCGTACACACGGATCCGCCGCTCGTCGCTGGGGTCCGCGGTCATGGCGTAGTCCAGACAGCCCGGCTCTTCTTCGAGGGTCCGGTGCCCCAGTTCGACCAGATGCCCCAGCATCGTGTCGCGGTCGCCCGGCTCGTAGTCCATCCAGCCGGCGACGATGACTTCCTCTGACACGGTGGTCCTCTTCTCGGGTTTCTCGGGTCATGCGCGCGGGCCCGTCGCCCCTGTCAGGGGAAGCGACGGGCCCGCGGCGGTTCAGATGACGAGCGCCGCCGGGACGCTGTCCACGGTGACCGTTCCCTTGTCGCCGTCGATCGTGATCACCATGCCGTCCCGCAACCGTCGCGTGCCGCCCTCGACGGAGATGACGGCCGGAATGCCGAGCTCGCGGCAGACCACGACGGCGTGGCTGTTGAGCGCGCCCACATCGACGACGGCAGCTCCGGCGACGAGGAACAGCGGGGTCCAGGCCGCGTCCGTGATCGGCGCGACCAGTACCTCGCCCGGCTCCAGCGCCTCGCAGGAGGCCGGGTCGGTGACGACGCGGACCTTTCCGGTGTACGTCCCCTGGCTGCCGCCCACTCCGCTGAGCACATCGCCCTCGATCGCGGCCTCGGTCCGCCCCTCGGCGCGCCGCGGCCAGCTGTCGATCTCGGTCTCCGCGTCACCGGCGACGAAGAACGGCGGCTCCAGCTCGTGCAGCCCGGCGTACTCCTCGAGGCGCTGCGCGATGACGGGGCCGAAGGACTCCGGGTCGGCGACATAGCCGTCGAGTTCGGTGTCCAGCAGCATCATCACGTCCTCCGGCCGGGCGAAGCGCCCCGCCTCGACGCCGCGGCGGCCGAGTTCACGTATCGCCATCCGGATCTCGTTGATGACGGTCACACAGTTCGCCTTGGTGCGCTCGCGGGCCGGGATCCACACCTGGGCGGCGTGCATTCCGGCGTCGAACATCGGCTGCACCTCCTCCGGGAGCAGGGCCCGGATCTCCGAGGCGAGCTGCTCGCGCCTCTCCGCCAGCCGGCGGTGACGTTCCCCAGGAGAGTCGTCGGCGGCGCTGTGCCGGATCCGGTCGACCAGGGTCAGCGCCTGGACGGGCGAGGCCTCCCAGGACAGCGCGTGGATGTCCCACTCGTTGGGCCCGCGGTCGCCGGAGGCGGCCAGGAACTCCTCGAAGGAGTCGCGGAACGCCTTCACGTCCCCGCTCGCCCCGTCGAGCGCCCGCTCCACGGCGGCCGGACCCTGGTCGAACAGCGCGGTCAGCTCGGCCGAGGCCACCACCTGCCGGGACAGCGTCCACAGCCCGGTCGAGGGGGAGGCCGAATCGACATCACCGAGACCGCTGATGAGGTCCAGCATGGTTCCCGGACGGTCCACGCTCGCACACAGCGGGCCGAGGATCGCCGGTCCGACCGACGCGGGCAGCGAGGTTTCGACGTGCCGTTGGAAGGTCGTCTCCACTTCGTCCAGCAAAGAGCGGGCGTACGCCACCAGCTCGATGTCGGACAGGGACGCCAGATCGGGTCGCTCGCGGCGGATCCGGCGCAGCCGCTCCTGGTCGGCGTCGCCCTGCGGGTAGTCGGCCTGGCCGAGCATCCGCTGGAGCGTCCCCCCGGCCTTGGCCGTCAGTTCCGGGTCCTGGTCGTCGGGATGCGGCACGTACACCGGTGTGTCGGAGCGCTGGCCGACGAAGGCCGCGTCGATGTCGTCCGCGGTCTGCCCCATGCGGATGCCGAACAGCCGCAGGTGCGACAGGTTGAGGTAGAAGTAGCCGCCGAAGATTCCCACGAACGGAGGCCGGTCGCCGGTGATCTCGTCCCCGCGGTAGATGCCGAACTCGACGAAGCCGCGGCGCCAGCCCTGCAGACCGCGCCCCCAGATCAGGGACCAGCCCAGCGGACTGGCCGGTTCCGGCAGGGTCTCGCCCGCGTTGGCCCGGGTGTAGTGAGGCAGTCGCTCGCTGCGCTGCCAGTCGGTGATCCAGTGCTTCATGGCGATGGGTCTCCCGCCGTCCGTTCCCTCGCTCACCACTGCGCCGTTCCGCCGTCGACGCTGATCAGTGTGCCCGTGATGCCCGCACCGGCGTCGCTCGCGAGCAGTGAAGCGACACCGGCGATCTGCTCCACGGTGGTGATCTGCTTGGTGGCGGCGTGCTCGGCGAAGCGGCCCAGCCACTCCTCGTACGAGATGCCCTCGGCCTCGGCCGCGGCGGGTCCCGCGGCCCGCATCAGGTCGGTGTCGACGGCGCCGGGGCAGATGGCGTTGCAGGTGATGCCCTGGGTGCCGTACTCGAAGGCGGTCGCCTTGGTCAGGCCGTGGATGGCGTGCTTGTTGGTGATGTAGTGGCTGATCGCCGGCTTGTTGGCCTGCTTGCCCTCGACGGAGGAGATGTTGATGATGCGTCCCCAGCCGCCCGCCAGCATCTTCGGCAGGGCGCGGCGGGTGCCGTAGAAGTAGGCGTTGAGGTTCAGGTTGAGGGCGTTGTGCCAGGCCTCGTCGCTGAGCTCGTGGACGGGGGCGAAGCCCGAGGTGCCGCCGACGTTGTTGACCCAGATGTCGAGGCGGCCGAAGCGCTCCGCGGCGAAGTCCGCCAGCCCCTCGATGTCCTCCTGGCTGTTTGCGTCGCAGGGGTGGAAGACCGCCCGGTCCCCGGCGTCCATCTCCTCCAGGGCCTGCTTGCCCTTGAGCTCCGAACGGCCGCTGATCACGACCGTCGCGCCGTCGGCCAGCAAGGCCTCGGCGATGGCGCGGCCGATGCTGCGTGTGCTGCCCGTGATCACCGCGACACGTCCGTCGAGGCTGCCAGTAGCCACCATGCTGTTCTCCTGCGAGTTCTGAGAGTTCGTCATCTGGACGCTTCGTCCAGGAGGCGGTGGATGGTGCGGTGGAAGTGCTGGAGTCCGGGCTCGTTGCGTCCGAAGACGAAATCGGTCCCGGCGAGGGCCTTGAGTCCCCGCTGCACTCCGTAGGTGGTCGCGTAGTCCTCGTCGCGAACCACCTCGTAGAACCACTCGCCGAACTGGTCGGCGGCGTGCCGCTCCTCCTCGGTGACGGCCGGCTCGCGCAGCAGGATGATCTGCTGGGTCACCGATTCGGTGGCCGTCCGGGGGATCACGATGGAGACGGCGATCTTGTTGCGCCAGGTGCCGGCGATGGCCAGGCCGGGGAAGAGCCAGTAGATGGCTCCGACCACGTCGCCGGGGTCACGCTTGTCCGGCGGCAGGTCCACCACGTCGGCGACGGGTCGCAGGGCGGCGCCGAGGCGCTGGTGGGGGCCCCAGGTGTCGTGGGCCATCATGTTGGAGAAGTTCGTCTCGAAGACCGTCTTCGTGTGCAGCGAGGCGAAGTGGTAGGTCTCCAGGTACCCGTCGAGGGTGACCTTCCAGTTGGGGCTGGTCAGCTCGCGGGTGCCGTAGTGGTGGCAGTCCGCGAAGCGGAGCCCCTCCAGCAGTGGCTGCAGGTCGCCGAGCCAGGCGTCCAGGTCGTGCTCGGCGGAGGGGTCCAGTGATACGAAGACGATGCCGGCGCGCTCACCCACGGGGAGCTGTACAAGGCTGCGCTTCTCGCGCGGTACGTCGCCGAAGGTCTTCTCGGCGTACACGCCGCGCAGTTCGCCCGAAAGGTCGTACGACCAGGCGTGGTAGGGGCAGGTGATGCGCTTCGCCACGCCGCAGCCCGGCTCGACGAGTTCGGCGCCACGGTGCCGGCAGGCGTTGATCATCGCGTGCACGACGCCCTTGCGGTCCCGGGTGATCAGGATCGGCATGCCGAGCACGTCCAGCGCTTTGTAGGTGCCCGGTCCGGGAAGCTCGCACGCCATGGCGAGGGGGAGCGGAACACTCCGGTGGACGGCGTCCATCTCCCGCAGCCAACGGTCGGCGTCGAGGTAGTTGTCGACGGGTTCCGTCCACTGCTCCTCGACCTCATGGGTCGTGTTGTTGCGGTAGTGCTCGATGACGCGCTCGGCGAGCTCGGCCGCGTCCTGCCGCATGGCCGCGCTCGCGGCATCGGTGGCGTGGTTCTGGCCGATCCATGAGTGGTATTCCGGGGCGGGCGGCGGCAGGGGACGCTCGTCGCCCGCCGCTCCGGTCTCCGGTGAATTGATCTGGACCACGATGTCCTCAATCCTCCCAGCCGCGAGCTGGTGAAGGGTTCTGGTGCTACAGCTCCGCTGCGATCGCCACAACAACAGGAGTTAGTGTTGTGTGTCAATAGAAAGTGTCAAAGTCAGCTGCACGACATTCCGCAGGTCACCTTCGCTGTCTGCTGCGAGGGTAACCCTGGCCCGACTCGATCTTTCTAGGGATCGACTCCAGCTGCGGGAGTGCGGTGGTAATGGCCCGACGGAAGGTGGTCCGGTGACCCATGGCGCACCCGATCCGGCCAGGGCCGCCCTGGGGGCGGCGATGACTCAACCCTTCGAGGCCGGTGTCGTGGTGCGCGACCTGGAACTGATGGAGCGCTTCTACCGTGAGGCGCTCGGCTGTGTTCCGGTGCACCGGTCGCACATCCCGCAGTCGATCGGTGGCCCCGCCGGGCTGGGCGGACCGCTTCTGGTCGTATGGCTTCAGGTGCCCGTCGGGGCGGCATCCGGGACGGCCTCCGGCGGGCGGATCAAGCTGGTGCAGCCTCGGGAGAGTGCCGTACCCGCCCCCACCCCGTCGGCCGTGCCGCTGACCGCACGCCGCGGCTTGTCCTATCTCACGTTCCACCTGGAGGACATCGCACCGGTCGTCGCCGCACTGCCTGCCGTCGGCGCCCGCCCGCTGTCGTCCCCGGTCGTCGTCCGGGCGCGGGGCCGGCGGATCAGCTTC
This sequence comes from Streptomyces ureilyticus, assembly GCF_011045025.1. Classification (GTDB taxonomy): domain Bacteria; phylum Actinomycetota; class Actinomycetes; order Streptomycetales; family Streptomycetaceae; genus Streptomyces; species Streptomyces ureilyticus. The sequence goes on from NZ_JAAKZX010000233.1 coordinate 13,535, forward strand.
TGGGCAGACCCGGAAGGCAACGCGGTGGAGTTGGTCGACGGGCGGGGCGGGGATCCGGGGCCGGATCGGACAGAG
>NZ_JAAKZX010000234.1 GCF_011045025.1 Streptomyces ureilyticus
GTGCTACGGGGGTCTCCGGTCGGTGGTGAGGGCGGGGGCGGCCCCGGCGCGGGTGCCGGGGCCGCCGTTCGGGCTTACGGGGTATGCCGGGGGGAAGCGGTGGCGGAGGTTGCGGGAGCCGGGACGGGGGTGTGGGCCCGGTGCCGGGTGCGGCGGGCGCGTATGTCGTGCATGGCCTGCTGGTAGGCGGCCTTGTCGAACACCTCGGGGGTGCAGTTGACCTGGTATCCGGCTATGAGGAGAGCCGGGATGGCGCGGGTCGCGAGACGCCGCTGCTCGTCGGCGTCGAGGTGCGCGGGCGCCTCGTGCCAGATGTAGACGGGGCCGGCGGTGCGGACTTCCTTCCGCTCCAGGCCGAGTTGGTCGAGCAGGTCGAGGAGCTGCTCGGAGGCGTCGGTCGGGGTGTCGGCGTGGATGGTGGTCGACAGGGCCTTGCGGTAGATCTCGACGTCGGTGCCGTACTCGTCAGCACGGTTGCCCATGAACGGTTCTCCAGTTCAGCGGCGGCAGAGTGCGGGAGCGGTCGGCTGCTTCGCCGGGCTCGGCGGCGCAGGAGTGGATGCAGGCCGGTCGGGGGTGCGTGCGGCGTGATTGCGGGCGACGAGGCCGTGGCCTTCAGCTGCTGCTGTTCGACGGTCAGGCCGTGCGGCAGATGGTGGTAGTCCCCGCGGGGGCCGGGGGCGTTGAGGAAGCCGCCGGTTCGCTGGAGGATGCCGTCCGCTGGTTGGATGCCGCCGATGGCGACGACCAGCCCGGTGCGGGGGTCCTTGGTGAGGGTGAGGCACTCCAGCACCAGGAAGTCGGGCTCGTTCTGCTTCATCGAGCCCTGGTCGTCGAGGCCCGGGGCGCAGCCGGGGCCGGCGGTGCGGCGGTGGGCGCGATCCGGCCCGAGGGGTGCTGGAGCGCGGTGGCGATGCCCTGAGCGTCGAGCTGCCGGCCGGTCTCGCGAACGGCGCGCGCCTGAGCTGCGGTGTCGTCGCCGCTCAGCCGGTAGATGCCGGTCTGCTTGTCCTGGACGAAGCCGTTGGCGGCCAGTACGGCGGTGGCCGTCTCGCCGACCGGGGTGGCGGCGAGGCTGCCGTCCGGCTGCCAGGTCAAAACGACCCGCTCCGGCTGGGACGGCTGGACGCCGGCCACGGCGTGGTGGCGGACCTGGGCGAGCGCGGTGTCGTAGCGGGCCAGCAGATCGCCGCCGACCTGCTTGGCGCCCAGGAAGGGATCATCGGTCAGGGCGATGCCGTTGGGCTCGCGCACGCCGCGGTACGCCTCGTCGGGAAGATCACGGAGGGCGACGGCGGCGATGAGGAATCCGTCGCGTTCGTCGTGCCGGTCGAGGACGACGAGCTGGGCGCCGTCCTTGCGGGTCAGGACGGCCGCCTGCCGGAGTGGATGCTGGGCGAGGGACTCGGCGACGAGGTCCAGGTCCCAGATCCGGTCGGCCAGTTCGACCAGGTCGTCCTTGTGCTCGGGCGGGTGGTAGGTACTGGCCCAGGCGCTGGGCAGTTCGCTGGCGAGAACGTCGGCGTACGAGGCGAGGCGCTCGGAGTCTTCGTGGTTGTGCATGGTGTCCTTGGCGGGATGAGTAGGTGTCAGCGGCGCAGTCCGGCGGCGACGGGCGGTGGTGGGGGTGGCATGGTGCGCGGCGGGGACGGGCAGGCGCACACGGCGGATGCCTCGTGCTCGTCCAGGGCGATTTCATGGCCGCAGGAGATGCGGTGCGGATGCGGGGCGTGCCGGTCGGCGAGGTCGTTGCGGGTGTGGGCGAGGTCGGTGCGGATGACGTGCAGGCGCTCGTCGGCGAGGTAGCGCAGCCGCCGGGCGATGTGCGGGTCGGCCGCGTCGCCGAGGCCGTCGTGGAAATCAGCGGCGGCGTCCAGGACTTGCTCGATGGCGGCGAGGACGCCGTCATGGGAGGCGGTCAGCTCGGTCAGAGCGTCGGCCACCTCCTCGGTGGTGGTGGCCGCGCGGATGCGCTCGGCGAGGCGGACCACCGAAGCGCCCAGCGGCAGATCGCGGGCCGGGCGGCGGGCGGTGTCGAAATCCTGGTCGCAGTCGACGTGGTAGCCGACGGCCCGGAGCCGGGCCACCGCCTCGGCGGCGAGGCGGGTTTCGTCGTCCGGGGAGAGTCCGGTGGGGGCGCGGTGGTAGGTCTCCTGGAGGCGGACCACGGGCACGAAGCCCGCGCGCTGGAGGAGGCTGTGGGCCTCGGGGTTGCCACCGCGGGCGAGGACCTGATCGGAGTGCGGATCGCGGCGGACGGTCAGGAAGCGGTCGGCGAGGGGCAAAGAAGCGTTTCTCCTATGGTGATCGCCGGGCGGCGTGGGCGGCGGGCGGTGAGGGGGCAGCGACGCGCGGGCACGGCCGGGTGTCGAGGTGGGCGGCCGTGGTGGCGAGGTCCTGCTGGATGCCGTGGAGGCGGCGGGCGATCAGCTCCAGACGGTGCGCGGTGTCGGGGCCGGCGGCGCCGGGCTGTCGGGCGATGCGGTGGGCGGTGTGCTCGACGAGGCCGCGCACGGTGGCCAGCGGGCCGGACTTCTCGTCGGCGAGCTGCGAGAGGACCGTCGCGAGCTGGCCCGATGCGGTCGGCACCGACCGAGAGGCGGCCCGGCGTCCAGGTGTGACCGGTACGGGGGTGAGGCGCAGGTCCTGCTCGATGCGGCGGGCCTCGTCCGCGAGCCGCCGCAGGAGGCCGCCGGGCTGCTGCTGCCAGGTGCCGTCGAGCCGGATGAGGCTGGCGATCAAATCAAGGCGTCCGGGCTTGGCCTGGACAGCGATCCACTGGCAGCCGCTCTCGTCGCCGGGGATCTCGATGCCAGCGGCGCGGGCGAGACGGTGGGCGACCTCGGCCCACTCCGCACCGCTCAGGTCACGGTCGTCGGGATGGAGCCGGACCTCGAGGTGGAAGATCGCATGCCGGTCCCCGCGGGGGCTGGCGGCGAACGGGTTCTCCAGAAGCGGATCTTCGAGGTGCTCGGCCCACTGGGCGGACGTCCACGTCGTCTGCTCGTCGTCCAGGGTGTACCGGTCAAGGCCCGGCCAGTAGGCGACGACGGTGTGCTCGGTCAGGCCCTCCTCCGGTGTCACCGCACGCCCCAGTGCTTCGCCGAGTGGGTCGTGCGGGGCGTGGGTGCGTTCGTTGACGCGTGGGATCACGTCGGTCTGCCTCCGATGGTTTAGGTGTGCTGGTGCAGGTCCCTGGCGGCGGTGACCAGGGAGCGCTCGCGCACGAGATCGGCGTGCACCGTGATGTCACCCGGTGGCAGAAGGTCCAGGGCGCGGTCGATTGCCGCGAGCCCCTCGTCGTATCGGCCGAGCCGGCGCAGTGCGCCGACCACGCGGAAGAGCACGACCGGGCCTTGCCGGTGTCGAAGGACGGCCGGGTGCTGAGGGTAAGGAGCCGTTCCGCACCCTGGTCCAGGCTTCACGCAGGTCGGTTGCCCGGCGGGCAGGACAGGACGGGTCCGCCGGAGTAGCGGTGGCCCAGGACCGGGCCTGCAGAAGAGCGAGCGCACGGCCGGGGCAGCGCACGGGCAGGCTCACCGGCCGCCCCGCGCGTCGGCGACGTGCACGAGCTGGCCGAGGGCCGTGGTGGCGTACCAGCCGCAGTCGATCAGCGCGTTGTGCGCGGCGTACTTCGGCAGGAGGCGGTCCTCCATGGCGCGCAGGTAGATCAGGCAGTCCGGGCAGCGGCGCGAGAGGTGCACAAGGTAGCGGGGGTGGGCGGTGAGGTACGTCTGCGCGCCTCCGGTGGCGTCGCGCAGTCGCCATCCGTCCTCGTCGGTCGGGGTGTGCCAGGACGGTGCGACCACGCGCATCGCATCCCCCCACAGTTCCCCGCCGGCCACCCCCTTGAGGACGACGACCTGGTCGCCGGCCCGGAAGTGGGCGTGGGTGATGTCCCGAGCAGGGGTGAGCGGGTCGGGCGGCGGCGCGAGCACCGGGGCGTTCGGGGGCGGGATCATGCGGGTCCTTCCACACGGAGGGGGCGGCGGGAGGATCAATGGTCCGGAGGATCGCCGGTTTGGCTAACCGGCGATCCCCGGCTATGGTCCGGCCGCTGTCAGCGGAACGGGTTCTCCGTCCCGCGGTCGGACTCGCTGGCGGCGTCGAGGAGTTCGAGCAGGTCAGGGCCCTCTGCGTCCCTCTGGTCGATCCACCACCCGGCCCGGGTGATCGCGCGGGCCTTGTCCTCCAGCTCCGCCCAGTCCGCCTCGTCCCAGGTGCCTTCGACGACGAGGGCGGTGTGCGCGGCGGCCATCAGCTGGTGGCGGGAACGCTCACCCCACTCCAGCGCCTTCTCGGGCCCCTCCAGCGACGGCATGCCGAACTTCTCGGCCCACTCGGCGGCGGCCTGCTGCTCCTCCGCGCGCTTGGCGGCGAGCCACTGCTCCTTGGACTGGGTATCGGCCTCACGAGCGGCCTTCCAGCAGTCGGTACAGTCCCGGCCGGCCAGCCAGCGGGCGAAACCCGCCCGCCGGTCGGCGGGACGGTCGGACAAATCATGGGTGATCTCGTGGCCGCAGGCGTGCTCGACGGTCCACTGCATACGGACAGCCATAGGAAAATCTCCTCAAGTCAGATCAGAAAAGGGCGTATTGGGGTGGGCGAGGTACAGCCGTCGCAGCGCCGGTCCTTCTGGGTGCGGCGGCGGCGTCGGCCGCGCCGGGCGGACCTTCGGCGCGGTCGAGGTACGGGCTGGGCAGTGCTCTAGCGGTGCCGCGTGGGTGCCGAGGTGCGCGGCGGTGCCGACGGCGGCGTGGTGTCCAGGGCGGGGCGCGGTCGGATCCGTGGCCCGGGGGTGCGGTGCGGCGGCAGGACGGCGACGGTGGCGCCGAGGTCCTCGGCCGCCTCGTGCACTTCGCCGGTGAGAAAGTCGACCTGCCGGCCGAGCGCGGCGAGCCGGGCGGCGATCTGCCGCCCCTGCAGGCGGACCATCGGGCCCGCGTCGTGGCCGTGCTGCGTGGCGGTGAGCGAGGTGGTCGGCGACTGAACCACCGGCACCTTGCCGAGGAAAACGACACCTTGCCGACGACCGCCCCGCCGGAACACACCCACCGGCGGGGCGTCGCCGTCAGGAAGCCCGCCCGGCGCAGCACGTCTGCGGCGAAGGCGTCGAAGGTGCCCGCGGCCTCGACTTCGCCACCCCGGCCGCGGGTGATGCGGATCGCCTCGTCGCTCATGCTCACCGGCCCCGCCCGTTGCCGGCCGCCGGGGCATGGTCGGCGGCCGGCTGCGGCATGGGCCGCCCGGGCGTGGCCGCCACAACGGAGGGTCGCTGCGGGGAGCGGGTGGCGGCGGCCTGCGCGATGCGGGTGCGGCGATCCCTCAGCCCGTTGCGTGCCGCCGGCTTGGGCGGGCCGGGGGTGCGGGTGGGGTCGAGGGCGTAATCGGCCTGCACCTCGTAGCCGTGGCGGCGCAGGTCGTGGACGGCCTGGCGGGTGCGGCGGATACCGTCCTGTTCGGGGTGGGTGAGCCGGTACAGGCCCGGAGTATCGGGGACGGGCTCGAACTGCTCGCGGATAAGGAACCAGTGGGCCAGGTGCGCGGGAATGTTCGCGGTGGCGGTGGCCACGAAGCCGTGTTCGGGGTGGGCGCCGAAGCAGAAGTGGTCAGACAGATGTAGGGGCCCTTCTTCTCAGGTCACCGGCGCGCGGGACTCGCACCGGGAGGCGTGGGCAGAGCCGGCGGGAGCGGGAGGACACCGTGGTCCCGTACGGCGAGCGGGTGGGGCGGGGCGGCGGCGCGGGCCTGATGGCGCAGGAACACCTCGCCGTCGGCCAGCCATGCCTCGATCACCGGCAGCACACGCGCGTCACGCTCGGCCTTCGCCTCCCCGTACGTTGCGGCGGGCAGTACCTCGGGAGTCTCCCGCAGGTCCTCCAGCCGGGCGTTCCAGCCGGCCAGGATCCCGGTGCCCCGCACCAGGGCATCGCGCAGCCGCTGCAGTGCGGCGGCGTCCTCGGGCCGGCCGGTCGTGGCGGGGCGGCACTGATCGAGCAGGGCCGGTGCGTGGGTGAGGACGTTACGGAACTCCTGCCAGGCGAAGTCGGCGAACTGCCCTTCCAGGTCCGGGATGTGGCCGGGGTCCAGGGGGCTGGCGTCGCTGAAGCGGCCGGACTCCTTGACCGCCTGCCGGGTGTCGTACTCCTCGCGGATCCGCTCCAGCGCGAAGGCGACGGTGGCCCACCGCCGGGCATGAAGGGCGTGGTGGTAGGCGGGCAGGAACCGGTCGGCGATCGCGCGGGCGGCCTGCTCGGGTGCGGCGGGCAGGACGATGCTGCCCGGCGGGCTCGTCTTGGCGACGTGTTCGTCGAAGCCGTTCGGGGCGAACGCGCCGAGCAGGTAGTCGCTTTGGTGTCCGGGGCGTTCGACGAGCAGCAGCTCGATCCCCGTGCCGTCGGTCAGGACCGCCGTATACGGCAGCCGCTCAGTCTGGACCGCGCGGATCAGTTCGCCGGCATCCCACAACCAGGGGACCAGGTCGTGCTGCCACACCGGGTGGCTGTGCACACCGACCCGGGCGCTCCACTGGCCCGGCAGGTGGGCGGCCATCTCGTCGGCGATGTCGCCGAGGTAGCGCCGGCTGCTGGCCGTGACGGTGGCCTGGTGGCGGCGGGCGGTACGGATCAGCTGGTGCACGGTGTCGCGCGCTGCCTGCGGATCGTTGACCGCCAGGGCGGACGTGCCGTTGTCGCGGCGCTGGAATCCGACGCGCTGCAGTGCGGTCTGGGCCCACCGGTACCTCTCGCCGTGAGCGACGGCGACGATGCCGGCGCTGGCACTCAAGACGAGCGTGATCTCGGCAGGGGGATGGGAAGGCATGCGGGGTTCTTTCGAGGGGATCAGCGCTGCAAGCGCTGGCGGGGCTGAGGCCCGGCATGGGCAGGCGGTTGCGCCCGTAGCGCGGCCGCGGGCGGTGTGGAAGGTGCCGCCGGGGCGGGCGCAGGGCGCAGGGCCGTGGCGGTTGCGCGAAGCCGGGCGGCGGCCTCGGCGTATTTCTCGGCTGCGATGCTCCGCATCACCTCGGGGTCGTTGCGCAGAGGGGAGGCGGCGAGGTCCGGCAGGGCCTCCCGGTGGAAGCCGGTCGCGGCGTAGGTCAGGGCCTCGGTGAGCACGTTCAGGGCGCCCGCGATCCCGGCAGCGGCCTCGGCGAGCCGAGCCAAGGCGACCCGTTCCGGCAGGTAGACCGTCTCCGGCACGGTGAACCGTTCCTGCGCGCGCTCGGTGGCGTACTGCAGGTGGTGGGCCAGGAGGTTGATGTCGTCCGTCAGCGTGACCACGTCGACCGCCGCGGCGTTGGTGGGGAAGGCATCGGCGAGTTCGTCCAGGTGCCGGCCCAGGTAGTTAAGGGCGGCCTGGGTGGCGGAGGCGGGCATCAGGGTGCCTCGCCTCTATCGCTCGGCTCCAGGCCGCGGAGGGCGGTCCGCAGGCTGCGTCCGAAGTTCCACGCATGCCGCCGAGCGCTTGCCTCCAGGGCGTCGTAGGCGTCCTGGCGGGTCATCTGGCCGGGGTGTTTGCGGTAGCGGTAGACCGGGAGGGGCAGCAGGATGCCGGGCGCGAGGCAGGTGACGCCGAGGGCGGCCATGTAGTCCTCGCCCTGGACGAGCCCGCCCATCGGTGCTGCGCGTACGAGGTCGGTGCGGGCGAGGATCGTGGTCGGGCCGAGCGGGATGGTGTCCGCAGGGTTCTTCCAGTACGTCGACACGTCCCCGGCCTCGTGCCGGCCGGGCGGCGTCGGGCACCGCCACAGCGAGGTCGTGCCGTCCGGGTGCAGGTCTTCGCTGTATCCCGCGCACCAGCCCAGGCCGGTCGTCTCCAGGGCGTGCAGCCGTACGGCCATGGCGTCGCAAGTGAACTCGTCATCGTTAGTCGCGGCAAACCCTGTGTCCCACGCAGGTCGTGTCGCTTTACGACGCGCCGGTCGCTCGTTTCCGCTCGGATGCCAGGTGGACCACGGTGTCGCTTTCTGGAGGCCAACTACTCCTGGAATTGTGGCAGACGTCACGCACGGACCGGGTGATGCCCTCACGTCGGAGAGGGGTGCGCCCGTGCGAGACCGCGGTCTGCGGACGGACAGCGCTCGATCTGGGAGGTCTGCCGGGGTGGCGTATGCGTGCGGGGATGCGGGTCTCCATTCGGTGGGGCGGTGGGAGTTGGTGCGGGTGTCGGCGTACGGGCGCGCTGGCCATCGCGGACGGCGCGCCCGTTAAGTCGCCTTGGGCGTAGGCAGTTACGCCGACATCTGTTGCGTTGCAGGGAGCGCGACTTCGTGAGCACTGGCTCCTGCGGAAACACCGGAATCCGCATCTGGTGAGCAGCGCAGGTGTTGGCTGATCATGGGCAGAATCGCCTGCGAGGTTCTGAGCGGTAGTCACCGCCGGTAGCGGGTCCTGGCGTCGAGGGCCGTCGGGGTTCCCAAAAAGGGCGCGTTTTCCATGTTCTCCGCGGGAAGCTCGGGGGTGCGGGGTGAGCTTCAATGGTCGCGACGATCGCCGGTTACCCAAACCGGCGATCGTCGGCTATGTTGCGGTCGCTTGGCCGGGGTAGGCCGGCGCCTCGGAGGCCCCACGGAGCCTCGTGCCAGCGGCCCGCGGGGAGGGCGTTGTGACTGGACACCCTGAGGTTTGCCGCCGCCTCATCGCCGACGCGGCGCTATGAACCTGCTAGGTGATGCGTCGGTACGCGGCGCGGGCGTTGACGATGCGGGCGACGGCGGTTCCGACGACGGTCGCGGCGAGCAGGCAGGCCAGCCAGGTGGTGTCGCGGTGTCCGGCCCAGGTGAGTTGTCCGGCGGGCGGGATGGCGAAGCCGTTGAGGAACAGCCAGCACAGCACTGCGGTGCCGGGTGCGGCGGTGAGGCGAGCGCACAGTCCGAGCAGGGCGGCGAGGAGGGACAGCGCGATCAGGGCCGTGGTGGGGTGTCCGTGCCCGCCGAAGTGGTTGGTGATCGCCACCAGCAGCAGGGCACCGGTGAAGGCCGCGGACCAGACGAGCGGGGTGGCGACGGGCTGGGGAACGGCCCTGGCCCCTGTACTGAGCTGCACCCACTCGATCATGCTCACGGTCCTTCCTCTTACCCCCTGCTGCGCGGCAGGACGGGGCGGGCATTCTCGCCGGGGCCCGGCCTCCGGGGCGCAGGTGAATTCTTCCATCGGGCGCTCGCGCGGTGACCCCCACCGGTCGGCCATTGCTGCCCGTTAAGGTGACGGCGGACGTCACAGCGACAGCCGCCGCAGGCCGGGCCGCTGAACCGTCCAGGAAGCCGCGACAACACGCTTCGGTGGCATCCGGCCGAGACGAGAAGATGGACAGACAGGGGACAGCTGTGGGTGCTACACGCCTGAGCAGTACGCCGTTGCCGGGCATCGGCGTCCGATACGACATGACGACACGTCAAAACCGGCGGCTGTCGGTCGTGGCGCACCGGGACGGAAACCGCACGCTGAACGCGTACCAGAAAGAGGATCCTGACGCGTGCGCGCTGTCGGTGCGGCTCACCGCGGAGGAGTCGGCGGCGCTGATCGACGCGCTGATGCCCGCCCACCACAGCCCGAATCTTCTGTCTACCACCGATCTGGGCCTGGTGGCCGAACGGATCGAACTGTCCACGCTGTCGTACTGGAACGGCCGGGTGCTGGGCGATACCCGGATGCGGACCGAGACCGGAGCCTCGATCGTGGCGGTGCTGCGCCGGGCGGAGGCGATTCCTTCGCCCGCCCCGGACTTCCGGCTGGCCGGCGGGGACATCCTCATCGTGATCGGCACCCGCGAGGGCGTCGAGGCAGCCGCCGCCATACTTGGGCGGGAGTGACCGGGTGCACTCCTCTGCTGTCTTTCTGATCGAGTTCGGCGCGATCATCCTCGGCCTGGGCCTGCTCGGGCGCCTTGCCGGACGCCTTCAGTTCTCCCCGATCCCGCTGTATCTGCTGGCCGGGCTCGCCTTCGGTGAGGGCGGGCTGCTGCCGCTGGGGACGAGCGAGGAGTTCGTGGCGATCGGCGCCGAGATCGGCGTGATCCTGCTGCTGCTCATGCTCGGGTTGGAATACACCGCCACCGATCTGGTCTCCAACCTCAAGACCCAGTACCCGGCCGGTCTGGTGGACGCCGCACTCAACGCCCTGCCGGGCGCGGCCATGGCCCTGCTGCTGGGCTGGGGGCCGGTAGCCGCTGTGGTACTCGCCGGGGTCACCTGGATCTCGTCCTCCGGCGTCATCGCCAAAGTGCTCGGCGACCTGGAACGTCTCGGCAACCGCGAGACCCCGGTCATCTTGAGCATCCTGGTGCTCGAAGACCTGTCCATGGCCGTCTACCTGCCGATCATTACCGCGCTCCTGGCGGGTACGAGCCTGGCGGCGGGCAGTGCCACCCTGGCCATCGCGCTCGGCGTCGCCGGGCTCGTCCTCTTCGTGGCCGTGCGCTACGGCCGGGTCATCTCCCGGTTCGTGTCCAGCGACGACCCGGAGAAGCTGCTGCTGGCGGTGCTGGGGCTGACGCTGCTGGTGGCCGGGATCGCCCAGCAGTTGCAGGTCTCCGCGGCCGTGGGCGCGTTCCTGGTGGGCATCGCCCTGTCCGGGGAGGCCGCCGAGGGCGCCCACAATCTGCTCAGCCCGTTGCGGGATCTGTTCGCTGCGGTGTTCTTCGTCTTCTTCGGGCTGCACACCGACCCGGCCAGCATCCCGCCGGTGATCCTGCCCGCGATGGCCCTGGCCGTCGTCACCGCCTGCACGAAGATCGCCACCGGGTACTGGGCGGCCAAGCGGGCCGGTATCTCGGTCAAGGGCCGCTGGCGGGCCGGCGGCACCCTGGTCGCCCGTGGCGAGTTCTCCATCGTCATCGCTGGCCTCGCCGTCACCGCCGGTATCGAACCGTCCCTCGGCCCGCTCGCCACCGCCTACGTACTGATCCTCGTCATCCTCGGCCCTCTTACCGCTCGCTGGACCGAGCCCCTTGCTACCGCGCTCACGCGCCGCAGGAGCGCATCGGCCGACAGCGCGACTGGCAGTGCGGTGCCAGCATCCGGCGGCCCGCAGGAATCGGCGAAGGAACAGGACAGCACAGGCCGCCCGTGAACGAAGACACCTGGTCAGCGATCGTGAGCCCGGAGGCGGCCCTCACGCTTGCCGTGCTGGCCGTCTACGTCGGCGGCGCTGTCGGGATCGGCAGGAATCTTCCACGTCTCCTTCGCCGGGATGCAGGGTGGCGGGCGGACACCGCAGAACACCCTGCCTCCAGCGCCCTGGTGCTCGCCGTGCTGATCGCCCTGTGGCCCGTCAGCACGGTCTATCTTGCGTGGCGAATCGCCCGACGCCAGCACCGCCGGCGCTGAGCAGGGCCCTTGGCTGCTACTGGTGAGCGTGGGCCACAAGGCGTTTCCTTTGCGCAGCGGGATCGTGCTGTGGCTTGGGTTCCGCTGGCAGCTCCAGCCTCCTTGTTCGGTGGGACGGGGCTGAGGCCCCTTTCCCTGTGGTGGAGGGTCGATCGGCGCCGCGGAAGGAGTGCCGAGCATGCTGTGACCGCATCATGAGACCGTGGCATTGACGGCTCCGGTGATCAGGAGGCGGCGCAGACAATCAGGATGGCTGCGATCAGGAGCAACCCTGCCGCCGGCACGATGGGTGGTGCCCGGCCGTGTCGGCGTGCGGTGCCTCTCATGCCCGCCTGCGCGAGAGGAGCCACCCCACTGCGCCCGTGACGGCGCCTACGGCGACAGCCATAGCGAGCTGGTACAGGGGCAGTTGAGCGGTTTCACTGTCGCGGGCAGTGTTGGCCTGCATGGCCGCCACCAGAAGGTATGTGGTTGCCGCTGACAGCGCGCAGGAGAAGACAACGAGCGGCCGGACCCTGCTGGCCGCTTTGGCCGAGAACACTGCGGCGACAGAGCCGGCGGCCTCGGCGGTGAATAACAGCATGTACTGGCCGAAGGCCGTCGCAGGTGAGCTGAACCCATCGGCGGTCCCGTCGAGGGTGAAGTGAGTGGCCACCTTGCTCGGAAACGAGTCCTTGAGCAGTAAGAAGGCGATCGTTGTCGCTATCGCTCCTGCCAGGAAGGGAGCAACGGCTGGGGCTGCGCGACGTGTGAAGTATCGGTTCGACATGTTTGTCGCCGTCATGTGTGATTCACGCCCTTCTTTGCTGTGTGCGGAGTGCGGCTCGAACTGTGCTGGCACCTCCACGCCGGGCTCGGCGGTCGGTAGCCCGTGCTGAGCGGCGTCAGACCTGTGTGGTCGGCCAGTCGAGCAGCCGTGCGCCGATCACCGCGGTCTGGAGCGTGTAGCGGTGCATGGGGTCGGTGGGGTTGATGCCGGTCAGGGTGTGGATGCGTTCCAGGCGGTAGGTGAGGGCTCGTACGCTCAGAGACAGCCGCCGTGCCGCTTCGGCTGCCACGCAACTGGCGTCGAAGTACGTGATCAGCGTGTCGAGCAGTGGTTGCGCCCCGCCTCGTGCTTGTTCCAGTGGGCCGAGCGTGCTGTGCACGAGGTCCACCAGTGCCTGCCGGTCGCGGGCCAGGACGGGAATACCAGCAAGTCGGCGGCGCGTAGCAGTGGTTCGTCGAAACCCATGCGCTGGGCCAGGTCCAGCGCGTTGAGTGCTTCCTCGTAGCTGTGGACGACGCCGCCCGCGCCTGGTTGAGGGCGGCCGATGGCGACCCGGCCGCCGTCGGTGGCGGCGTGGGCCTGCTTGGCGAAGTGGGTGAGGACGTCATCCTGGTTGCCGGGGGCGATGCAGACCATCCGCCCGTCCTTGGTTGTGAGCAGGATGTGGCGGTTGCCGAAGCGGCCGACCAGTTCGCTCTCCACGGTCCGGGGTGCCGGGTCGGTTTCGTCGTATGCGGTTGGTCCCTCGGCTACCGCCACTGCGTGGGCGTGGGACAGGCGCAGCCCGAACCGTTCGGCGCGTGCGGCGATGCGGCCCAGGTCACCGCGTCCGTGGAGCAGGTCGTCGATGAACTCCCGCCGGGCCGCCTCTTCCTGGCGTACGACCAGGCGTTGCGCTCGTTCATAGCCTTCCGCGAAGGCGTAGATGGCCTGTTGAACGGCGCCGAGAACGCTGGCCAGGTCCGTTGTGGAGGGCCAGGCGGCTCGGCTGGCCGCGAGGTGCTCGCGGACCAGGGCACGCCATCCGTATCCGGCCTCGGCGGCCTGTGCGCCCAGCGCGCGGCGTGACGTCAGCTCTTCTCGGGTGAGACGGCGGCCGGTCGCGGACGCCTCGGCCAGGATCTGGCCGTAGCCGTCCAGGAACTCCTTGGGTTTCTCCTGTACTGTCACGTGCCCCCCGATCCTTTGATGGGCTGACAGCCCCTTCTCCGGTGGTCTTGCCTGGTGTCTCCCCTTGGGTCCACGGTCGCCGGGCGAGCCGATCGCGACCGTGGCCCGTCCAGGCTCTGGTTGCAGGTCACTTAAGCGAGCGAAACCACGGGCCGAGGCTGATCGTCCCGGGCGGCAGAGACGTTTGCCCCACGCGCCGCAACTGTGGCTTGCTCAGCTGTTCGTGTGTGCGGCGTCGATGCGCTCTGCTGCGGGTGCGGAAGCGGCGGGCACCGGGGGTGTGGGGC
>NZ_JAAKZX010000235.1 GCF_011045025.1 Streptomyces ureilyticus
GAGCCCCCAGTTCCGGGAAGGGGCGGGGCTGGGGAACAAACGCGCTTGTCGCAGCAACCCCGCCGCCACGTACACCTCACCCGGCACCTCGCCCGAGACGAGCCCGTCCACCTCCCGCTCCACCAAGCCGGTGTCCAACTCGCCCGCCACCACAGCCGGATGACCCAACAGCCTCCGCAGGAACCCTGCATTCGTCTGCACGCCCAGCGTCACCGTCTCGCCAAGGGCAGCCCGCAGCTTCCGCAACGCGGTCGCCCGGTCCGGCCCGTACGCGATGACCTTCGAGAGCATCGGGTCGTACAGGGACCCGACCTCCGTGCCCTCACTGAGCCCGGAGTCGGTGCGAACCCCGTCGCCCCAGGGTTCGCGCAGGGCAAGAACCGTCCCCCCGGAGGGAAGGAACCCCCGCGCCGGATCCTCCGCGCAGATCCGCGCCTCGACCGCATGCCCGGTGAGCGTGATGTCCTCCTGCTCAAACCCCAACCGCTCACCCGCCGCGACCCGAAGCTGCCACTCCACAAGATCGATCCCCGTGACCATCTCCGTCACCGGATGCTCAACCTGAAGCCGCGTGTTCATCTCCATGAAGCAGTACGCCGACGGATCATCACCCGGCACGATGAACTCGACCGTGCCCGCGCCCACGTACCCACACGAACGCGCCGCCTCGACCGCCGCCGCCCCCATGGCCGCCCGCGTCTTCTCATCGAGCAGTACGCTCGGCGCCTCCTCGATGATCTTCTGATGCCGGCGCTGGAGCGAGCACTCCCGCTCACCCAGGTGCACCACCCGACCGTGCCCGTCCGCCAGGACCTGGATCTCGATATGCCGGGGCCGGTCGATCCACCGCTCCACGAGCAGCGTGTCGTCACCGAAGGAAGCACGGGCCTCCCGCCGGGCCGCCGCGATCTCCTCGCTGAGCACCGACAGGTCGCGCACAAGGCGCATCCCCTTGCCGCCGCCGCCCGCCGAGGGCTTGAGCAGCACGGGCGCGCCCAACTCGCGGGCCGCGTCCTCCAGTTCGGGATCGGCGGCACCCGGCACGACCGGCACCCCGGCCGCCTTCACCGTCTCCTTGGCACGGATCTTGTCGCCCATCAGGGAGATGGCGTCGGCGGGCGGCCCGATGAAGACGAGCCCGGCGTCGGCGCAGGCACGCGCGAAGGCGGCGTTCTCGGCGAGGAAGCCATAGCCCGGGTGTACCGCCTGCGCACCCGTCCGTGCCGCCGCCTCCAGCAGCCGTTCCGCCGACAGATAGCTCTCAGCCGCCGGCGCCGGACCGATCCGTACGGCCGTGTCCGCCTCGCGGACGTGCCGTGCGTCGGCGTCCGCGTCGCTGAAGACGGCCACCGAGCGCACGCCCAGCGACCGGAGCGTACGGATGACCCGGACGGCGATCTCGCCCCGGTTGGCGACAAGCACTGTCTCGAACATCGTCAAGAGTCCCTCCCCCTCACATCCGGAAGACGCCGAATTGGGGCTCGCCCAGTGGCGCGTTGGCGCAGGCGGTCAGGGCGAGACCCAGCACCTGCCGGGTCTCCATGGGGTCGATGACCCCGTCGTCCCAGAGCCGGGCCGTCGCGTAATAGGCGTTCCCCTGGCGCTCGTACTGTGCGCGGATCGGCTCCTTGAAGGCCTCTTCCTCCTCGGCGGGCCAGGACTCGCCGCGGGCCTCCAACTGGTCGCGCTTGACGGTCGCGAGGACCGACGCGGCCTGCTCGCCGCCCATCACGGAGATCTTGGCGTTCGGCCACATCCACAGGAAGCGCGGGGAGTACGCCCGGCCGCACATCGAGTAGTTGCCCGCGCCGTACGAGCCGCCGATCACCACGGTCAGCTTCGGTACGCGCGTACTGGCCACCGCCGTGACCATCTTGGCGCCGTGCTTGGCGATACCGCCCGCCTCGTAGTCCCGCCCCACCATGAAGCCGGAGATGTTCTGCAGGAACACCAGAGGGATCCCGCGCTGGTCGCACAGCTCGATGAAGTGGGCGCCCTTCTGGGCAGATTCGGAGAACAGGATGCCGTTGTTGGCGACGATCCCGACCGGATGCCCGTGCACCCGCGCGAAGCCCGTCACCAGGGTCTGCCCGAACTCCGACTTGAACTCCGCGAAACGCGAGCCGTCGACCACGCGCGCGATGACCTCGCGTACGTCATAGGGGGTGCGGGAATCCGCCGGCACCACGCCGTACAGCCCGGCCGGGTCCACCTTTGGCTCGATGGCCGCTGCGACCGTCCAGGGCAGTGACCCGCGCGCGGGGAGGGTGGAAACGATGGTGCGCACGATCCGCAGCGCGTGCGCGTCGTCCTCCGCGAGGTGGTCGGTGACACCCGATACGCGCGCGTGGACCTCGCCGCCGCCCAGTTCCTCGGCGGTGACGACCTCCCCGGTGGCGGCCTTCACCAGGGGAGGTCCGCCGAGGAAGATCGTGCCCTGATTGCGCACGATCACGGCCTCGTCGCTCATGGCGGGGACGTACGCCCCGCCCGCCGTGCATGAGCCGAGCACCGCCGCGATCTGCGGAATCCCGGCCCCCGACATCCGCGCCTGGTTGTAGAAGATCCGCCCGAAGTGCTCGCGGTCGGGGAAGACCTCGTCCTGCATGGGCAGGAAAGCGCCCCCGGAGTCCACCAAGTACACACAGGGGAGGCGGTTTTCGAGCGCCACCTCCTGGGCGCGCAGATGCTTCTTCACCGTCATCGGGTAGTACGTGCCGCCCTTGACGGTCGCGTCATTGGCGACGATCACGCACTCGCGGCCGCTCACCCGCCCGATCCCGGCGATGACCCCTGCCGCCGGTGCCTGGTCGTCGTACATCCCATCGGCGGCGAGCGGGGCCAGCTCCAGGAAAGGCGAGCCCGGGTCCAGCAGGGTGTCCACGCGGTCGCGCGGCAGCAGCTTTCCGCGCGCGGTGTGCCGGGCGCGCGCCCGCTCGCCGCCGCCGAGCTGGGCCGTGGCCAGCTTCTTCCGCAGCTCGTCCACGAGGGCGTGGTGCGCCGCCTCGTTGGCCCGCCAGGCAGCCGACGCGGGGTCGGCCGCGCTGGTCAGCTCCGGTGCCTCCTGCATCGCGGAGTCCCCTCATCTTGTTAATGAGCGTTAACGTCCTGCCTTCAGGTTAACGACCGCTAACCTCCCTGTCTAGAATTGCCTCCATGGCCACCAGAACCGACGCCCTCACCCGCCGCGAACAGATCCTCAAGGAGGCCGCCCGGCTCTTCGCCGAGCGCGGCTTCCACGGCGTCGGTGTCGACGAGATAGGGGCGGCGGTCGGCATCAGCGGACCGGGCCTGTACCGGCACTTCGCGGGCAAGGACGCGATGCTCGCCGAGCTGCTCGTGGGAATCAGCGGGCAGCTGCTGACCGGTGGCAAGCGGCGGGCCGCCGAGGCCGCCGGGAACCCCGAGGCGGTCCTCGACTCACTCGTCGAAGGGCACATCGACTTCGCACTCGACGACCGCCCCCTGATCACCTTGCACGACCGCGAGCTGGACCGCCTCCGGGACAGCGACCGCAAGCTCGTACGGCAGCTCCAACGGCAGTACGTGGAGCTGTGGGTGGAGGTCGTCCGCGAGGTCTACCCGGACCTCGCCGAGCCGGCCGCCCGGGCCGCCGTCCATGCGGTCTTCGGGCTGCTGAACTCGACGCCGCACATGGGGCGTCCCGGCTCGCTGCCCGGCCGGGCGGGCACGGCGGCGTTGCTGCACCGGATGGCGCGGGGGGCTTTCGAGGCGGCGGCCGTCTCGGCTTCGGCGTGAGCCGGTTCTGCGGTGACCCGATCCCGCGGTGACCCGATCCCGCGGTGAGCCGGTCGGGCCTGACGCGGTGCCCGTGTGACCTGCCCCCAGCGTGACCTACGTCTCTGGACGACCGTAGTGACCGGCGGGTAGCGTGGGCTGAGCAAGCGCTTAGACATGACATGCGGCGCTTGGGACCGAGCAGCGCGAGCCAAGGAGCCGTACACGATGCGCCGTACCGTCTTCACCGAGGATCACGAGGCGTTCCGGGAGACCCTGCGAGCCTTCATCGAAGCCGAGGTCGTCCCCGTGTACGACGAATGGTTCGCCGCGGGCCAGGCGCCGCGCGACTTCTACTACAAGCTCGCCGAGCTGGGCGTCTTCGGGATCCGCGTCCCCGAGGAGTTCGGCGGCGCGGGCATCGACTCGTACAAGTTCGAGGCCATCATGTACGAGGAGACGGCCCGCGCGGGTGTCTCCTTCGGCGGCTCCGGCGTGCATGTGCTGCTCGGCCTGCCGTACATCAAGATGCTCGCCACCGACGAGCAGAAGAAGCGGTTCCTGCCGAAGTTCGTCTCCGGTGAGGAGATGTGGGCCCTCGCGATGACCGAGCCGGGCACCGGCTCCGACCTCGCCGGCATGAAGACCACCGCGAAGCTCTCCGACGACGGCACGCACTATGTGCTCAACGGCGCCAAGACCTTCATCACCGGCGGCGTCCACGCCGACCGCGTCATCGTCTGCGCCCGCACCTCCGCCCCGCGCGAGGACGACCGCCGCTTCGGCATCTCCCTGTTCGCCGTCGACACCAAGTCCGAGGGCTACTCCGTCGGCCGCAAGCTGGACAAGCTCGGCCTGAAGACCTCCGACACCGCCGAGCTGGCGTTCGTCGATGTGAAGGTGCCGGTCGACGACCTGCTCGGCGAGGAGAACAAGGGCTTCGCCTACCTCGGCACCAACCTCGCCTCGGAGCGCTGGGGCATCGCCTTCGGTGCGTACGCGCAGGCCGCGGCGGCGGTCCGGTTCGCCAAGGAGTACGTCCAGGACCGTACGGTCTTCGGCAAGACCGTCGCCTCCTTCCAGAACACCAAGTTCGAACTGGCCGCCTGCCAGGCCGAGGTCGACGCCGCGCAGGCCGTCGCCGACCGCTCCCTGGAAGCGCTGGACGCGGGCGAGCTGTCCCCGGCCGAGGCCGCGAGCGCCAAGCTGTTCTGCACCGAGGTCGCGCACCGCGTCATCGACCGCTGCCTCCAGCTGCACGGCGGCTACGGCTTCATGAACGAGTACCCGATCGCCCGTCTGTACGCCGACAACCGCGTCAACCGGATCTACGGCGGCACCAGCGAGGTCATGAAGATGATTATCGCGAAGGACATGGGTCTGTAGGCCGTCAGAAATCAGTCCACGGCACAACGGACATCATGAGCCAGGCAAGCGAAGTAAACCGGCCGCGCGAGGCAGGTCAGCCGCGCGAGGCGCTCGACTCCCTGCTCGATCTGCTCGACCTGGAGCGGATCGAGCGGGACATGTTCCGCGGCCGGTCCCAGCCCTCCGTCGTCCCGCGCGTCTTCGGCGGGCAGGTCGCGGCGCAGGCGCTGGTCGCGGCCGGGCGTACGGTTCCCGAGCACCGGCTCGCCCACTCCCTGCACTCGTACTTCCTGCGCCCCGGTGATCCCGGCGCGCCCATCGTCTACACCGTGGACCGGATCCGCGACGGCCGTTCCTTCACCACCCGGAGGGTCGTCGCGGTCCAGCACGGACAGCCGATCTTTCACCTCTCGGCTTCCTTCCAGACGTACGAGGAGGGCCTGGAGCACCAGGCCCCCATGCCGGACTCGCCCGACCCCGAGACGCTGCCGACCGCGGAGGAGATCCTGCCGGAGTACGCGGACGCCTTCTGGGAACCGGGCGTTCTGGAGCGGCTGTTGGAGGCTCGTGCCGCGGTCGACCTCCGGTATGTGGACGCACCGCCGTTCGCCAGCGTCGGGGAGGAGCGTGAGCCGCGCTCCCAAGTGTGGTTCCGCACGAACGGCAAGCTGGTGGATGATCCCCTGCTGCACGTCTGCCTGGCCACATACGTCTCCGACATGACGCTCCTCGACTCCGTCCTCCTCGCCCACGGGCGGGGCGGCTGGGCCGTGGGCGACGTGGTCGGCGCCTCGCTGGACCACGCGATGTGGTTCCACCGTCCGTTCCGGGCGGACGAGTGGCTCCTGTACGACCAGGAGTCGCCGTCGGCGTCGGGTGGGCGAGGGCTCGGGCAGGCCCGGATCTATACGCGGGAGGGGCAGCTGGCGATCACGGTGATCCAGGAAGGTGTGGTACGGATCCCCCGGTGATGGTTCCACCGGGGGTGGGCCGGGGCTCAGGCCGTGGCCGTGAGGTCCGCCGCGTCCAGCAGATACGCCGTCATCGGGTCATAGTGCCGCGGACTCGTGACGTGGTCGTCCAGGGGAATCGTCACCTGGAGCGTGCCCTCGGATTCCGCGAGGAACAGTGCGGGGTCGTTGCAGTCGGCGTACCCCATCGAGTCGATGCCCTGCTGGCCGGCGAAACCTGCCCAGCCGTGGTCGGCGACGACCAGGTCGGGCAGCGGCCGGCCCTTGCGCTCCAGCCCGGCCAGAATCGCTCGCATCGGCTCTCCGGAATGCGTGTGCCAGAGCGTGGCCCCATGCTCCAGAACGGCCACGTCCGCGAACTGCATCACGTACCCCTCATCCGTCTGCAGCCCGTCCGGGATCACCACGATCTCGCACCCGGCAGCCCGCAACCCCGCCGCCGTCGCCCGGTGCACATCCAGCAACCCGCCGGGATGCCCCGTCGCGAACAGCACCCGCTGTTGCCCTGCCGCCGCTTTCCGCAGCCGCGACGCCATCCGGTCCAGGGCGTCGATGGTCAGCTCCGGATCGATGGTGTCCTGCCCGTGGCGGTACTCCGGGTCGTCGTTCACCCCGCAACGCTCCGCCATCACCGCGAGCACGTCCTGCTCGTCGGTCCAGCGGTCGCCGAGCTCAAGGCCGAGCCAGTAGTTGCGGTCGCCGTTCGCCAGTTTGCGGTAGTGGGAGAGGTTGTTCTCGCGGGGGGTGGCGACATCGCCCGCGATGCGCGTCCGTACGAGGTGATCGACGAGTTCGGCGCGGCTGGGAGTTCCGGGTATCGGCATGGTCCCTATTCTGCCTGTGCGCGAACTGGTGTTCCGCAGCGTCTCTGATCAGCTTGGGTATCCCATGTCAGACGCAGTGTCTGGCCTGGGATTTCCCACCGTGGAGGGGTGGCGTGGGCGTGGTGGTGGAACCCCGCGCCCAGGATTGCTCCGCCTGGCCGATGTCGGCTGGTGGCCGGTGTGCTGATCGTCGTCACGCCCTGGTGCCGGTGGGCTGCGCGGGGCAGCCGGGTCCGGTCCGTGTGAGCGTGTCCCTCCGGACGCTGGCCCGCCGGACCCATGGGCCTGGCGGAGGAGGGTGCCCTGCGTCGCCTGGGCGCGGGGCGTGTGGAACGAGGCCTGGTGGGGCCGGTCTTGGACCGGTCCTCCCGGCGGGTCTTCGGTGCGGTTGGTGTGACGATCGCGCCCGCTTCGAGCTTGTCGATCACCGTGCGAATCATCATGACACCGCTGGTGCGGTCGGTGATGGTCTTGGCCTGGTGGGTCAGGCCGCGTGCGGCGATACGTCTCCAAGCGCCCTGGTCGCGGTCGCCCTGCCAGCCGCAGGAGTGGCAGAGGGCCCACTTCCAGCCGGGTGTGGTGAGCCGGTCGGGGGCTTTGTGGTGCCGCAATACGTCCAGGCATTGCGGGCAGTGTTTCGAGGTGTTCCGCGCCGGGACGGTGACCACGGCGATACCGGCCTCGGCAGCGAGGTGCCGCATGCGGTCCACGATCTGTCCGCGCACTTGCTGGGACAGGCGGGTGTTCATGGTGCGGCCCATGCCGCGGGCTTCTATCGAGCGGAGGTCTTCGACGTAGATCACGCTCGCCCCGGCGGTGATCGCATGGTCCACCGACCAGCGGGCGGCAGACCATGCTAGGGCGTCGTTGAGGCTTGACCGCCGGGAGGAGACGTGCCGGATCTCGTCGGTCAGGATCGCGTGCCGACCGGTCAGGAGGTGGTGTTCGGCCCCGTTGATGAGCCGTTGGTAGTGGTCGGCCTTGGCGTGCAGATGTTCGGACAGGCGGCGCAGTCGGTGCTGCTTGGCAAGGATGCCGTTGGCCCGGAACATGCCACCGCTGCCGAGGGCGGTGATCGTGCCGTCGTCGTTCAGTCGGGCGGCCCCGGCGGACAGCAGGGTGTTCAGGCCCCAGTCCACGCCCAGCGCAACCGCATGCCCGCTCCGCCGCGCCTTCGGGACGGCGTGGGTGTAGGCGAGATCGGCCCGCACCGTGTCCTGGTGGAGGCGCAGGGTGGGCAGGTGTAGCACCGCACTGGTGGGGATCGTCGGCGGGAGCTTGATGGGGCAGGCCACCCACCGCCAGTCCGCGTAGGACCGCGGGTCGGGGCAGGTGGGCAGCTGCATGCGCAGCAGGGCCCGGCCCGGCTCGTCGGCGCGTTCGATGGTGGCCTGCTGCCCGTCGCAGGCGGACAGCAACAGCATCCGCGCGATACGGGGCTCGGCCTCCATCTCGAAGACATCGGCCGACATCTGGCCGTGCTTCTTCGCGAAAGCGGTGATCTGCCGGGTGCGGGAGGAGATGACGCTGGAGGGCACGGACCACCCGTCGGGCACCGCCTCCCGTACCGCGTCCCACTCTGTGGGCGTGCGCCTGGCCGGGGTGGCGGGCCAGGTCGCGAGCACTCCGGCGGTGAGGTCGGCGCGCCACTTCGCCGAGCGCAGCGTGCGCCCGGCCTGCTCTTGAGCCATGCGCACGATGCGATCGTTGACACGGATGCCCTCGGGCGGGCTGACGGTCCAGCCCAGGCGGCGCAGGGCCATCCAGGCACTCGACGGCAGCGGGCGGCCTACCTCGTCCTCACCCGCTGCCAGCGTGTCAACGTCCGCACTGTTCCAATGCTCGGCCAGTAGCGCGGCCGCCATGCCGGACACCAGATCCGCCGCCCAGCCCGCCTGCTCCGCCAACACAGCAGCCGACAGGGCTTCGCCGGTCTTCTCCTCCACACCCGCTCGCAGCACACTGCGGGCACAGGCGGTGCGGGCGGCC
The DNA here is from genome assembly GCF_011045025.1 of Streptomyces ureilyticus. Lineage (GTDB taxonomy): Bacteria > Actinomycetota > Actinomycetes > Streptomycetales > Streptomycetaceae > Streptomyces > Streptomyces ureilyticus. Next base: position 8,891 of record NZ_JAAKZX010000235.1, read on the forward strand.
TCACCCTCACCGAGCGGCAGCCTCCGGCTCACCGATCCCCCTCCCGCCCACAGTGCTGTCATCCGATCAACGACACACCCACGGAAAGGTCACGCAATCGACCCTCGTACCCACATACGATCTCGGCACCAGGCTGGCCGATGACGCGTCACTCGGGATGCCTAAGGAAGTGGGTGAGCCTGAAACGGGGGTCACGTGGTGTTCGTCACCCACGCCCCGGGGCGGGCCGCGGACAAGCGGTGGGACCAGGGGCAGTCTGGAGGCATCCAGGCCCGTCAGCCCAGGTGCGTAGGCGCGAACATCCGTAGCACAGCGGGGAGGACCAGCACCGCGGGGCCGGGTGTGGAGAGGGCCTTGGCCAGGTCGGCTTCGAGGGTTTCCGGAGTCGTACGGGCCCCTGGCACCCCGAACGACTCCGCCAGGGCCACGAAGTCCGGGCGGGACAGCTCCGTGGCCGACTCGGTCTCGGTCTCGGGCTCAGTCCCGGCCGTCTCGCCGAAGGTGTCCGTCATGTACTCGCGGAGGATGCCGTAGCCGCCGTCGTCGATGATCAGCCAGGTGACGTCGAAGCCGTGCTGCTTCGCGGTGGCGAGTTCGGCGATGGAGTACAGGGCGCCGCCGTCGCCGGAGACCGCGAGGACCGGATGGGTGGGGTCCGCTGCCGCGGCGCCCAGGGCGGCGGGGAAGGCGTAGCCGAGGCCGCCCGCGCCCTGGGCCGAGTGCATGGTGTTGGGGTGGCGGGGGTCGAAGGCCGACCAGGCCCAGTAGGCGAGGATCGTCATGTCCCAGAAGGAGGGGGAGCGCCGGGGGAGGGCTCGGCGTATCGACGCCAACACGTCTTGTTCCAGGGTGAGTTGCTGGGCAGCGATGCGTGCGCGGACCCGTTCCAGGAGCGTACGTACCCGCTCGGGAGCCGTCTCGTCCGTGCGCTCGTCCACCGTCTCCAGCAGCGCGGAGAGCGCGAGCCTCGCGTCGGCGTGGATGCCGAGTGCCGGGTAGTTGGATTCCACCTTGCCTAGGTCTGCCTCGATCTGGATCAGGCGGCCCCGGGGCTTGAACGTTCGGTAGTTCGTGGACATTTCGCCGAGGCCCGAGCCGACGACGAGAAGTACGTCCGCGTCCTCCAGGAAGTCCGTGGTGTGCCGGTCCTCCAGCCAGGACTGGAGGGAGAGGGGGTGGGTCCAAGGGAACGCGCCCTTGCCGCCGAACGTGGTGACCACCGGCGCCTGGATGCGCTCCGCCAGCGCCCGCAGCTTCCCCGACGCGTCCGCCCGTACGACCCCGCCTCCCGCAATGATCGCCGGACGGGTCGCGCCTGACAGCAAGTGGGCGGCCACCGCCGTGAGTTCGGGGCGCGGGACCAGCTCCTCGGGCGTCGCGTCGGGCGCCGTCACCTCGGGCAGCAGCGTCTCGGCCAGCAGTACGTCCTGCGGGATCTCCACCCACACCGGCCCGTGCGGAGCCGTCAGCGCCGACTGCCACGCCGCCGCGATCGCTGACGGGATCTGTGACTGCGTACGGACCGTATGGACCGACTTCACCACACCCCTGAAGGACGCCTGCTGGTCCGGGAGTTCGTGGAGGTAGCCGTGGCGGCCGCCGCCCAGGCCCGCCGTCGGGATCTGGCTGCTGATCGCCAGCACCGGAGCGCTCGCCGCCGCCGCCTCCTGGAGTGCGGCCAGGGACGTGAGCGCGCCCGGGCCCGTCGAGAGCAGCAGCGGGGCCGCCTCGCCGGTGATACGGCCGTACGCGTCTGCCGCGAAGCCCGCGTTGTTCTCGACGCGCAGGCCGATGTACCGGAGCGAGGAGCGGCGGAGCGCGTCGAACAGGCCCAGGGCGTGCTGGCCGGGGAGACCGAAGACCGTTGTCGCGCCGAGACCGGAGAGGGTCTCCACGACCAGGTCGCCGCCGATGCGGCCGGGGGGAGGGTTGAGGGCGGCATCGGTCTGCGCGGGTGTGGGGCGGAGTACCAGGTCGTGGTCGTGCGTCACTTGGCCTCGGTCTCCTTACAGGGCTTCTCGCGAGCCCGCGCGATCTGGCGGGACATGATCGTCGTCAGTTCGTACGCCGTGTGGGACGCGGCGACCGACGTGATCTCGGCGTGATCGTACGCGGGCGCGACCTCCACGACGTCCGCCGAGACGAGGTTGCAGGAGGCCAACCCCCGGAGGATCTCCAGGAGTTCGCGGGACGTCAGGCCGCCCGCCTCCGGCGTACCCGTGCCGGGCGCGTGCGCCGGGTCCAGGACGTCGATGTCGATGGAGATGTAGAGCGGACGGTCGCCGATGCGCTGCCGCAACTGGTCCGCCACCTCGTCGACGCCGCGTCGCATCACGTCCGCCGACGTCACGATGCCGAAGCCCATCTTCTCGTCGTCGTCCAGGTCCTGCCTGCCGTACAGCGGGCCGCGCGTGCCCACGTGCGACAGCGCCGAGGTGTCGAGGATCCCCTCCTCGACCGCCCGCCGGAACGGTGTCCCATGCGTGTACTCCGCGCCGAAGTACGTGTCCCAGGTGTCGAGGTGCGCGTCGAAGTGGAGCAGCGCGACCGGGCCGTGCTTCTTCGCGACCGATCGCAGGAGGGGGAGCGCGATGGTGTGGTCGCCGCCGAGGGTCATCAACCGGGCGCCGGTGCCGAGGAGTTCGTCCGCAGCCCTCTCGACGCTCTCCACGGCCTCGTTGATGTCGAACGGGTTCGCGGCGATGTCCCCGGCGTCCGCGACCTGCGCGAGGGCGAACGGGGACGCGTCCTGCGCGGGGTTGTACGGGCGCAGGAGACGGCTGGCCTCCCGGATCGCGTTCCCGCCGAACCGGGCACCCGGCCGGTACGAGACGCCCGCGTCGAACGGCACGCCCACCACCGCGACGTCGGCGGCGCCCACCTCGTCGAGGCGGGGCAGCCGGGCGAAGGTCGCGGGACCCGCGTACCGCGGAATGCGGGACGAGTCGACGGGGCCGCGGGGCGTCTCGTTGCTGCTCATGGTTGTTCTGCCTTCTTTCCTACGCTTCGTCGCGTATGTACTGCACGGCCGACTCTAGTGGGGAGCCGGAACGGGTTCGGACACGGGTTCGGGAGCCCGGCCTGCCAGTCGCTCGCGCCAGGCGGTGAGCACGGCGGCATCGGTGGCGGGTGTGGCCAGCGAGACGATCACGTACGTTGCCAGCGAGGACAGCAGCCCGTAGTAGATGGGCTCGTTGGCGAGGATTCCGTAGGTCGCCATCAGCGCGATGACCGCGAGGCCGCCGACCGTGACGGAGGCCAGCGCGCCCTGGGCGGTGCCGCGCTTCCACAGCAGGCCGCCGAGGATGGGGACGAGGAGGCCGCCGACGAGGAGGTTGTAGGCGACGGTCAGGGCCTCGACGACGTTGTTGAGCGCGATGGCCGTACAGATCACCGCGACGCCCATGATGAGGATGAAGGCCCTGTTGCCCCTGACCTCGTCGTGCTGCTCCTCGGACGGTCGGACGGCCCCTCGCAACCGCGACCAGATGTCGTTGTTCGCGACGGTCGCGCAGGCGATGAGAGCACCCGAGGACGTCGACATCACGGCGGCCAGCGCCGCGGCGAGCACCAACCCCCGTACCCCCATGGGGAGTTCGTCCTTCACGATGGTCGCGAAGGCGTCGTCCGCGCTGCCGAGCTTCGGGTAGAGCACCTTGGCCGCCGTACCGATGACGGCGCCGGCGAGCGCGTACGCCAGGCAGTAGGTGCCCGCGACCGTGCCGCCCCACTTGGCGGTCCGGTCACTGCGTGCGGTGAACACGCGCTGCCAGATGTCCTGCCCGATCAGCATGCCAAAGGTGTAGATGAGGACGTACGTGAAGATCGTCTCGCCGCCGATGCCCAGCGGATCGAAGTACGACGTCGGCAGCTCGTCCCTCATCGCGCCGAAGCCGCCCGCCTTGACGACCGCGATGGGGAGCAGCAGGAGCAGTACGCCGATCGTCTTGACCACGAACTGCACCATGTCCGTCAGCGTGATGGACCACATGCCGCCGAGCGTCGAGTACGCGACCACGATCGAGCCGCCGAGGACGATCGCGACCGTGCGGTTCATGTCGAAGAGGACGTCGAAGATCGTGGCGTACGCGATGGTGGACGTGACGGCGAGCATCAGCGTGTACGCCCACATGACGACGCCGGAGATGACGCCGGCCCGTCCGCCGTAGCGCAGGTCGAGCATCTCGGAGACGGTGTAGACCTTCAGCCGGGCGATGCGGGCGGAGAAGAAGACGGACAGGGCGAGAAGCCCGAGGCCGATGGTGAAGACCATCCAGGCGCCGGAGAGCCCGTACTGATACCCGAGACCGACGCCGCCGATGGTGGACGCGCCGCCGAGGACGATCGCGGCCATGGTGCCGGAGTACATGGTGGGGCCCAGGCGGCGGCCCGCCACCAGGAACTCGCTCTTCGACTTGGCGCGGCGCATGCCCCACCAGCCCATGGCCAGCATGCCTGCCAGATAGACGACGATGACTGTGTAGTCGACGGCCACGGGGCCCTCCTCGGTCGAGCTCGATGTCGCCGGCGGGTGACGAGCACCGACATTAGGTGGCCGGAAAGCGACTGCGAAGTGTACGTTTCATCCATTCGAGCCGCCTTGAGTGGAGGGAACGTCCACCATGCCGGACCCCGCCGTCCCTC
>NZ_JAAKZX010000236.1 GCF_011045025.1 Streptomyces ureilyticus
CCAGAAAGCATGCGAGGCGGAACTGGACCGCCTGCTGGATGTGGCGAGCTGCACCGGCGGCACACCGCCACAGACCAGCCGCCTACCGGCGCAGATCGTGCGCGCCGCCCGGCTGCTGCGCGAGCACGCCCCCTTATCGGCCTGAACGGCCTCGTCCTCAAACGCCGGACGGGCTGCGTGGTGTCGGCCTGGGCTCAACTGAACTGGCCGGGCCAACAGCCCCGAACCAGCCGAAGGCGGCCCCTGTCGTCGCCATCGCCGGCGGGCCCGCCTTCACCTTCTCCTACGCCGAGCATGCCGAGCTGCTTGCCGCCACCGGAGCCCAAGTCGTCACTTTCGACCCCCTCCATGACGAGCAACTGCCCGCCGATACCGCCGGGTTGGTCATCGGTGGCGGGTTCCCGGAGGTGTATGCCGCCGAACTGTCCGCCAACCAACCCCTGCGCAAAGCCATAGCCGAACTCGCGTTCAGTGGCGCTCCCGTCTCCGCCGAATGTGCCGGCCTCCTCTACCTCTCCCGCGAGCTCGACGGTCAGCCGATGTGCGGCGTGCTGGACGCGACTGCCCGTATGGGCGAGCGGTTGACCCTCGGGTATCGGGAGGCCGTGGCCGTGAGCGACAGCGTGCTCGCCGTGGCCGGGACACGGATGCGCGGGCACGAGTTTCACCGCACGGTCGTCGAGCCGGGCGCGGGGGCCGCTCCCGCCTGGGGGCTCCATGCTCCTCAACGGCGGGTCGAAGGTTTCGTACAACAAGGTGTGCACGCGAGTTACGTGCACACGCACTGGGCGTCCGCACCCGGCGTCGCCCGTCGGTTCGTGGAGAGGTGCCGGACGTCATGAGCAGCAGCAGGCTGATCGGAGTCGGAGTGGGCCCCGGGGACCCGGAGCTCGTGACGGTCAAGGGGGTCAATGCTCTCCGCATGGCGGATGTGGTCGTCGTTCCCGTGATGGAGACGGGCGAGCGCGGGCGGGCCGAGGCCACCGTGCTGCACTACGTGCCCGAGGACAAGGTCGTACGGGTCGTGTTCGCGCTCAACGAGCGGTCGGACCGCGGGCGGCGGGAGGCCGCGTGGGACGCTGCCGGTGCACGGGTGGCCGAGTTGCTGCGCATCCACGCATCGGTCGCCTTCGCGACCATCGGCGACCCGAACGTGTACTCCACGTTCACCTATCTCGCGCAGACCATCGAGGAGTTGGCCCCGGGCACGCTCGTCGAAACGGTGCCCGGCATCACCGCGATGCAGGATCTCGCGGCCCGTTCCGGTGCCGTACTGACCGAGGGCACCGAGCCACTCACCCTGGTCCCCGTCACGGCCGGCGCCGCAGTGCTGAAGGACGCGCTGAGCGGCCCGGGCACGGTGGTCGCGTACAAGTTCGGCCGCCTGGCGGAGGAGGTGGCCGCCGCGCTACGGGAAACCGGGCGGCTCGATGACGCGGTATGGGGTTCGGCACTGGGCCTGCCCGACGAGTCGATCCGCTCTGCGTCCGACCTGGACGGCACTCCCCTGCCCTACCTCTCCACCCTCATCGCCCCAGCTCAACGCCACGGCAAACGCGGCGGAAAGCTGTGAACGCTCAGCCGCTTCCAGCCCGTCCGGCGTTTGAGGACGAGGCCGCAAGGCCGACCGACGCCCACCCACCCGCACAGACCCACCTACCCCAGGCACAACCAGCCCGTCCGGCGCTTGAGGACGAGGCCGTTCAGGCCGATCGGGGGTCTGGGGGCGAAGCCCCTCCCGCGGCGGAGCCGCACATTGATACAGCCGGGAAGGGGCGGGGCTGGAGAAGAAGCGCCGCAGGCCACCACCCCAGCCCACACGAGAGGAACCCCATGCCCGACGCCCCCACCCCCAAGGTGACCTTCGTAGGCGCCGGGCCCGGCGCGGCCGACCTGCTCACGTTCCGCGCGGCCCGCGCCATCGCAGAGGCAGACATCGTCATCTGGGCAGCCAGCCTGGTGCAGGAGGAGGTCCTGGAGCACGCGCGCGAAGGAGCGGAGATCCTCGACTCGGCGACCATGTCGCTCGAGGACGTCGTCGCCGTGTACGAACGAGCCGCAGCGGAAGGCCTCAAGGTGGCCCGCATCCACTCCGGCGACCCGGCGCTGTGGGGCGGCACGCAGGAGCAGGTCGACCGGTGCGAGAACATCGGCATCGAGACCGAGATCATCCCCGGCGTCTCCTCCTTCTCCGCCGTCGCCGCGCTGGCCGGGCGCGAACTGACCATCCCCGAGATCGCCCAGTCCGTGATCCTCACCCGCCTCGGCGGCGGCAAGACGCCCATGCCACCGGGCGAGGAGGTCCGCGAGTTCGCACGCCACGGCACCACCATGGCGCTGTTCCTGTCCGCCGCCCGCAGCGGCCAGCTCGTACGGGAGCTGCTGGAGGGCGGCTACCCGACGACGACGCCGGTCGTGGTCGCGTACCAGGCGACCTGGCCCGAGGAACTGATCGTGAAGTGCACGATCGGCACGCTGGAGGAGACCGTCAAGGAGCACAAGCTGTGGAAGCACACGCTGTTCCTGGTCGGCCCGGCCCTCGACGCGCACGGCACCCGCTCGCACCTCTACCACCCGGGCCACTTCCACGGCTTCCGCAAGGCGGACCCCGAGGCACGTAGGGTGCTGCGTACCCGAGGTGCCACCCCATGATCACAACGGGGATCACCGTCATCGGTACGGGAACGGGGTCGCCCCTTCCTCCGGACGCCGAGGCCGAGTTGGCCGCGGCGACGCTCGTCGTAGGCGCCCGTCGGCACCTGGCGGCGGCCCGCCTGCCGGACACGGCGGAACGGATCGTCCTCGGCCCGCTGCCCCCCGCCCTCGACGCGATCGAACAGGCCATGGCGAAGCCGGCGGATCAGCAACGCATCGTCGTACTGGCCTCCGGAGACCCCGGCTTCTTCGGCATCGTACGAGCCCTGGCCGACCGCTTCGGCACCGAAGCCCTGGACGTACGCCCCGCCGTCTCATCCATCGCCACCGCCTTTGCCCGACTGGGCCTGACCTGGGACGACGCAATCGTGGTGAGCGCCCACGGCCGCGACCCACACACCGCGGTGAACGTCTGCCGAGCCCACCCGAAGGTGGCGGTACTGACCGGCCCGGGCGCCGGACCGGCAGAGCTGGGCGCCGCGCTGCAGTCACACTCGCCCCCGCCCTCGAGCGAGCGCGTCCTCATCGTGGCCTCGTCCCTGGGCGCCGGCCCCGACGAACGCCTCGAACGGGTCACCCCCGCCGAAGCCGCCGCCCGCGACTGGGGCCCGGCGGTCAGCGTCGTGCTGTGCCTCGACGAGTCACGTGTCCTCTCCCCCGTACGCACGATCGCCGGGCCACCACCCGGGCCCACCCAATGGGCCCTGGACGAGGCCGAGTTCACGTACCGCGACTCGATGATCAGCAAGTTCGAGGTACGGGCCCTCGCGCTGGCCCGGCTCGCGCCGCGGCTCGGCGACCATGTCTGGGACATCGGCGCGGGCTCCGGCTCGGTCGCGGTGGAGTGCGCGCGGCTCGGGGCCGCCGTGACCGCCGTCGAGAAGAGCGGGAACGGCGTGGAGCGCGTACGCGCCAACGCCGCCGCGCACGGCGTCGACGTGGCCGTCGTACAGGGCGTCGCACCCGCCGTACTGTCCGAACTCCCCGCCCCCGACGCCGTGTTCATCGGAGGCGGCGGGCGTGAGCTGCCCGCGATCGTGACGGCCTGTGCGCGGCGGGCACCGCGGGCGATCGTGGTCGCCATGGCCGCGCTGGACCGGGTTCCGGCGGCACGGGAGGCGCTGCTGGCCGCCGGGTACACCTGTGATGGCGTACTCCTGCAGTCGTCCCGGCTCGCGCCGCTGCCCGGGGACGTGACCCGGCTCGCGGCGACCAATCCCGTCTTTCTGCTGTGGGGCGTGCGGCCCCTGGCGCGTACCGAGGGAGTTGCACAGTGATCGGCCTGATTTCGGCGACGGCGGCGGGTGCCAGGGCCCGTGAACGGGTGGCCGCAGCCTGGCCGGATCGTACGCGGGTGTACGAGGGCCCGGTGGGCGATGCCGTACGGCGGGCCTTCGCGGAGTGCGAGCAGTTGGTGTGCTTCCTCGCGACGGGGGCCGTGGTCCGGCTCGTCGCGCCCCTGTTGGAGGACAAGGCGTCCGATCCCGGGATCGTGTGTGTCGACGAGGGCGGACGCTTTGCCGTGTCCCTTGTCGGCGGGCACGGAGGCGGTGCCAATGAACTCGCCTGCGCGGTGGGTGAGTTGCTCGGCGCGCAGCCCGTGGTGACGACGGCGACGGACGCGGTCGGGGTGCCCGGCCTCGACACGCTCGGTTTTCCGGTCGAGGGGGAGGTCGCCGCCGTGGCGCGGGCCCTGCTGGACGGGGAGCCCGTCGCCCTGGATGCGGAGGTGCCCTGGCCGCTCCCTCCGCTTCCCGTAACCCCGGCAGGCCAGTACACGATCCGCGTCAGCGACCGCCTGGCCGAGCCCGCCGCGCACGAAGTCGTCCTCCGCCCGCCGTCCCTCGTCGTCGGCGTCGGCGCTTCCAAGGGCGCTTCCGTGGACGAGGTGTTGGAGAACATCGAGGACGCCCTGCGCGATGCCGGCCTCTCCGCCAAGTCCGTCGCCGAACTCGCCACCATCGACGCCAAGGCCGACGAGCCCGGCATCGTGGAGGCAGCCGCCCGCCTGGGCGTACCTCTAGTCACCTACTCCGCCAAGGAGTTGGCGGCCGTGGCCGTGCCCAACCCGTCGGACGCCCCGATGACCGCCGTCGGTACGCCCTCCGTCGCGGAGGCCGCCGCGCTCGTACAGGGTGGCGAACTCCTCGTGCCCAAGCGGAAGTCGGCCGGACGGCCGGGACAGCCCAGTCAGCCCGGACAACCCGCACAGCCAGCGATGGCGACCTGTGCCGTCGTACGGCGTCCGCCCCGCGGCCGACTCGCCGTCGTCGGCCTCGGTCCCGGCGCGCGCGACCTCCTCACCCCACGCGCCAAGGACGAACTGCGCCGCGCCTCCGTGCTCGTCGGCCTCGACCAGTACGTCGACCAGATCCGCGACCTGCTACGCCCCGGCACCCGGATCCTGGAATCCGGACTCGGCGCGGAGGAGGAACGAGCTCGAACCGCCGTGGCGGAAGCCCGACTTGGTCACGCTGTCGCGCTGATCGGCAGCGGGGACGCGGGTGTGTACGCGATGGCCTCGCCCGCGCTCGCGGAGGCGTCCGACGACATCGACGTGGTCGGAGTGCCGGGAGTGACCGCCGCGCTCGCGGCAGGAGCGATCCTGGGGGCGCCGCTCGGTCATGACCACGTGTCGATCAGCCTGTCGGACCTGCACACGCCGTGGGAGATCATCGAGCGGCGGGTAAGGGCCGCCGCGGAGGCGGACATCGTGGTGACGTTCTACAACCCCCGTAGCCGGGGCCGCGATTGGCAGCTTCCCAAGGCTCTGGCGCTCCTCGCCGCGCACAGGAAGCCGACGACGCCCGTCGGTGTCGTACGCAACGCCTCGCGTCCGGACGAGTCCAGCCGCCTCACCACGCTCGCCGAACTCGACGCGGCCACCGTGGACATGATGACGGTCGTGACGGTGGGCAACACGGCGACCCGTGAGATCGCGGGCCGTATGGTCACGCCGCGCGGCTACCGCTGGCAGGAGGAGCCTCAGTGAACCGAGTGAGCCAAGTGTTCCCGGAGTCCCGTGTCGTTCACCCGATCGAGCGGGAGTCCTTCCGGCGGCTGCGCGCCCGGCTCGACACCTCGCATTTCCCTCCCTTGACGCGCGCGGTCGTGGAGCGGGTGATCCACTCGGCGGCCGACCTCGCGTACGCGGAGGATCTCGTCATGGACGAGGCCGCGCTGGAGAAGGCCCATGCCGCGCTGCACGACGGGGCGCCCGTCGTGGTGGACGTGGAGATGGTCGCGGCGGGCATCACCCGGCGCGAGACCGTGTGCCGGCTGAAGGACGCCGAGTCCGGTCCCGGGCTGACCCGTTCGGCGCATGCGATCCGGCTCGCGTACGAGCAGGTCGGGCCCGGTGCGCTCTGGGTGATCGGCTGCGCTCCGACCGCGCTGGAGGAGCTGCTGACGCTGGACGCCGCTCCGGCGCTCGTCATCGGTCTGCCCGTCGGTTTCGTCGGCGCGGCGGAGTCCAAGGCCGCGTTGCGCGAGAGCGGGCTGCCCGCCGTCAGCAACGTCTCCGAGAAGGGCGGTTCGGCGGTCGCCGCGGCGGCACTGAACGCCCTGCTGTATCACTCCGTACCCCCAGTTCCACCCGTTTCGCCAGTTCCCACCGCCGTATCCGAGGCCTCTGCGCCCTTGAAGGAGAAACCGTGACCACGTCCCAGCCGCCCGCCCTGCTCATCGCCGGACACGGTACCCGGGACGACGCGGGCGCCGAGGCCTTCCGTGACTTCGTGCGGGAGTTGGGCCGCCGCACTCCCGAACTCCCCGTCGCGGGCGGCTTCATCGAGCTGTCCCCGCCGCCGCTCGGCGACGCCGTGACGGAGCTGGTCGAGCGAGGGGTACGCCGTTTCGCCGCCGTCCCGCTGATGCTCGTGTCCGCCGGGCACGCCAAGGGTGACATTCCGGCGGCGCTGGCCCGTGAGAAGGAACGGCACCCGGGGATCTCGTACTCGTACGGGCGCCCGCTCGGCCCGCACCCCGCGCTGCTCACCGTGCTGGAGCGAAGGCTCGACGAGGCGCTCGGTGCTACGGCGCGCACGCCCTTCGACCGGGCCGATGTGACCGTCCTCCTCGTCGGCCGCGGCTCGACCGACCCGGATGCCAACGCGGAGGTCCACAAGGCGGCGCGGCTGCTGTGGGAGGGGCGGGGGTACGCGGGCGTGGAGACGGCTTTCGTTTCGCTGGCGGCGCCGGATGTGCCGTCCGGCCTCGACCGCTGCGTGAGGCTGGGCGCCCGCCGGATCGTCGTGCTCCCCTACTTCCTGTTCACCGGCATCCTGCCGGACCGGGTGCGGCTGCAGACCGAGGGCTGGGCGGCGGCGCACCCGGAGATCGAGGTGCGGTCGGCCGAAGTCATCGGCCCGGAGCCGGAGTTGCTCGACCTGGTGATGGAGCGCTACCGGGAAGCCGTGGCCGGCGACCTCCGGATGAACTGCGACTCCTGCGTCTACCGCATCGCGCTGCCGGGCTTCGAAGACAAGGTGGGCATGCCGCAGCAGCCGCACTTCCATCCGGACGACGACGATCACCACCACGACGGCCATCACCACGGGCATGCACACTCCCATGTCCACTGAGAGAACCGAGGGAACCGAGAACCGGGCACACGACCTTCGTCACCACGGTGACGCCGAGGTACGAGACGACGGCTCGGCCCTCGTCGACCTCGCGGTGAACGTCCGCGCAGACACCCCACCGACGTGGCTGCGCGACCGCATCGCCGAGTCACTGACCGGCTTGGCCGCCTACCCGGACGGGCGGCCCGCGCGTGCGGCGGTGGCCGCCCGGCACGGGCTCCCTGTCGAGCACGTGCTCCTCACCGCGGGCGCGGCGGAGGCCTTCGTGCTGCTCGCCCGCGCCTTGAAGGTACGTAAGCCGGTGGTGGTGCACCCGCAGTTCACCGAGCCGGAGGCGGCGCTGCGGGACGCCGGCCACACGGTGGGCCGGGTCCTGCTGCGCCCCGAGGACGGCTTCCGCCTCGCCCCCTCGGCCGTCCCCGAGGACGCGGACCTGGTGCTGATCGGCAACCCGACCAATCCGACGTCCGTCCTCCACCCGGCCGCGAGGATCGCCGAACTCGCCCGCCCGGGAAGGACGTTGGTGGTCGACGAGGCGTTCATGGACGCGGTACCGGGAGAGCGCGAGGCCCTTGCCGGGCGAACGGACGTCCCCGGCCTGGTGATACTGCGCAGCCTCACCAAGACCTGGGGTCTGGCCGGGCTGCGGATCGGCTACGTGCTCGCTCCTCCGGAGGTGATCGCGGATCTGGAGCGGGCGCAACCGCTGTGGCCGGTGTCCACGCCGGCCCTCGCGGCGGCGGAGGCCTGCATGTCCCCGCGGGCCCTGGCGGAAGAGGCCGAAGCGGCCCACCGCGTCGCCGCCGACCGAGCCCATCTCGTCGCCGGGCTCCAGGAGTTCGCCCCGGACGGCCTGTCCGTGACCGAGCCCGCCGAGGGCCCCTTCGTCCTCATACGTCTCCCCCGCGCGGCGGCCGTACGCCACCACCTACGCACCCTTGGCTACGCGGTGCGCCGTGGGGATACGTTCCCGGGGCTGGGCGAGGACTGGCTACGCCTGGCGGTCCGGGACCGGGCGACGGTGAACGGCTTCCTTCAGGCGCTGGACCGGGCGATGACGCTGGCGGGCCACGGGGGCGAAAGCACCCGCTAGCCGACAACCTTCCCGTTCAGCACCACCCTCCGCGGAGCGGCCAGCACCCGTACATCCGCCCGCGGATCCCCGTCGTACACCACGAGGTCCGCGGGCGCCCCCTCCTCAAGGCCGGGCCGTCCCAACCACGCCCGCGCACCCCACGTCGTGGCCGACAGTGCCTCGACCGGAGGGATCCCGGCGGTCACCAGCTCCGCCACTTCCCCGGCCACCAGCCCGTGCGCGAGGGAACCGCCGGCGTCGGTCCCTACGTACACCGGGATGCCCGCGTCGTATGCGGACCGCACGGTGTCGTAGCGGCGCTCGTGGAGCCGTCGCATATGGGCGGACCAGCGCGGGTACTTGGACTCGGCGCCGGCCGCGAGGCTCGGGAACGTGGCGATGTTGACGAGGGTGGGGACGATGGCGACGCCGCGTGCGGCGAAGAGGGGGATGAGGTCCTCGGTCAGGCCCGTGGCGTGCTCGATGCAGTCGATGCCGGACTCGACCAGGTCCCGCAGGGAGTCCTCGGCGAAGCAGTGTGCGGTGACGCGCGCGCCGAGTCGATGGGCCTCGGCGATGGCCGCCTCGACCGCGTCGCGCGGCCAGCAGGCGCCCAGGTCTCCGGTTCCGCGGTCGATCCAGTCGCCCACCAGCTTGACCCAGCCGTCACCGCGCCGGGCCTCCTGAGCCACGTATGCGACGAGATCGTCCGGCTCGATCTCCCACGCGAAGTTGCGGATGTAGCGGCGGGTGCGGGCGATGTGGCGGCCGGCCCGGATGATCTTCGGGAGGTCTTCGCGGTCGTCGATCCAGCGGGTGTCGGAGGGCGAACCGGCGTCCCTGATGAGGAGGGCACCGGCGTCGCGGTCGGTCAGTGCCTGCTTCTCGGCGACGTCCTCCGGCACGGGGCCGCGGGTGTCGAGCCCGACGTGGCAGTGCGCGTCGACGAGGCCGGGGAGGGCCCAGCCCTGGACCGTACGGACATCACGGGCGCCGACGGGACGCTCGTAGGAGACTCTGCCGTCGATCACCCAGAGTTCGTCCCGGGCGTCGTCGGGGCCGACGAGCACCCGCCCCTTCACGTGCAGCACCGCGCGATCGCTCATGTACTGCACTTTAGTCAGCCGGGTACTACTCCCCCTTGCCCACCTGGTCGGAGACCTCTTCCTCCACATCGGCCATCGCGGGATCGAGCAGCCGGGACAGGAAGTGCCTCGTCCGCTCATGGGCCGGGTTGCCGATGACCTGCTCAGGCGAGCCGTCCTCGACGATCACGCCGTCGTCCATGAACACGACCCGGTCGGCGACCTCGCGCGCGAAGGTCATCTCGTGGGTGACGACCATCATCGTCATGCCCTCGTTCGCGAGCATGCGCATCACGGCGAGGACGTCGCCGACGAGTTCGGGGTCGAGCGCGGAGGTGGGCTCGTCGAAGAGCATCACCTCGGGGCCCATGGCGAGCGCGCGGGCGATCGCCACGCGCTGCTGCTGGCCGCCGGAGAGCGAGGACGGGTACGCGTCCGCCTTCTCGGAGAGGCCGACGCGCCGCAGGTTGTCGGCGGCCACCTTCGCCGCCTCCGCCTTGTCGCGGCCCAGTACGCGGCGCTGCGGCAGGGCGAGGTTCTCGGTGACGGACAGATGCGGGAAGAGGTTGAACTGCTGGAAGACCATGCCGATCCGGCGGCGTACGGCGTCGATGTCCACGTCGGGATGGGTGACTTCGGTGCCGCCGACGAAGACCTGGCCCTTGGTGGGCTCCTCCAGGAGGTTCACGCAGCGGAGCAGCGTGGACTTGCCGGAGCCAGACGGGCCGATGACGCACACGACCTCGCCGCGGCCGATCTCCAGGTCGATGCCGCGCAGCACCTCGTTGTCGCCGAAGGACTTGTGCAGGCCCTTGACCTGGATCTCCGGTGCCGCCGAAGAGACTTCCGTGCTCATTTGGTGGCCTCCCCGGCCTTCGCCTCAAGACGGCGTACGACAAAACCGAGCGGGACCGTGACCAGCAGATAGCACAGGCCCGCGACCAGGATCGGCGTGGAGTTGGCGCTCTCGCTCGCCAAGTCCCGGCCGAACTTGGCGAGTTCACGCTCTTCGAGGGTGACACCGAGGAACAGCACCAGCGAGGAGTCCTTGAAGAGGAGGACGAGTTCGTTGGTGAGCGGCGGGATCACGATGCGGAACGCCTGCGGGATGATGATCGAGACCATGGCGCGCGCATGCGAGAAGCCCAGCGAACGGGCCGCCTCCATCTGCCCCTTGGGCACCGCCTGGATGCCCGCGCGGATCGTCTCCGCCATGTACGCGGCGGCCACCAGACCGAGCGCGAGGGCGACCTTCCCGTACGTACCGCCGGGGATCTCCGTGCCCGGGAAGGCCAGCGGAACGGCGACGCCCACGAAGATGAAGATCAGGAGGGCGGGCAGTCCGCGGAAGAACTCGATGTAGAGGCCGGCGAGCCAGCGGTACGGACCCACCGGCGAGAGCCGCATGAGCGCGATGACCATGCCGAGGACGAGGCCGAACACGAAGCCGGACAACGTGTAGAGCACGGTGTTGCGCAGGGCCAGCGTGATGATGTCCGGGAACAGTTCCTTCGCCAGGTCGGCCTGGGCGAACTGGTTCTGCAGCCGG
Source organism: Streptomyces ureilyticus (assembly GCF_011045025.1). GTDB lineage: Bacteria > Actinomycetota > Actinomycetes > Streptomycetales > Streptomycetaceae > Streptomyces > Streptomyces ureilyticus. Next base: position 10,948 of record NZ_JAAKZX010000236.1, read on the forward strand.
CCCCAGTCGGCCGTGACGCCGAGGGCGACCAGGGCGGCGACGAATACCGCGTACTGGATGCCCCGCGAGACGGCGCGCTTCTGGCGCCTGGTCAGTCCCTGCTTGCGTGGCTGGACGTGGGTGTCGGCCTTGCTCATGAGGCGGGGGACGGGGAAGCGGAGGCGGCGCCCGCGGCGTATGGGCCGATCCACTGCTCGTACAGCTTCTTGTACGTGCCGTCGGCCTTCGCGTCCTTGAGCGCCTTGTTGATGGCCTGGACGAGCTCGGTGTTGCCCTTCTTCACCGAGAAGCCGTACTGCTCACCGGTGTTGAGGTTGTCGACGACCTGGAAGGCATTGGCGTTCGCCTTGTCCTTGAGCCAGCCCTGGACGACCGGGTAGTCGATGATGACAGCCTGGACCTGGCCGGTGCGCAGGCCGTTGAGGACCGCGTCGGAGCTCTCGAAGGAGACCGGGTCGAAGCCCTTGCCCTTCGCGTACTCCTCGCCCGTCGTCTGCGCCTGGGCGCCCAGCTTCTTGCCCTTCAGAGCGTCGAACGAGCCGATGCCGCTCTTCTTGTCGACGAGGACGGCCTGGGTGGCGTCGAAGTACGGGTCGGAGAAATCGACGTTCTTCTTGCGCTCGTCGGTGATCGTCATGCCGGCCGCGGCGAGGTCGCACTCCCCGGAGTTGAGGAACGCGCCGGTCTTGAAGTTCTCGAACGGCGTGTCCAGGATGTCCTGCTTCACGCCCAGGTCCTTGGCGACCAGGTCGATCAGCGAGACGTCGAAGCCCTGCACCTTGCCGTCGATCTCCGACTGGAACGGCGGATACGGAAGGTGCGTGCAGGTCGTGAGCTGCCCCGCCTTCACGATCGAGACCCCCTTGACGGTCTCCCCACCCCCGTCACCCGAGGAACAGCCGGCCACGAGCACCAGCCCGGCCGTCGCGGTGGTGGCGGCCAGAATGCGGGCCCGGCGTCCGAGGACCGTGTTCACGGGGGTGACCTCCTGAAGGGGTCTGCGAGGGAACTTGACCTTCCGATTATAAGGAAGGCTTGGACCCCCTCAAATCATTCCCATGACAGGAGGGAGCTCCGACCTGTGAAGTTTCGGTCTCAGGAGCTCTGCCGCTGGACCTGCGACGCGTGGCCGAGGATCGCGGAGGCGAGTGGGCCGAGCACCGGGCAGGGCAGTGCGTGCCCCATGCCGGGGATCTCGACGAGGCGCGCACCGCGGATCACCTGGGCGAGGTACTGCGGATGCGGCGGAGGGAAGACGGGCTCGGCGGGCGCGGAGATCACGAGGGTGGGCACGTCGGTCTTGGCGAGTTCGTCGGTGCGGACCATGCCGGAGTCGTCGGCACGGCCGTGCGCGGTGCCGGCGATGTGGTGCCCGGTGTGTTCGATGATCTTCCGCTCGAGGTCACGGAAGTACTCCGCGTCGAAGGGGATCCGCTCGCCACCCAGTGCCCGCCAGTGTTCGACTCGTCGGTCCAACTCGGCCTCCAGTCCCCGGTCTTGGACGGGCCGGGCCCACATCTCCAGGACGTGGGGCGCGATTCCGGGGAGCTCCTCGGCGGGCGTCCGGGTTCCGTCCGGGTGGACGTACGGGGCGGTGCTGAGCGCACAGGTTCCCATCAGGGTGGCGCTGAGCAGTCGGTCGGGGTGGTCGGTGATCAGGAGCTGGGCCAGCATTCCGCCCAGCGACAGGCCGACCACGTGGGCACGTTGGATGCCGAGGCCGTCCAGTACGGCGAGTGCGTCCTCGGCGAGGGCGGTGATGGGGTAAGGCCGCTCGTCGAAGGACCAGGTGGAGCGGCCGGTGTCGCGGTGGTCGTAACGGATGACGCGGTGATGGGCGGCCAGCGTGTGCACCAGTTCGTCCGGCCAGCCCACGCCCGATGCCTGGGCTCCCATGATCAGCAGAAGTGGAGGGGCGTCGGCGGGGCCGTGTTCCTCCACCCACAGGCGGATGCCCGGTGCGGCGTCGATGAAGTGCTGCATGGGCGCCCTTCGGGGTCGGTTGCGGTTCGGTCGTGAGCGGCAGGGTCGGCGATGCCGAGCGATAAGCACGCGAGTCGATACGTACCGTCTCGCATGGCGCTCAACATACAGCACGTCGCGAGTCCGCGCCGGACCTGCGGCGTCAGTCGCCCATGTCGAACCGGGGTAACGAGCTGTTCCAGTTGGAGTGCGCTCGATCGTGTTCTGGTGAACGGGAGTGAGCCCCAGCGCTCCTTGGCGTTATGCGCCGGACGGTCATCGTGCCCGCCTTTGGGGAGGGGAACGGAGGTGCTGGTGTCGAATGCGTGACCTTTACGGGCCGGTCTCGTTGGATGCGGTGACAGGGTTGGGGTTTTCGGGGCGAAGCTGGGCGGGGGTGACGGATGGGCGGGCTGCGGGAGGTGGTGGAGCCGTTCGTGGCGTCCGGTCCGGCCGGTGTCGCGATCCGTACCC
>NZ_JAAKZX010000237.1 GCF_011045025.1 Streptomyces ureilyticus
CGTCGGCAGCGTAAGATGTGTCTAAGAGAAACCCACCCCCACGTAGCGTCAGCAACATGACAGTGATCGTCCGCGACTTCCGCCCGGCAGACCCGGCAGACGCCGAGGGCTTCGCCCGGATCCGGCAGCTGGCCCTCCCCTTCATGCTCTGCACGGCCGAGTCCATCGCCTACGACGTCGCGCACGCCCACCCGGACGCCCACTTCCGCCCCTTGGTCGCCGAGGAGAACGGCGAAATCATCGGCACGGCCCAGGTGGGCATCGCGTACGACAGCCCGGAGCCCGGCCAGGGCTACCTGAACGTGTACGTGCACCCGAACCGGGAGCACCGAGGCGCAGGCTCCCTGCTCGTGCGCAGAGCAGAGGAGCATCTGGCCGCCCTCGGCGCGACGAAGCTCTTCGCCTTCGTCACGGACACCCCCGCGAACCGCACCTTCGCGGAGAAGCGCGGCTACCGCGCAAGCCGCTCGGCGCACTTCCTCCGCCTCGACCTGGCACACGCGGCACTGCCGCCCCGCCAACCTCTCCCACCGGACGTCGAAGTCCGCACTGGCGCGGACTTCGCGGACGACCCCCGCCCCCTGTTCGCCCTGGACGCCGAAACGCTGGCGGACGAACCGAGCGACATCGACCACGAGTTCACGGACTACGAGGCCTGGCTCCGCGAAACCTGGCATCACCCCCTGCTCAGCCACGAACTGACCTCGGTCGCCGTCATCGACGGCTGCCCCGCCGCCTTCAGCGCGGCCCGCACCGACGGCGGCACCCTCCCCCACTCTCGGCTCCGCTCGAGCGGGGGCGCCCCCATCGGCACCGTGATGACCGGCACCGCCCGCGCCCACCGAGGCCGCGGCCTGGCCAAACTCGCCAAGAACGACTCCCTGCACCGCGCCCGGGCCGCCGGCTACACGGAGGCGTTCACAGGCAACGACACCGGCAACGGCCCGATGCTCGCGATCAACAAGTGGTTCGGCTACGAAATCTGCGCCACGGAGGTGCACCATGTCCGCGAACTCGGCTGAATCCACCGCCCACTTGGACATCGTCCTGGTCAAGGGCGGCCGCACGAAGATCCGTTACGCCGCCGAACTGCTCGCCGACGACGGCACCCGGATCGCCGTCCGCGCCCCCTGGGCCGGCGACGTCGCCCGCGACTTCGGCTTCGTACGGTTCGAGTCCGGCGACATCTTCACCGAGTACTACTGGCGCGACCGGTGGTACGCCGTGAAGGAGGTCCGCGACTCCACAGGCACCCTCAAAGGCTGGTACACCGACATCACCCGCCCGGCCATCCTCTCCGGCACCGAACTGGTCGTAGAGGACCTCGACCTGGACCTCTGGCGCTCAGCGGACGGCCGAACCGTACTGCGCCTGGACGAGGACGAATTCGCGGCCAGCGGTCTACCCCAGACCGACCCCGACGCCGCGTCCGCCGCCATGGCCGCCCTGGACGAGCTGGAACTCCTGGCCCGCGAGGGCGACTTCGAGGCACTCCTCGCCTGAGCGCTCCGCTGGTGAGCGGGGCCCCCATCGCGGCGGAGCCGCATATCGACACTGCCCCGCGCCCCTGAAGGGGCGCGGACTTCGGCAAGTCCGCTCAGCCAGCGCCAGCGCCGGCGCATCGCTCAGACCACCGCCACCACCGCATACCTCTCGTCCTCCACCTCCCGCCCCCACAACAACGCCTCGCCCGACAGCCGCTCCACCCGCACATCCCGCATCAACGGCGTCAGCAGCGCGGTCAGCCGGTCGGCGGATATCCCCACCGGGCTCACCGTCCCCCACAAACCCTCTATCAACACGAGCCGTCCGCCAGGGCGGAGCAACCCGCGCCAGTTCCGCAGGGCACGCTCGGGATCGGGCAACGCCCACAGCACATGCCGTACGAGCACGACGTCGAAGCGCTGCTCGCCGACCGGCGGAGCCGCCGCGTCGCCGACTAGGAAGACCGCGTCACGGCCGGCCAGCTTGGCGCGGGCCAAGTCGACCATGCGGGGCGAGAGATCGACGCCGGTGACCCGGTGGCGCTGCTCGGAGGCGAGCAGTGACAGGCTGCCGGTGCCGCAGCCCAGGTCCAGTACGTCGGACGGGCCGCGGGGCAGCCAACCGCGGAGCCGGGCCGCCCAGGCCTCGCGGACGGCGGGGTCGCGCATCCCGTGGTCCGGCTCGTCGTCGAAGGTGGCGGACTCGGCGTCCCAGTCGACGTCGGCCCATGTCTCGCGCTCACTGTTGCTCGCCATGTGCCCAGAGTGACACCCGGCACTGACAACGCCGGGTCCGAGCGTGACGACCGCCACTGAAACCGCAGGCCAGGGCGTGACCGCCGCCATAGACAGGCGGCCCCCGATGAGTCACGCTCCCGGGAACGGTCTACCCATACAACCGCGATACCCGGTAGGCCCAAGGAGGCAGTCATGCGTCGTGTGACCCTGCAGAAGCCCCTCAAGAAGTCGGACTCCCGCCGCGTACGGGAAGAGGCCGACACACGCCCCGCCGAGCGCCCGGAAGTCCGAAAGGACATTCAACGCACCTGGTGGCCGGACGGCTGACCCGTCAGGGCACCAGCCGCTTGCGGTAGTGGAGCCGGTCGTACGGCCCCTCCGCGCGACGTTCCATGAGCTCGTACCCGTATCTCGGGTACAGCTTCTGGTTCTCCCACATCATCGCGTTCGTGTAGAGCCTGACCTCGTCGAGCCCGAGCGCACGCGCGCGTGCGTCCACGAACGCGAGCAGCCGCCGCCCGACGCCCTGCCCGTGGGCGTCGGGGTGGACGGCGATGGTGTCGAGGTACAGATGGTCCTCGTGGGTCTCCAGAACCAGGAGGCCCACGACCGGATCCCCGGTGACGTACACCCGCCCCGCCGCGATGTTCGCCGCGTGGTCCGCCTCCATCGGCACGGGCACCAGCCCGATGCGCTCGATGTAGGGCTGGAACGCCGCGTCGATCACGGCCTTCACGGCGGGCTCGTCGCCGGCTTCGGCGAGGCGGATGTCGTCAGTCGTGCCTGCGGTCATAGCTATGTCATACCTGCGGTCGCCGGCCGGTCACACCCCGGACGGGGTCTCGGTCTTCTCGTCAGAGGTCAGGACTTTCGCCTCGGACGCCTCGGACGCCTCGGACGCCTCGGACGCCTCGAGCGACCTGTTGCGGCGGACGGACGAGAGGAAGGATGCCGCGATCAGGAAGACGCCGACCAGGCCGGTGATGATCTCGCTGATCTCGTGCTGGATGGTGATGAGCAGGATCGCGGCGAGGGCGCCGATGGCGTAGTGGGCGCCGTGCTCCAGGTAGACGTAGTCGTCCAGGGTGCCCTGACGGACCAGGTAGACCGTCAGTGAGCGGACGTACATGGCGCCGATGCCGAGGCCGAGCGCCATCCAGAAGATGTGGTTGGTGATGGCGAAGGCACCGATCACGCCGTCGAAGGAAAAGGACGCGTCCAGGACCTCGAGGTACAGGAAGAGGAAGAACGCGGCCTTGCCGGCGAGACCGACCGCCGAAACCGGCTTGCCCTCAGCTCTCGCCTTCTCCTCCTCCTCGTGTTCGTGCTCCTCCTCTTCTTCGAGCTTGTCCTCGAAGTACCCGGACAGGCCGCCCACGACCAGATAGGTGATCAGACCGGCGACGCCGGAGAGCAGGACCGTGGCCGCCTTGTCCGCATGGCCCGTGCTCACATGCGCGTGGGTAGCGAAGGTCATCGCGGTCACGAGCAGAACGATGAGCGCGACGCAGGCCGACAGCATGTCGATCCTGCCGAGCTTGGCGAGCGGGCGCTCCAGCCAGGCGAGCCACTTGATGTCACGGTCCTCGAAGACGAAGTCGAGGAAGATCATCAGCAGGAACATGCCGCCGAAGGCCGCGATCGCCGGGTGGGCGTCGGTGACCAGGTCCTCGTATCGGCCCGGATCCTCGATGGCGAGCTGCACCGCCTCGATGGGGCCGACTTGGGCGCTGATGGCGACGATCACGACCGGGAAGACCAGCCGCATACCGAACACCGCGACCATGATGCCGATGGTGAGGAAGATCCTCTGCCAGAAGGCGTTCATCTTCTTCAGGATCCCGGCGTTGACGACCGCGTTGTCGAAGGACAGCGAGATCTCGAGGATCGACAGGATCAGTACGATCCCGAAGGCCTCCCAGCCCCACTGCCACGCGGCGAAGGCAAGGCCGGCCGCCGTGACGGCGAACGACCAGCCGAACGTCCTCAGGATCATCTACTGCGCCGCCTTCACCGCGAGTACCGGACAGTCGACGCCCAGCAGGATCTGCTGCGCCTGGGAGCCCATGATCAGCTTGCCGACCGCGCTGCGCCGCCGGAGACCGATCACCACCAGGGACACAACGGCCTGCTCCGCCAGTTCGATGATCTCGTCGGCGGCGTCGCCTGCGCCGAGCAGCTGGCGGATGTCGAACTCGATCCCCAGCGCGGCCAGGTCCTCGCGGACATGGGCCAGATCGGACTCCTGCGCGAAACGCGGGTCCGCGTAGGCGTCACCCCTCGAGGTGTTCAGCACCAGCAGCTTCTCGCCGCGCAGGCGGGCCTCGTCGATCCCCGCGCGCAGCGCGGCCTCACCCTCGGGTGAGGGTACGTATCCGACCAGTACGGTCATGTCTGCTCTTCCTCCCAGGCACTCTCAGTGCTCTCAGCGCTCTCAGGCATTTCGCTCACGCAGGGGACGTACGACGAACCGTCGGATCAGCGGCCAGACGAGCACCAGCAGGATCGCCGTGTAGACCACGTAGGACACCGGTCCGCCCACCAGCCCGGACAGTTCGCCGCCCGACAGCTGCAGGGAGCGCCGTCCCTGCAGCTCGGCTCGCGGGCCGAGGATGACGCCGACGATCAGCGGCAGCACCGGCAGGCCGAACCGCCGCATCGCGAATCCGAGGAGACCCAGCGCCAACAGCACGAACAGGTCCAGGGGCTGGGCGTTGACGGCGTACGCACCCATCGACGCGAAGAACAGGATTCCCGCGTACAGATAGGGGCGCGGAATCCGCAGCAGCTTCGCCCAGGCGGGCGCGAGCGGCAGATTCAGCAGGAGCAGCAGCAGATTGCCGACGAACAGGCTGGCGATCAGCACCCAGACGAGGCTCGCCTCACGGTCGAACAGCAGCGGCCCGGGCTGGATGCCGTACCCCTGGAACGCCGCGAGCATGACCGCGGCGGTCGCGTTCGTCGGCAGCCCGAGCGCCAGCATCGGGACCAGGGTGCCCGCCGCGGAGGCGTTGTTCGCCGCCTCCGGACCGGCCACGCCCTCGATCGCGCCCTTGCCGAACTCCTCGGGGTGCTTGGTCAGCCGTTTCTCCGTCGCGTACGACAGGAAGGTCGGGATCTCCGCACCGCCTGCCGGGAGAGCGCCGAACGGGAAACCGTACGCCGTGCCCCGCAGCCAGGGCTTCCACGACCGCTTCCAGTCCTTCTTGCCCATCCACGGCCTGCCGACCGGGATGATCTCGGCGGGCCTGCGCCGCAGATGCGCGGCCACCCACAGCGCCTCACCGACGGCGAAGATGCCGACGGCCACGACGACCACGTCGATCCCGTCGGCGAGCTGGGGGATGCCCAGGGTGAGCCGTTGCTGCCCGGACACCGCGTCGATGCCGACCATGCCGATGGTCAGGCCCAGCAGCAGCGAGATCAGGCCCCGGACGCGTGACGAGCCCAGTACCGACGTGACCGCGATGAAGGAGAGCAGCATCAGGGCGAAGTAGTCCGGCGCACCCAGACTGACCGCGAAGTCCACCACGATCGGCGTGACCAGCACCAGCAGCAGGGTGCCGATCGTGCCCGCCACGAAGGAACCGATCGCGGCGGTGGCGAGCGCCTGCGCGGCCCGGCCGGCCTTGGCCATCTTGTTGCCCTCGATGGCCGTCACCACCGAGGACGACTCGCCGGGGGTGTTCAGCAGGATGGAGGTGGTCGAGCCGCCGTACATGCCGCCGTAGAAGATGCCCGCGAACATGATGAACGCCTGCACCGGCTCCATGCCGTAGGTGATCGGCAGCAGCAGAGCCACCGTCATCGCCGGGCCGATGCCCGGCAGCACGCCCACAGCGGTGCCGACGAGGACGCCGATCAGCGCCAGCAGCAGGTTCATCGGATCCATGACGTCCGCGAAGCCCTGCATGAGGTTGTTCAGGTTGTCCATCACAGGATCCCTTGCAGCACACCGGCCGGGAGGTTGACGCCGAGCCCGATCGCGAAGGCGTAGAACGTGGTGAGGGACAGCGTCACCGCGATCAGCAGATTGCGGACGTAGTGCCGGTTCCCGAGGGCGAAGGCGGTGCCCCAGAAGAGCAGCGTGCCGCTGATCACCCAGCCGAGCGGTTCGATCAGCACCGCGTTCACCACGAAGGCGGCGATCAGCATCAGTACGGTGCGCCAGTCGCTGCCCATGGACAGGTCGACGTCCTCGCCGGCCTCCGGCTCACCGTGGCCGCCCCGGGCCACGTCGACCGCGTACACCACCGCGACCACCAGGAGAAGCACACCCAGGAGCACCGGCACCGCGCGCGGCCCGACCGGGTCGGTGCTGCTGGTGACGTGCGCTATCCCGAGCCCGTCCACGATGACGGCCGTGCCCAGCAGGGCGAGGAACGCGCACACTCCGTACTGTGCGCGGTCCCCACCCCGGGGCGGACGGGCGTCGTCCACGCTCCGTTCGTTCAGCTCGGAGCTCATGCCAGGCCGAGCTCTGCCAGCAGGTCGGCGACGGCCTTGTCCTGCTCCTTCAGGTAGGTGCCGAACTCGTCACCGGTGGCGAAGGCGTCCGTCCAGCCGCGCTTGGTCAGCTCGTCCTGCCACTGCTTCGAGTCGTGCATCTTGGTCAGGGCGTCGATCCAGGTCTTCTTCTGCTCGTCGGTGATTCCCGGAGGGGCGACGATGCCGCGCCAGTTGGTGAAGACCAGGTCGATCCCGGAGTCCTTGAGGGTGGGGGCGTCCTTCACCGCGTCGATCGGCTTCTCGCTGGTCACCGCCAGCACCCGCACCTGTCCCGCCTCGATCTGGTCGAGGAACTCGCCGAATCCGCTGGCGCCGAAGGCGACCTTGTTGCCGAGGATGGCGGGCAGCAGCTCGCCGCCGCCGTCGTACCCGACGTAGTTGACCTTCTTCGGTTCGATGCCGACGGTCTTCGCCAACTGCATCGGAAGCAGATGGTCCGGGCCGCCCGGCGAGGAGCCACCGCCCACGGCCACCTTCTTGGGGTCCTTCTTCCACGCGGTGACCAGGTCGTCGATCGTCTTGTACGGGGAGTCCTTCGACACGACGATCGCGCCGGCCTCCTCGATCAGCCTGGCGAGCGGCGTGGTGTCGGTCAGCCCCGCCTCCGACTTCGAGGTGTACGCGGCACCGACGACCCCCAGCCCCATCTGCATGGCAAGCTTGCCGTTGCCCTTCTCGTTCACCAGGCGCTGCAGGCCCACGGTGCCGCCGGCGCCGGGCAGGTTGTACACCTGGACCCCGGACGCCGCCTTGGAGTCCTGCATCACCTGGGAGACGGTCCGGGCGGTGACGTCGTAGCCACTGCCCGGGGTGTTGGGCACCATGAGGCGCAGGCCGGTTGCGGGCTTGTCGGCCGCGCCCGCACTCCCCGATTCCTCCTTGTCCGCGGTGGCACCGCAGGCACTGGCAGCGAGCATCGACACGGTGGCAAGAGCGCCGAGAAGTGCGGCTCTGCGAGTTCTCATGGCTCATCTCTTTCGCTTGGGCGGGTCCGGCGCCATGATTGTGCGGTTCCTCGGACACCCCGTCTCCGTTGTGTGAGCATTGAAGGTTGAGTTCATAGTGGTCGTGACGTCCCGCCGCCATACGCTCGCCGGTGAGCTGCTGGTATTGCAGCTCGTCGGCGTCGTGGTCGTGCTCGTCGCGGTCGCCGCCGTCTCGCTGTCGCAGTCGAAGGCGACGTTCGACCGGGTCGAGGGCCGCCGGGTGACCGCCCTCGCCGAGGAACTGGCCGGAAACCCACTCATGCGCAGCCAGCTCGTCCGTCCCGCACCCGCCGAGACCCTCGCACCGCTGCTCCAGACCAAGCTCACCCCGGCGAACGTCACTTCCGTCACGGTCGCCGACGCCCACGGCCGGATCGTCGCGGCCACCAATCCCACGCTGGTGGGGACGCGGCTGCCGGTCGACGGGCCGAGCGTGTCGCAGGCGCGCGGCTGGTCGGGGGAGCTGCCGGTGGACGGGGTCCGCGAGCTGGTGGCCCAGGTCCCGGTGCTCGGTGAGAAAAAGCCCGACGTCGGCGAGCATCTCGGCACGGTCATGGTCGGACGGGCGTCACCGACGGTCTGGCAGCGGCTCGGCGGCGCCTCGTCGTATCTGCTCACCTACCTCGGCATCGCGAGCGCGCTCGGGGTGGCCGGGGCCTGGCTGCTGGCCCGGCGGATCAAGCGTCAGACCTTCGGCCTCGAACCACGCGAGATCGCCGGCCTCGCCGAGCACCGCGAGGCGATGCTGTTCGGCATCGCCGAGGGCGTGGTCGCGCTCGACCCGCAGCTGCGGATCACGCTGGTCAACGAAGTCGGCCGCAGACTGCTCGAACTTCCCGAGGACTGCGTCGGAATGAGCCTGGCCGATCTGGGCATCGCGGGCAGGCTGTACGACGTACTGGCCGGGGCCGGCGGTGAGCATGGCCCCGGACACGGTATCGAGCAGCGTGACGAGGTGGTCGTACGCCGGGGCCGGGTGCTGGTCATGAACCGGATGGACGTCACCAAGGACGGCCGCCGGCTGGGCTCGGTGACGACCCTTCGGGACCGTACCGAACTGGCCCAGCTCGAACGCGAACTGGGCTCGTTCCGCAGCAGCACCGAACTGCTTCGAGCGCAGGCCCACGAGTTCTCCAACCAGTTGCACACCATCTCCGGACTCATCCAGATCGGCGAGCACGACGAGGTCGTGCGCTACGTCCGTGCCCTGCGGAAGCACCGTGAGTCGCTCGATCTGACCCTCACCAGCCGGGTCCGCGACCGGGCCGTCGCCGCACTGCTCATGGCCAAGTCCGCGCTCGCGGCGGAGCGCAAGGTCAGGCTGCGGATCTCGGAGCTCACGGCGCTGGAGAGGCTGGAGCCGATGGACGCCGCGGACGTGGCGACGGTGCTCGGCAATCTCGTCGACAACGCCCTCGACGCGGCCGCGGCCTCGGACCACGAGGACGACGCCTGGGTGGAGGTCGAACTGCGCCAGGACGCCTCGAGCGTGGAGATCGTGGTACGTGACTCGGGTCCCGGCGTGGCTCCCGAGCTCGCGCAGGAGGTGTTCTCCCATGGCTTCACCACGAAGGCCGCACAGGGCGGCGACCGGGGTATCGGCCTGGCGCTCACCCGGCTGGTCTGCACGCGCAGAGGTGGCGAGGTGTCGGTGGCCAATACAGAGCCGGGCGCCATGTTCACCGCCCGCATGTCCGTGGGGCAGTTGACCGATCGCGAGACGGAGGAAGTCCGGTGATCGACGTACTGGTTGTCGAGGACGATTTCATGGTGGCGCGGATCCACCGCGGATTCGTCGACGGTATCGAGGGCTTCCGTGTGGTCGGAACGGTGAACTGCGGGGAGCAGGCGCTCACCGCCGTCGCCGAGTTGCAGCCCGACCTGGTCCTGCTCGACCTCTACCTGCCCGACATGTTCGGTCTGGATGTCATTCCCCGGCTGCGGACGGCGGGCCATGACTGCGATGTGCTGGTGATCAGCGCCGCCCGCGAGGCAGAGGCCGTCCGGGGCGCCGTCCGCCAGGGCGTGGTCGACTACCTGCTGAAACCGTTCGACGCCGCCGACCTCAAGGAACGACTGGAACGTTACAGCGCCCGGCGCGGCAATCTGCACACCGCCGTGGTCACCGGGCAGGCCGACGTGGACCGGGCACTGGGCCGAGTGACGGCACCGGCTCGGACACCCACACTGCCGAAGGGCATGAGCGTGGAGACCGCGGAACTGGTCGAACGCGCACTGCGCACAGCCGACGGAACCCTCTCCGCGGCCGAGTGCGCGACCCGGGTCGGCATCTCCCGTGTCAGCGCCCGCCGCTACCTCGAGCACCTCACTGTCACGGACCGGGCCGAGGTGTCGCTGCGCTACGGGCACACGGGCCGGCCCGAGCGCCGCTACCAGTGGCAGGCCTAGGGCCGTGTCGAAGGTGGCGCCTGCCCGGCGACGCCACCTTCAGCACAAGCCCTAGTTCCAGACGGAAGCGCAGGTGGTCGGCTTGGCGTGCGCCGGATCAAGGGCGTTGGCCACCTCGTGGTGGGCGACGCGGCTGAACAGGCCGAGGGCCACATGCTCGGAGAGGTCGGCCGCACACAGGTCCTGGAGCACGACATTGCGTACGTTCGGGCCGTCGAGGAACTGCGAACGGTACGGCGTGACCACCTCGTCGTACTTGGTGGCGATGACCGTGTAGTCGACGCCCGGCACCGTGTCGCCGCCCGCGTTGAGTTTGGCCAGGAAGGCGGAGCCGGCCGTCTGCTCGGCGAGGGACGGCGTGGACTTGGACAGCAGGTCGCCCACGCCGGGGAAGTACGGCAGCAGGTTGGTGAGGCCGTTCAGGGTGGTGCCGTGGTTGCTGGGCCCGAGACCGACGAGGGCGTTCACCTTGGCGGCTCCGCCGAGGAACTTCAGGTAGTAGCGGGGCATCAGGCCGCCCTGCGAATGGCCCACGAGGTCGGTCTCGGCGGCGCCGGTCGCGGCGAGCACCTTGTCGATGTAGGACCGGAGTTGCTCTGCCGACTTGTCGATCGGGCCTAGGCCGTGAAAGAGGGGGACGCCGGGGAGTTGGCCGTAGTCGAGCGAGAAGACGCAGTAGCCGCGCTTCTTCAGATACGGCGCGAGGGCCAGCCAGTTGTCGACGGAGTTCCCGAAGGTGCCGTGGGCGAGGACGACGGGGCGGGGATGGGCGGCCGAGGGCTTGCAGGAGTAGTTGTTCCAGCCCGAACTGGGGGCGGCCTTTGCCTGTGCGGTGGCGGCGGGGGTGACGAGGACGGCGGCGGTCAGCAGCAGCGCGGCCAGCGATCTGGCCACTCGCTTCCAGGGCAGCATCGAGTGATCTCCTTGCGGCTCAAGGGAGTTGCGACGACGTACGCCCTGTGATCCGGATCACGAGGATGCTGTTCACTTGTCAAGTTACGGACGAGTAGTGCAACTGTGAAGTACGCGTCAGCAAAAACTTCCAGTGATAGCCGACGACGACACCGAAGCAGACTGACGGAGTGTCACCAGTTGGGCTTAATGGGCCCAGAGGGCGCGATACGCATCAACCGGTCCCGCAGCGCCCGGACTTCACGTTCGCCGAGCAACTCGACCCACGGCCGCACGGCCTCCGCCGCCGCTTCCTCCGCGGCCCTCGTGCAGGCCCACCCCTGCTCGGTCAGCACCACCAGCCGGGCGCGCGCGTCATGAGGGTGGGGCCGCCGCTCGGCGTATCCCTTGCGCACGATCTCATCGACGAGCTGACTCGCGGCCTGCTTCGTCACGCCCAGATGGACGGCAAGCTCGGTGACCGTCGCACCACCCGGGGCGAGCCGGGTGAAGGCGAACCCGTGCGCGGGCCGCAGTCCTTCGAAGCCGCGGGCCTCGACCCCGTCATGGATGCGCTGCGTCAGCTCACCGGCGACGGCGAGCAGGGCGGCGGACAGGGCCATGGCCTCGGAGTTCTGCACGCATGCATTCAAACATCTTGACGAACTAGTCAAGCTGCTTGACCATAAGCAGGTAGTCAAGCAGCTTGACCATCTATCCGGAGGCCGCCACCATGCCCATAGTCCGCTCGTCCGAAGCCGTGACCCACGAGATCCACGGCGTCCGCTTCATCTCGTACGCCACTCCCCGCAGCGGAAGCAAAGAACTGTGCGCCTGGCGTGGCGAGATACCCGCCGGGACCAGAGCCCCCGCGCACACCGTCAATCGCGAGGAGATCTTCCACCTGCTCGAAGGCGAACTCCTCATCACCCTCGACGGCCGCACCGAACGCATCGCCCCGGGCGACACCGTGATCATCAACCCGGGCGCCACCCTCCGCTTCGAGAACCCCACCGACCGGACCGCGATCTCCTGGGTCACCACCTCGATCGGCCTGGAAGCGGAGCTGACCGACGGGAGTCGAATCACTCCGCCCTGGGCCAACTGACAGGCCCGCAAAGGCACTTACGCTAAAGCCAGCGACCCCGGAATCACCGCCCGCGGCCCGAACTTCGCGCGTGCCTGGTCCGCCACCTCCTCGAGGCGGCGGGCCTTCTCGTCCAGGGCGTCGAAGGTGAGCTGGTGGGAGGCCTGGTCGGCGGGGGTCAGGCCTTCGGCTCGCAGGGCGAGTGCGCGGACTCGGGCGCGCTGGAGGCCGAGCGTCTCGTACATGCGGTACGCGGCGTCGGTGAGTGCCGGGGAGTGGGCGGTCGGCTCGGGGAGTGTACGGGTGCGGGTGGTCATGGAACGGTCGGCGTAGCGGACGGTGAGGGTGAGCGTGCGGCACACCTTTTCCAGGGCGCGCAGCCGGGCGCCCAGTTCCTCGGTGGCGGAGAGCAGGGCGCGCCGGTGCCGGGAAGGGTCCAACTCGTCGCGGGGGAAGGGGCGTTCGGCGGCAAGCGAGCGGGAGACGGCATTCGGTACGACCCGCCCGCGGTCGATGCCCTGCGCCATCTCGCGCAGTTCGCGGCCGGTACGGGCACTGGTGAGCCGTTGCAGGGTCGACAGCGGCGCGGCGGCGACCTTGCCGACGGTGTCGAGGCCGTACTCGCCCAGGGTGCGGGCGGTGGCGGCGCCGACTCCGGGGAGCGCCGCGACCGGCTGTTCGTCCAGGAACTCCGTGCGGGCGCCGGGCTCTTCGGGCACCACGCGGGTCTCCCCCGGCCTGGTGCCGCGCAGCGCCATGCGGGCGAGCATCGGCCCTGGCCCGGCCCCGATCGCGCACTCGGCGCCGTACCAGGCGAGCGCCCGCACCCGTATCAGTGAGGCCAGTCCCACCACGTCCCGCCCGAAGTACCGCTCGGCACCCCGCAGGTCCAGCAGCGCTCCGTCGGGCGGCAGTGCCTCGATGACGGGGGTGAACTCCTCGAGCATGCCGAGGAGTTGGGGCAGGGCAGCCTCGTACTCCGGACTCAGCTGAAAACGTACGCAGAGGATGGTCATCCCGCACTCCCCGGACTCTGGTGCCACAACTTCCTTCCGCTCGCGGGTCCTTCGCCCGCCGGGCGCAGATCCGCCCACGGATGCATTTCGTATCCCGTGGGCATATGGATTCGCCGGTCGCCCGTCGAATCTCCCTCGCCCCCAGAGCCATCGGAATCCCCCGCGCCGCACCGGCTCGGGCGCGACCCTGCGCGGCGCCGACTCCGCCTCACTGAAGACGCTGCCACGGTCCGCCTGCGCGAGACCGTGCAGG
>NZ_JAAKZX010000238.1 GCF_011045025.1 Streptomyces ureilyticus
CCTGCACCGCGCGCATGTAGGTGCCGCCGTTCCAGGACTCGAAGTGGTTGCCGATGATCAGGGGCGCGCGGTTGCCGTGGTAGGCGCGGGCGAAGCCGGGCACGCCCGATTCGGCGGATGCCGGCCGACGAGATCGCCATGCTCGCGCGCCGCTATATGCACGAGTACGGCGCGACCCGCGACCACCTCTTCAACGTCGCCCTCGCCTGCCGCAACCGCGCCAACCAGAACCCCGCCGCGATGATGTACGAGCGCCCGCTGACCCGCGAGATGTACATGACCTCCCGCTGGATCAGCGAACCCCTCTGCCTCTTCGACAACTGCCTTGAGACGGATGGTGCGTTGGCCTGCGTCATCGTCTCGAAGGAACGGGCCCGCGACTGCCGGAACACACCCGTGTACGTCCACTCCGCCGCCCAGGGCCTGCCCGCCCAGCACCACGGCATGGTCAACTACTGGAACGACGACCCGCTGACCGGCCCGGCGTGGACCGCGGCCCGACACCTGTGGAAGCAGGCGGACTTCGGGCCGCATGACGTCGATGTCGCCCAGATCTACGACGCTTTCACCGCACTCATCCCGCTCTCCCTGGAGGGTTACGGCTTCTGCGGTCGCGGCGAGGGCGGGGCGTTCACGGAAGGGGGCGCTCTCGAGATGGGAGGGCGGCTGCCGCTCAACACCAGCGGCGGAGGACTCTCCGAGGCGTACGTCCATGGCTTCAACCTGATCAACGAGGGCGTGAAGCAGTTGCGCGGGACGAGCACCGCCCAGGTCCCGGACGCCTCGACCTGCCTGGTCACGGCGGGTGAGGGCGTACCGACCTCCGCGATCCTCCTACGAAACTGACGAGTTAGGACTCTGCGGAGTTGAGGAGTTGAGGAGTTGAGGAATTGAGGAGTTTGACGATGCCAGCGCCGGGAGAATCTCCGTCCCTCCTGTCCCCCGTTCCCGACGACGACGGCGCCCCCTTCTGGGAGTACGCCGCCCAGGGCGAACTCCGCGTCCAGGCCTGCGCCGACTGCGGCGAACTCCGGTTCCCGCCCCGGCCCTGCTGCCCCCACTGCCAGTCCTTCGCGAGCGAGTGGCGGCTGATGAGCGGGAAGGGGCGTATCTGGTCGTACGTCGTCCCGCATCCACCGCTGCTTCCCGCGTACGCGGAGCAAGCGCCGTACAACGTGATCGTCGTCGAGCTCGCCGAAGCGCCGCACATCCGGCTCGTCGGGAACCTGGTCAGCGGCGCCGACGCCTCCCTCAACTCCCTTCCGCCGGAACGGGTTCGGATCGGGGCGAAGGTGCAGGTGGTGTTCGGCAGCACGGGGTTGCCGCAGTGGGTACGGGAACGCACATGACCCCTTCGACTCCTGCCTCCCTCCGTGTCAGCGCCGACAAGAGCACCGGCGTCGCCGTTCTCACGCTTGACCGGCCCGAGAAGATGAACGCGATCGATCTCGGTCTCGCTGATGAACTGATCACCACTTGGCGGGAGTTGAGGTTTGATGACTCCGTACGGGCCGTTGTCCTCACGGGGGCGGGTGAGCGGGCCTTCTGTACGGGGCTCGACCGGAGCGTCGAGGTGCCGCAGCCCGGCTCGCCCTACATGGTGGACGATCCGCTCGACACGATCGGGCCCAAGGCGAACGATCTGTGGAAGCCGGTGATCGCGGCGGTGCGGGGGATGGCCTGCGGCGGGGCCTTCTATCTGCTCGGCGAGGCGGAGTTCATCGTGGCGGACTCCACGGCGACGTTCTTCGATCCGCACACGACGTACGGGATGGTCAGCGCGTACGAGTCGGTGTACATGGCGCAGCGGATGCCGTTCGGGGAGGTGGCGCGGATGGCGTTGATGGGGTCGGCCGAGCGGGTGTCCGCGCAGCGGGCGTACGAGGTTGGGCTGGTGTCCGAACTCACCGCGACGGGTGGGGCGTTGGCGGCGGCGTCGGAAGCGGCGGCGGTGATCGCCTCGTATCCGACGGAGGCCGTCCAGGGCACGGTGCGGGCGCTGTGGGCAGCGAAGGAGGCCACGCGAGCGTCTGCACTGGCGCACGCCCCGCATCTCGTCTCGCTCGGCAACTTGCCGGGCGATCGGCAGGCGGGGCTTTTTGCGGGGCGGCGGCGGGAGTTCAGGGTGCGGTGAGGGGGCGTGGGGGTTGTCTTCGCCCCCCCGTCAAGACGTCCGCGCCGTCCCCGTCCCCTTCTCCGCGTCCAGCGCATACACGCACCGGTCCTTGCTGCACGCGTACACCACCCCTTCCCTCACGACCGGCGCACCCGTGATCTCACCGCCCGTGGCGAGCTTCCACCGCAGGCGGCCGTCGTCGGCCTTCAGGGTGTAGAGGAGGTGGTCCGTGGAGCCGAAGTGGATGCGGCCGTCGGCCACCGCGGGGGCGCCGACGAGGTCGCCGCCCGCCTGGAAGCGCCACTTGGGGGTGCCGGTGACGGCGTCCAGGGTGTAGAGGCCCTTGCCGCTGCCCACGTGGACGTGGCCGGCCTCGACGAGGACGGGGTCGATCGAGGCCCGGGACTCCGTGGCGATACGCCAGCGGTCCCGGCCGTCCGTGGCGTCGAGCGCGTACACCGTGCCGAGGTAGTCGGCGAGGTAGATCCCGCCGCCCGTGACGGCCGGACCGGACGCGAAGGTGGGCGGGCTCAGGAAGACGGCGGGCGCCTCGAAATGCCAGCGGACATGGCCGCCGGCGACGTCGATGGCGAGGACACGGGTGCCGGCGGACACGTACACGTATCCGTCGTCACCATGGGTGAGACGGAGAGGGACGCCGCCGCAGGAGGCCGCGTCGCCGATGGGGTAGGACCAGCGTTCGTCGCCCGTACGCGCTTCGAGGGCGCGCAGGCGGGCGTCCTTCCACACGTACACCGTTCCCTCGTGGATGACGGGCCCGGCCTCGGGGGACTCGAAGTCGGCCTGGGCGCCGGTGAGTTCCCAGAGTTTCTGGCCGCTGGAAGCCTCCCAGGCCTGTACGCCGCCGCCGCGGGTGCCGGTGACGACGGTGCCGCGGTCGGCCTTGAGGGAGTACACCCAGGCGTCGGTCGGCAGTCGCCACAGGTCGCCGCCCTCGCGGGCGTCCAGGGCGAAGAGGGTGGGCCCGTCCGAGGCGTGGATACGGCCGTCCGAGACGGTCATCGACCAGGCGACGTCCCGCGTCTTGAAGCGGCGGCGGCCGGTCGCCACGTCCAGGGCGTGGACTTCGAAGGAGGTGACGTAGACGAGATCGCCGGCGACGGCGGGCGTGCCCCACACGTCGTTCGACATACGGAAGCGCCACGGCCGCCAGGACGAGCCGGAGTCGGGCTCGGGGGCTGTCGGGGGCGCGGGTACGGCGGGGTCGGCGCCGTTGACTCCGGGGCGCGGCCGGGCCCAGGAGGCGGCGAGTCCCGCGTCCGGAGGAGGTGCCTTCACGGCGGCGGCGCGGGCGTCGGAGACGCGAGGGCCCGGCCCGATGGGCACGGGGGCCCCTGCGAGGCGTACGGGCCCGTTGTCGGGGGCGCCACCGTGACGGCCTGTACCCGCGCCGACGGGGACGGGCGGATCATGCGGCGGCGGTGGCGGCACGACGGGCGCCGCGGGCCCGGCGGCGCCCCCGGCATCGGGTGCGCCCCGACCGCCACTGCGGCCGCTGCCGGACGACGACGGCTTCGCCGCCGGACGCCCCCCGCGCCGCGTCTCGATCAGGCTGACCGCCCGCTCGGGCAGCCACGCGGACGCCGTACCGCTGTCGTCGGAGCCCGAGCCGAACAGATGCGGGGCCAGCTGGGCCTGGAGGTCGGCGGGGTTGGGGCGGGCCGTGGCCTCCATCTGCATACAGGACTCGATCAGCGGCCGCAGTTCCTCCGGCAGGCCTTCGAGGTCCGGGCCCTCCCGCAGGAGCATGAAGACGGTCTCTACGGGGTTCGCGCCGTGGAAGGGGGCGTGGCCGGTGGCGGCGAACACGAGCATCGAGCCGAGCGAGAAGACATCGCTCGCGCCGGTCACGCTGCGTGAGTCCTTGGCTTGCTCCGGTGACATATAGGCGGGGGTGCCCACGGCGACGTTGGTCATCGTCAGCCGGGTGTTGGAGACCCCGGACGCGATACCGAAGTCGATCACGCGCGGCCCGTCCTCGACGACGAGGACGTTCGAGGGCTTGAGGTCGCGGTGGACGAGCCCGGCGCCGTGGATGGACTGGAGCGCCTCCGCGACGCCCGCCGCCAGCCAGCGCACCGCCTGGGCCGGGAGCGGCCCGCACTCGGTCACTATTTCCTCGAGGGAGGGCGCGGGAACGTACGCGGTGGCCAGCCACGGCACGGCCGCGCGCGGGTCGGCGTCGACCACGGCCGCCGTGTAGAAGCCGGACACGGCACGGGCCGCCTCGACCTCGCGGGTGAAGCGGACCCGGAACAGCTGGTCCTCGGCGAGCTCCGTACGGACCGTCTTGATCGCCACCCGCCGGCCCGAAGCCGAGCGCGCCAGATAGACCAGCCCCATGCCGCCGGCACCCAGCCGTCCCAGCACCTCGAACGGCCCGATCCGCCGCGGATCGTGCTGCGTCAGCTGATCCACCACTTGCCTGCCACCTCCCCGTACGCGGCTGTGTTTCCAGCCACTGCGCAGCGTCTCACCACCGAACCGCTCCGGCGGCACGCACTCCGATTCTTCCTGGCCCGGCCGCCGGTTGCGAACCCGGGGCCGGACCTGGATGTCTCAGGGCGTTCCGGGACAATTACGTCACGTCTCACTCGCCGCTCAGTACCTTTCCGTACCTTTTCAGCGCTTCTCGGCTCTCTTCAGCGCTGCAGCACCGCGAAAGACGCCCCTTGATTGTCAGTGACGACTGCCACACTGCCGTACGACGCTTCAAAGGGAGGCACCTGGATTCGGCCGCCCAGTCGGATCACCGTACCCATTGCCTCATCACAGTCCGCCACCCCGAAGTGGACAAGAAAGTGCGGCGGCATCTCGGCCGGGAAGACATCGGCGATGGCTACGCGGCCGAAGTCGGGTGCGGCATCGGGGCCCAGGAGGGTGTCGTGAAAGAGCTCCCCGTAGAAGTCGTCGGCGATCTTGGTGTCCCGGGTATACAGCTCGACCCAGGCGAAGCTGCCCGGCTCATGCCGCCGCTCGAAGCCGGCGTGCTCCTCGCCCTCCCACAGCCCGAACACGGCGCCCTCGGGATCCGCGGCCAGCGCCATCGTGCCGTACGCGTCCACGGGCACCGGAGCCGTGATCACCTGACCGCCCGCTTCCCGGATCCGCCCGGCCAGGCCGAAGGCGTCCGGAGTCGCGAAGTACACCGTCCACACGGTCGGCATCCGCCCGTCCCGCTTGGGCGAGAGCGCGGCGACGGCCCGCCCCTCGCTGTACGCCCACGTGGAGGCCCCGTACCCCGCCTCGAAGGTCCACCCGAAGAGCTCGCCGTAGAAGCGCTTGCCCGCCTCAACATCGGGGAGCTGGGCGTCGACCCAGCAGGGGACACCCTCCCCGAAACCGGCGTCACCGGCGTCACCGGCATCTGTGGCAGAAGACTTCGATTCGGCCATACTGCCAAGCTAAGCGCCTCCCCCACATCTCGCAGGGCAGCCGCACCCCATTTGCAGTCGGCCGAATCGCGCCCCGATCACCCCTCGGTAAGCTGACGGCATGACAGGACAAGTGCGTACCGTCGACGGCCGAGTGGCCGGACGGCGTGGGCAGGCGACTCGGCAGAAGCTGCTCGACTGCCTCAGCGAAATGCTCAGCTCGTCGCCCTACCGGGACGTCAAAGTCATTGACGTCGCGCGGAAGGCGGGCACGTCACCGGCGACTTTCTACCAGTACTTCCCGGACGTCGAGGGCGCCGTCCTGGAGATCGCCGAGCAAATGGCCGCGGAGGGCGCGGGGTTGACCGAACTCCTCGAGGGGCGGTCCTGGACCGGCAAGGCCGGCTGGCAGACCGCGCAGGAGCTCGTCGACGGGTTCCTCGACTTCTGGCGCAAAAACGATGCCATCCTGCGCGTCGTCGACCTGGGAGCCGCGGAGGGGGACAAACGGTTCTACAAGATCCGTATGAAGATCCTCAACTCCGTGAACAATTCCCTTACGAACACGGTCAAGGAGCTTCAGGCCAAGGGCAAGGTCGACAAGGACGTGAGCCCGGCGGCGATGGCCGGTTCACTCGTCGCGATGCTCGCGGCGGTCGCCTCGCACCAGAAGGGCTTCCAGTCCTGGGGCGTGAAGCAGGCCGAACTCAAGCCGAATCTGGCCCTGTTGGTGCATATGGGCGTGACCGGCAGGAAACCGACGAGATAGTTCACGCAGTTCACTCATATATCTGTTCAGTACGGTTTGGTACCCCCCACACTCCCCCACGCTTCGTAGGCCCAAATCCTGTCAGGCAGACGGCAGTTCACTTCGGAGTCCGCTCCGGTGAGCTGCCGTCCGTCGCGTTACGGGCCTCTCGTTGCGGCCTTGCCTTACGGGCCTTGCGTTACGGGCCCGCTCGGCGCCGTACGAGGCCTCTCAGCGTCGTACGAGCCGGAAGATCCGGATCTCTCGAGTCACCCGTGCCTGGTACGTCGCGTACGGCGGCCAGAAGTCCAGCAGCGCCTTCCAGACCGTGTCCCGTTCCTCTCCCCGCAGGAGCTGGGCGGTGACGGGGATGTCCCGGCCCTTCCAGTTGATCTCCGCGTCGGGGTGGGCGAGGAGGTTGGCGGTCCAGGCGGGATGGTCCGTACGCCCGAAGTTGGACCCGATGAGAATCCAGGTTCCGCCCTCTTCCGGCATGCAGGCGAGCGGCGTACGCCGGGGAAGTCCGCTCCTCGCCCCGCGCACCGTGAGGATGACGCCGGGCAGCAACTGGGCGCTGACCAGGACTTTCCCGCGGGTGAGCCGGTGTACGGCACGGTCCATCGCGGGGACGAGGCGCGGGGCGACGCGGGCGAAGGTCCGGGTCGAGGACACGCGCTGTACTGCCTTCCGTACCGCTTCTGGTACGCGCCGGGCGTTCGGCACCTGGTGTGCTCCTTGTGCTTCGTGTGCTCCGTGTGCTCCGTGTGCTCCGGTCGGCATCAGACCGCCACCTCGCCACCGTCGAAGAGGTGCGCTTCCTCCGCGGCGTACGCCCGCAGCCGGTGCACCGGCCCGAACAGCAGCTCGTCGCCGGCCGCCCGCTTGAAGTACAGCTGCGCCTCGTGTTCCCAGGTGAACCCGATCCCACCGTGCAACTGCACGCCCTCGGAGGCGGTGGCGCGCAGGGCCTCCAGCGCCTGCGCGAGGGCCAGGCCGCCCACGCGCTCGTCGCTCGCGGCGGTCGCGGCGCTCGTGGCAGTCGCGGCCGGCGCAGTTGTCGCGGCTGTCGCGGCCGTCGCCCAGGCCGCGTAGTAGGCGGCCGAGCGCGCCGCCTGGACCTGCACATACCGGTCGGCCAGCCGGTGCTTGACCGCCTGGAACGAGCCGATCGCCCGCCCGAACTGCTCCCGCTGCCTGACGTACTCGACGGTCCGCTCCAGTACGCGATCGGCGGCACCGACGGCTTCGGCGGCGAGGGCGGCCCCGGCGGTGTCCCCGACGGCGGAGAGCGCGCCGGCGACATCGGCGGACTCGTCGTCGCCGACCAACTCCGCCTGCACATCGCGGAGTTGGATACGTGCCTGCGGACGTGTCTGGTCGAGCGACGTCTGCCGTACGCGTACGAGCCCATCGGCCCCCGCCCGTACGAGGAACAGCAGCGTGCGGGAGCGGGAGAACCCACCGGTGTGCGCGGCCACGAGCAGCAGCCCCGCACTGTGCCCGTCCAGCACCTGATCGACCTGCCCGTAGAGCCGCCAGGCACCGCCTTCCGAGCGCTTGGCCTGCACACCGCCCGCCCGGCCGCCGCCCGCCCAGTCGCCGCGGTTGGCGCCGGTCAGACCGAGCGCGGTGGCGAGACACGTGCCGGGTACGGCCAGGGCGGCGGTCAGCTCGCCGGAGGCGAGGCGCGGCAGGAGCTCGCTTCGCTGCTCCTCGGTGCCGAGGGCGAGGAGCAGAGGACCGCTCAGCACGGCGGTGGACAGGAGTGGCGAGGGGGCCAAGGCGCGGCCCAATTCCTCATTCGCGAGGGCGAGTTCGGTGGTCGAGCAGCCGACTCCGCCGTACGTCTCGGGGAGCGCGAGACCCGGCAGCCCGAGCTGTCCGGCGAGGGCTTCCCAGAGGGCGGGGTCATGGCCGTCCGGGGTTTCCACTGCGGCCCTGATCTCTTCCGGGCCGCAGCGTTTGAGGAGCAGTTCGCGCAGGGTGCGGCGGATCTCGTCCTGTTCGGCGGTGAAGCGGGCGTCCATGGGCCCCTCCTCCTGGGAATCTGACGGCGCGTCATGGTAGAGCGGGGGTCGTCAGATGCACAGAGGTGTGCGCAGGTTGCGACGCCCTGCCGGAGTCCGCATTATCTGATGTACCGTCAGATTCATGACTCAGTCTCGGTCCCAGTCTCGGTCTCGGGCTCAGCGGAAGACGCGTAAGGCTCGGAAGGTGGCGGTGGTCGGCGTCTCCCTCTCCGACTGCGGCCGGGTGGACGAGGCGACCCCGTACGCCCTGCACGCGCAGGCGGCCCGCCGGGCCCTGGCCGACTCGGGACTCGGCCGCGAGGTCGTCGACGGTCTGGCCTCGACGGGCCTCGGTACGCTCGCGCCCATCGAGGTGGCGGAGTACCTGGGCCTGCGCCCGACGTGGGTCGACTCGACCTCGGTTGGCGGCTCGACCTGGGAGGTCATGGCGGCCCACGCGGCGGACGCTATCGCCGCCGGGCACGCGAACGCGGTCCTGTTGGTGTACGGGTCCACGGCCCGCGCGGACATCAAGGCGGGCCGTCGTACCGGGAACCTGTCGTTCGGCGCACGCGGCCCGCTGCAGTTCGAGGTCCCGTACGGGCACACCCTGATCGCCAAGTACGCCATGGCGGCCCGCCGCCACATGATCGAATACGGCACCACCATCGAGCAGTTGGCCTCCGTCGCCGTCCAGGCGAGGGCCAACGCGGCGCTGAACCCGGAAGCCATGTTCCGCGATCCGATCACGATCGAGGACGTCCTGTCGGGCCCGATGATCGCGGACCCCTTCACCAAGCTCCACTGCTGCATACGCTCCGACGGCGGCGCGGCGGTCCTCCTGGCGGCCGAGGAGTACATACGCGACTGCCGCACACCCCCGGTCTGGATCCTCGGCACCGGCGAATATGTCTCCCACACGACCATGTCCGAGTGGCCGGACTTCACGGTGTCCCCGGCGGCGGTGAGCGGACGGCTCGCCTTCGAGCGGGCGGGCGTACGGCCCGAGGAGGTGGACGTGGCCCAGCTCTACGACGCCTTCACCTACATGACGCTCGTAACCCTGGAGGACCTCGGCTTCTGCGAGAAGGGCGAGGGTGGCGCGTTCGTCGAGAAGGGCCGCCTGCTGGTGGGCGGGGACCTGCCTGTGAACACGGACGGAGGCGGGCTCTCCGCCCAACACCCGGGCATGCGGGGGCTGTTCCTGCTCGTGGAGGCGGTGCGGCAGTTGCGGGGGGAAGCGGGTGCACGTCAAGTACGGCGGAGGGGTGGGGAGTTGCCGCAGCTGGCCGTCGCGTCCGGTACGGGTGGGTGGTTCTGCTCTTCGGGGACGGTGGTGTTGGGGCGGGGGTGAGGAACGGGGCAGGCTCCTCGTTCGGGTGAACCGAGTGTGCCCCACACTCCGAAGGCCGGAAACTGGAGCAGCTGGTACGACACCAGCATCCCGATCGCCGAGAAGCGCCACCTGGCCCACATCGGTGAGCCGGCAACGAAGGAGTACGGATGAGCACCGTCCGCTGGGAGGAAGTCAAGCGCCGGGTCCACGAACAGCAGAGGGCTGCGGGGATCCCGGTCCGGTCGCCCGAGGAGAAACGGGCCGACATGGAGCGGCTTCGCGCCGAGGTGCGGGCGTACCAACTGGTGGAAATCTGTCGCGAGCAGGACCTCACCCAGCGGGACATCGCCGACTTGATGGGTGTCTCCCCTCCGCGGATCTCGGCGATCGAGCACGGCGAGATCGACCGTACGGAGGTGGCCACTCTGCGCGCCTACGTACGGGCCCTGGGTGGCGAGCTCCGGGTGGTGGCGGACTTCGGGGGCGCCGCGTACACGGTTGGCTGAGTCAGAACACCACCGGCGGGACCCGCCGTACTCGCCTATCTGCAGGCGTAAGCCTGTTGTCGCGGCGCGCAGCCGGGTCGGAATACCGGGCAGTACGAGGCACGCTGACTCAGTAGAGCACTGTCCGTACTGTCCGCATCCAGGACGGAAGGCTGGAGGACACCGATATGGCGCTGAGTCGCGAAGAGCGTGAGAAGTTCCTGGCTGAGCCGCACGTCGCCGCGTTCGCGGTGGATGCCGGTGAGGGACGGGGGCCGGTCACGGTGCCGGTCTGGTACCAGTACGAGTCCGACGGCACCGTCTGGATCCTGATCGGGCTCGATTCCCGCAAGAACCGGCTGATCAGCGCGGCGGGCCGGTTCTCCCTGCTGGTCGACCGGTTGGAACCCACCATCCGGTACGTATCGGTCGAGGGCCCGGTCATCGACACGATCCCCGCCACCATCGAGCACCTCCGGGAACTCGCCGCCCGTTACCTCCCGCCCGAGAAGGTCGACGGCTACGTCGACTTCGCCTGGAAGGAACACGGCGAGCAGGTGGTCGTCCGTATGCGCCCCGAGCACTGGCTGTCGTCGGACCTCGGGCAGGTCTGAGGCGCGTCCCGTACGGGACGTCACGTACGGAACGTGTGGACGGCGAAGTCCCGTACCGGCCGATAGCCGATCCGCTGATACAGCGCGTTGCTGGTCGGATTGGCGAGGTCGGTGAAGAGCAGCACCTCGTCGGCGCCGGCGGTCAGCGCCGCGCGGCTGACCGCGGCGGTGGCGGCACTCGCGTAACCGCGGCCGCGTAGTGCGGGCGGGGTGTAGACGGGCGCGATACGGATCTGCCCGGCGACCTTCGGCAGGGCACCCGCCATCGCGACGGGCGTGCCGTCCGGCGGCTCCCAGAACGTGATGCCGCCGTGGGCGATCCGGCCCTCGGCCCAGCGGTCCGGGTCGCGCACGGGCCGCCCGCCGGCCGCCGCGGAGAATTCGGCGTGCCACCGTGCCACCAGCCCGTGGTCGTCCCGGGTGGCGAGTCTCTCCCTGCCGGGCGGGGCCGGTTCGGGTGGTGTGAGCGTGCCGAGCCGGTAGAGCCGCTGGTTCGTCGTGAGCTGGGCGGTGGCTCCGGTACGGCGTTCCCATGCGGCCGCGAAGTCCGCGGCCGTGTCCGCCGGGCCGTTGACCCCCGGGAGCACGTGGCCGACCTCCGCTAGCCGCGCGGCGAGGGCGTCGGCGGCTTCGGGGGTGGTTGGGGTCAGATTCAGTTCGTACGGGGGTGTCCGCAAGGCGGTGGCCCGCACGGTTCCGTCCCGGTCCGTGAGCCAGGCGAAGTGCGGCGGCTCCGGCCCGTAGGCGGCCGGCCCCCGTCTGCCCAGCGCATCGGTGACCGTCAACTGCACGGTGTGCAGGGCGGGTTCCGAGCGCAGGAAGCTCCCCGCGCGGTCGAGGAAGACCTCGAGGTCACGGGTGAGGTGCCAGTCGGGCGAAACGGAAGCCATACGCAATGGTCCCGTGGACCGCCCCGCCACGCTCGCGATTTACGCCGGGCCCGAGTCACCGCTCGCCCGGTGTGCGCTCTGGTATGCGGTCCGGTATGCGGATGCCCGCGACCTGCGGGATGCCCTGTCGGGCGATACTCGCCGTATGGAAACGGATCTTCACGAGCTGCTGCGTTCCCTGCGCGTGTGGGACACCGAGTTGCCCGGCTTCGACCCGGCCGAGGCGCCCGAGGAGCCGTTGCCCCTCTTCGCGCGCTGGCTCGCGGAAGCCGTGGCGGCCGGTCAGACCGAGCCGCACACCATGTCGCTCGCGACGTCGGACGAGGAGGGTCGGCCCGACGTCCGCACGGTGATGCTGCACGGCGCCGACGCGAACGGCTGGTCCTTCGCCACCCACGCCACCAGCCGCAAGGGCCGCCACCTGGCCACCCGCCCGTATGCGGCGCTCGGCTTCTACTGGCCCGTGCAGGGCCGCCAGGTACGCGTACGCGGCCCGGTGGCACTCGCCTCACCGCAGGAATCCCAGGCAGACCTGCACGCCCGCTCGACCGGCGCCCTGGCAGCGGCTCTGGTCGGCCACCAGAGCGAAGTACTGGGCTCTGTCGAGGAGTTGGGGCGAGCGTCGGAGGCCGCCTGGGAACGAGCGCAGCGCGAGCCGGACGCCCGGGCCTCCTCCTGGAACCTGTACCGCGTACGGCCGGACGAGGTGGAGTTCTTCCAGGGGGACGCCCAGCGACGTCACGTACGCCTCGACTATCGCCGTACGGACGGGGGTTGGCTCAAGGAGTTGCTGTGGCCGTGATGTCGTACGTGCTCTCGCCCGTCAGACGGGGACCACGAGCACCGTGCCTTCCAACCCCTTGAAGTCATCTGCGTTGCGCGTGTAGAGCGGCAGCCCCCTCGTCGAGGCGATCGCAGCGATCATCAGGCCCATGCGTCGTGGGCGGGGATCCCTCTTGGCCGCGATGGTCAGCGCGACCAGGGTGCCGTATCTGGCAGCCGCATCCCCGTCGAACGGCAGTGGCTCGAAGTCGGCGACCGCGGCTCCCAGCTTCTCCATCCGGGCCGCCCTCGCAGCGGGGTCCTTGGCCACAGCGACCCCCTGCTGCAACTCGGCGAAGGTCACAGCGGTGAGCTCCGGCGTGACGGGGAGATCCTCCGGGCTGAGCACGTCCAGATCGATGTAGGTGCAGGTATCGAGGACACCCTCGGGGTGACGGTTAGCCACGCTTGCGCTCCCACGGGTCGTCCTCGACGAGTTCATCGCTCCCGAAGACCTCGTCCGCCTCCGCGCGCATCTGCGCGTAGTCCACACGCGGCAGCTTCCGGTGCCGGGCAACGAGCTCCTCGGCGCTCGGCCGGCGCCGACGCGCCAACGGACGCAACTCGGCGACTTCTATGCCATTGCGCGTGATGTGGTACGTCTCGCCGGCCTCGACCGCATCCATGACAGCGGCGGAGTTGTTACGAAACTCGCGCTGCGTAATCGTCTTCATAGACTCAGTGTAGCCCCGCGTGTCCCCATGCGCTACAAGTCCGGACACGCGTCGACCTGGGCTGTCGCCCTACCGAAACGCGCACCTCTCCGCCTCACATCCAGGGCCGAAACACTGGCACCACGACGTCCGCCGTGCCCTCCGCCTGAACGGCACCACCCCGCGTCAGATCCGCGTCATGATGCGCCGCGAAGCCGCGGTGATCGGCGCCGCCGCCCTCACCGCGGGCCTGGCTCTGGCCGCGATCCCGCTCACCCTCCTGGG
>NZ_JAAKZX010000239.1 GCF_011045025.1 Streptomyces ureilyticus
ACCCCCCACTCCTTGTCTCCCCTCCCTGCCCCGGGGAGGGGTCAAGGGGCCCGCACGGCCTCTCCTGTCCCGCTTATTGATTGGCCTGCCCATGACCGAAACAGCCCCCACGGGGTCGCCCACCGTCCAGAGCGTCGACGCCGAAGGCCGGATAGAGCTCGCCCCCGGGGCCTTCCCCGAGGACAGCCCCTTCGCCAACGAGGACCTGCGTCCCGTGCCGCTCGCCGAGCGGCGCTGGACGACGTACAACTTCGCCGCGCTGTGGATCGGGATGGCGGTCAACGTCCCGTCGTGGACGCTCGCCGCCGGCCTGGTCGCGCTCGGGATGGACTGGAAGCAGTCCGTGCTCACCATCGCGCTCGGCAACGTCATCGTGCTGCTGCCGATGCTGCTGACCGGCCATGCGGGACCGAAGTACGGCATCCCGTTCCCCGTGCTCGCCCGTGCCTCCTTCGGGCTGCGCGGCGCCAATCTGCCGGCGCTGCTGCGCGGCCTTGTGGCCTGCGCCTGGTTCGGCATCCAGACCTGGATCGGCGGTCAGTCCATCTACTTCCTCGCCGGGAAGCTGTCCGGGGCGGGCAGCTGGTGGACCGACGCCGGCAAGGTCGGCGGCTATCCGTGGACACAGTGGCTGTGCTTCCTGCTCTTCTTCGCCATCGAGATCGTCATCATCCTGCGCGGCATGGACGCGGTGCGGCGGCTGGAGAACTGGGCGGCGCCGCTGATGCTGGCCGGCGCGGTGGCGCTGCTGGTGTGGATCGCGAACAAGGCGGGCGGCTTCGGCCCGCTGCTCGACCAGCCCTCACAGCTCGGCTGGGGCGCCGACTTCTGGAAAGTCTTCTTCCCCGCGCTGATGGGCATGATCGGCTTCTGGTCGACGCTCTCCCTCAACATCCCCGACTTCACCCGCTTCGGCGCCGGACAGAAGGCCCAGGTGTGGGGCCAGTCGCTGGGGCTGCCGACCACCATGGCCGCGTTCGCACTGCTGTCGGTGCTGGTCACCTCTGGCGCGCAGGCCGTCTACGGCGAGCCGATCTGGGACCCGAGCCAGCTCGCGGCCCGGATGGACAGCACGATCGGGGTGCTCTTCGCGCTCTTCATCCTGCTGCTCGCCACGCTGTCCACGAACGTCGCCGCCAACCTGGTCAGCCCGGCGTACGACCTGTCCAACCTGGCCCCGAAGCTCATCAACTTCCGCACCGGGGCGCTCATCGCCTGCTGTATCGGCGTGGGCATCTTCCCCTGGAAGCTGATCGAGAACCCGGACGTCTACATCTTCACGTGGCTGGGTACCGTCGGCGGTCTCCTCGGCACCGTGGTCGGCATCCTCATCGCCGACTATTGGCTGGTCCGCCGTACTCACCTGGACCTGTCCGGCCTCTACACCGAGGGCAGCCGCTACTGGTACAACTCCGGCTGGAACTGGCGGGCCCTGGTGGCCTTCGCTGTGGGCGCCGTCCTCGCCGTGGGCGGCTCGTACTCCAACGTCGACGCCGACGGCAACAAGGCCGGCCCCTTCCCGGCGGACGGACTGATCCCGTTCCTGAAGCCCCTCGCCGACTACGGCTGGGCAGTGGGCCTGGCCGCGTCGGTGCTGCTGTACGTGGTGCTGATGGGCGGCAGGGAGCGGGAGCCCAAGGACGTGTGACGGGTTGGGTTGGTGCGGGCCGTGCTGGAGATACGGGCTCTACTGAGCCTTCTCCAGCGCGGCCACCGCCTCCTTGGCCGCCTTGATGGCGCCCTTGTTGATCTCGTCCGTACCGGGCGCCTTCTTCGACTCGAAGTCACTGCCGTTGTACGTGATGACCACCATCGCGTTGGACGCGCGGACGATCACCATGCCTTCGCGCGTCTGCTGCTTGTCCTCGGTGGTGAGGTTCACTACGGAGTACGCCTCGTCGCCGAGACCGGGGACGGCCCCTCCGCCGCTGTGCTTCGCGACGCGCTCCTTGTAGGCGGTCGCGGCGGTCTGGTCGGTCTTCTTGATCTCGTACGAGACGTCGAGCCAGCGGTAGTCGAACCCCTTGAGCGCGTTCCACGAGCAGGTGCGGCGCACCGACTCGTTGGTCGACGGGATCTCCTTGCCTGCCGCCTTGGCGCCCGGCACCAGCGAGGTCACCGTCTTCTTTCCGAGCCCCAGGCAGGGCTTCGGTGACACGCGGTACGTCCGGGTCGCCGCCGCCGTGGACGGCGCGGACGGCGAAGCGCTGGGTCTGTCCGAGGCCGCCTTGTCCTTCGCGTCCCCGGCCGGGGACGCGGCGAACGGCCCGGACGCCAGCGCCCAGCCCGCCGAGGCGAGCACGGCGACCGGCAGCAGACGCGCGGTGAGGGCGAGCGGCAGAGGAAGAGAACGCACGGCGCACTTCTCGTGAGGGATGGGTGCGGAGGGGGCCACACCACACTGCGGACGGTACGCCAGTGTCACATGCCTCCCAGTGAGGCGGTAGTGCGAACTCGCTCCGTGGCCGTGTGGTCACAGCGGCCGGCTGTTGACGGAAGCCGCGTTCAGTACGGCCGGGGCGCCGGTCACCCGGAGTGAACCCTTCCGCCCGGGGGTGCGTGCGATGATCGGCGGGTGATCGCGATACGCCGCGGGCCAGCCCGTTTCGCCGTCCTCGCCTGCCTGCTGGCGCTGACCACGAGCGGCTGCGGGCTCTCCGCCGAACTGGAGCGTGAGCGCGACCCGGATCCCAAGCTCCCACCCTCACCGTCGGTGACCCTGAGCGTGGAGCCGCCTCCGGCCGTCACTCCCGAAGCCTCGCCGAGCGTGCCGGTTCAGGAGGAGTCCGGCTGCCCGTCGTCCGGTGTGCGCTTCGACACCGAGCTCGTCCAGGGCGCCATGGGACTGCGCGCCACGAGCCTCATCCTGACCAACTGCGGTTCACGGCCGTACGAGTTGAACGGCTACCCCTCCATCCAGGTGCTCGACGAGGCGGGCGAGCCCCTCTCAGGGGTGCGCACCGTCGAGGGCACGGACGAGGTGTCCATGGCTCCGGAGGACCCCGGCCCCGAGCCGCTGACCCTCGCTCCTGGTGAGAGCGCGTACGCGAGCCTGTACTGGCGGATGAACAACGAGAAGGGCATCTATCTGCGGGTCGCACCCGCGAAGGGACGCGAGGTCACGACCGTACGCGCCGAGAACTACTTCGACATCGGCCCGGAGAACGTCTTGGGGACGTTGCCCTGGAAGCCGATGGAGTAGCGGGTACCTGGGGGCGCGGACGGGTACGTACGATCTTCGCATGCCTGCCCGGCAGTGAGGAGTCGCCCCGTGTTCACGACCCGTCCCACCCTCCAGGGCACCTTCGGCATGGTGTCCTCCACGCACTGGCTCGCCTCGCAGTCGGCGATGGCTGTCCTGGAGGACGGCGGCAACGCGTACGACGCCGCCGTCGCCGCGGGGTTCGTCCTGCATGTCGTCGAGCCCCATCTGAACGGGCCCGCGGGCGAGGTGCCGATCATCCTGGCCCCGGCGGGCGGCGAGGTCCGGGTGCTGTGCGGTCAGGGTGTGGCGCCGGCCGGGGCGGAAATCGCCCGCTACAGGGGACTCGGTTTGGATCTCGTACCCGGTACGGGGCCGCTCGCCGCCGCCGTTCCCGGTGCCTTCGACGCGTGGATGCTGCTCTTGCGGGACCACGGCACGAAGCCCCTCGCCGACGTCCTGAAGTACGCCATCGGGTACGCGGAGGACGGGCACCCGCCCGTGGAGCGCGTCGGCGAGACCGTCGAGACCGTACGGGAGCTCTTCGAGGCCGAGTGGACCTCGTCGGCCGAGGTCTATCTGCCGGGCGGCCGGGCCCCGCGTCCGGGCGAGCTGTTCCGGAATCCGGCGCTGGCCGCGACCTGGCGGCGGCTGATCACGGAGGCCTCCCGGGCGAGCGGTGACCGGGTCGCGCAGATCGAGGCCGCGCGGCGGATCTGGCGTGCGGGCTTCATCGCCGAGGCCCTGGTACGGCAGGCAGGGCGACCGACCATGGACACCAGCGGCGAACGCCACGCGGGCACGCTGACGGCAGCCGACCTGGCCTCCTGGTCCGCGTCCTACGAGGCTCCGGTGACGTACGACTGGCGCGGCTGGACCCTGTGCAAGGCGGGGCCCTGGAGCCAAGGGCCGGTCCTCCTCCAGCAGTTGGCCGTGCTGCCGTCCGAACTGCCGCGGTACGGCTCCGCGGATTACGTCCATCTGCTGATCGAGGGCTGCAAGCTGGCGATGGCCGACCGGGAGGCCTGGTACGGGGACGCGGCCGACGTACCGGTGGGGGAGTTGCTGTCGGAGGAGTACAACGCCGGGCGGCGGGCGCTCGTCGGGGAGAAGGCCTCGTACGAGCTGCGGCCGGGGAGCCCTGGGGGGCGTACTCCGCGGCTGAGCGAGCACGCGCGCGTGGTGGCCACCGGGGAGGCGGGGTTCGATCCGCTCGCGACGCCTGGGGTGGGGGAGCCGACCGTGGCCAAGAGCCTGAGGTCGCCCGTGCCCGGGGAGCCGGACGTCTCGGCGGACGGCGGTACTCGGGGCGACACCTGCCACCTCGATGTGGTCGACCGCTGGGGCAACATGGTCGCCGCCACGCCCAGCGGCGGCTGGCTGCAGTCCAACCCGGTCGTGCCGGAGCTGGGCTTCCCGCTCGGCACCCGGCTCCAGATGACCTGGCTGGAGGAGGGGTTGCCCAACTCCCTAACGCCCGGCCGCCGTCCGCGTACGACACTCACGCCCTCGCTCGCGCTGCGGGGCGGGGTGCCGGTCATGGCGTTCGGCACACCCGGCGGCGACCAGCAGGACCAGTGGCAACTGCACTTCTTCCTGGCCGTCGCCCTGCGCTCCGAGGTGCGCGGCGGGCTCGACCTCCAGGGCGCGATCGATGCCCCGAACTGGCACAACGACAGCTTCCCCGGCTCCTTCTACCCACGTGGCATGCGCCCCGGCAGCGTCACCGTCGAGGCCCGCATGGACCCGGCCATCGCCCATGAACTGCGTCGCCGGGGCCACGACGTGCAGGTCGGACCGCCCTGGTCCGAGGGGCGCCTGTGCGCGGTCGCGCGGGACCCGGAGAGCGGGGTGCTGTCGGCGGCGGCGAATCCGCGGGGGATGCAGGGGTACGCGGTCGGACGCTGACCTGACGCCTCAGTGGCTGCCTCAGTGGCTGGGGTGTTCATGGCGATTCCACCCGGAGTGCACCGGCCGGGTGAGGATTGTCAGTGCCGCGTGCTCTCATGGAGTGGTGATCGAAGACAGCGAAACCATCGAAGAGTTTCTTGCGCACGGTATGTCGGACGTAGAGGAAGCAGTCCGCAAGGCGGCGGCGACGGAGATCATGCCGCGTTTCCGGCAGCTCGCCGCGCACGAGGTGGACGAGAAGACCGGCCCGCACGACCTGGTGACGGACGCCGACCGCAAGGCCGAGGAGTACCTCACCGCCGCGCTCGGCGCCCTGCTGCCCGGCTCGGTCGTGGTCGGCGAGGAGGCGGTGCACGCCAATCCGCTGACGTACGAGGCGATCCGGGGCGAGGCGCCGGTGTGGATCGTCGACCCGGTCGACGGGACACGGCAGTTCGTGCACGGCAACCCCGGCTTCTGCACCCTGGTCGCGCTCGCGCAGGGCGGCAAGGTGCTCGCCTCCTGGACGTATGCTCCGGCACTCGACCTGTTCGCCACGGCGATACGGGGCGGGGGCGCCGCTCTCGACGGAGCGCCTCTGCGGTCCGGTTCGCCCGCGCCGGACCGCCCGCTGGAAGTGGCCACGTCCCACCCGGACTTCACGACTGACGAAGAGAAGCGCGCACTGCTCGGCCTGCGCACGGAGGGCGTGCGGACCCGGCCCTGCGGCTCCGCCGGACTCGAGTATCTGGCCATCGCCCGCGGCGAGTTGGACGCCACCGGCTTCTCCTGGGAAGCCGCCTGGGACCATGCGGCCGGCCTGCTGCTGGTCGAGGAGGCGGGCGGCGCCCATCTGACCCGCGCGGGCGAGCCGTTCCGTATAACCGGGGACAACGTCCTGCCGTTCACCGCGGCGCGGGACGCGGCCACGGCTCAGCGGGTGGCGGCTTTGCTGGCGGACGGGGCCTGACCGCGGGCGGCCTGACTCCGGCGGCCCTTTGACCGGCGGGCGGCCTGACTCCGGCGGCCGCTTGACCCGCGGGCGGCCTGGCCCGGCGGTTGGACTGCCTCGCGGGCCGTTGCCTGTGCTCAGGCCGTTGCCTGTGTTCGGGCCGCTGCCATGCACTCGGGCCGCAGGGCGTAACGGATGACCGGAGAAGTCCACCCGCGCCCGGGGCTGCCACGGCCCCGGTGGATGGCCGGAGACGACCACCCGCGCCCAGGGGCTGTCACCGCCCCGGCATATCCTGATCCCGAATGGCCATCGGCTGA
This sequence comes from Streptomyces ureilyticus, assembly GCF_011045025.1. Classification (GTDB taxonomy): domain Bacteria; phylum Actinomycetota; class Actinomycetes; order Streptomycetales; family Streptomycetaceae; genus Streptomyces; species Streptomyces ureilyticus. Next base: position 6,365 of record NZ_JAAKZX010000239.1, read on the forward strand.
CAAAGGAGTCCGAAGGTGCCGTCGATGCTCGATGCGGTCGTGGTGGGTGCGGGGCCGAACGGACTGACCGCTGCCGTGGAGCTGGCCCGTCGCGGATTCAGTGTGGCCGTCTTCGAGGCACGCGAGACGGTCGGCGGCGGTGCCCGCACCGAGGAGCTGACACTGCCCGGCTTCCGGCACGACCCGTGCTCGGCCGCGCACCCGCTGGGCATCAACTCGCCCGCGTTCAAGGCGATGCCGCTCGGTCGGTACGGACTGGAGTGGCTGCACCACGACCTGCCCATGGCGCACCCCTTCCCGGACGGCACGGCGGCCGTGCTGTCACGGTCCGTGGCTGAGACGGCCGCCTCCTTCGGGCCGCGCGACGCGGGCACGTACCGCAGGCTGGTCGGCCCCTTCACCGGCAGATGGGACACGCTCGCCCGGGACTTCATGTCCCTGCCGCTCACCGCGCTGCCCCGCGACCCGGTCACCCTCGCCCGTTTCGGTCTCGTCGGTCTGCCGCCGTCCACCTGGCTGACGCGCAGGTTCCACGACGAGCGGGCCAAGACGCTGTTCGCCGGTCTGGTCGCGCATGTCATGGCCCCGCTCGACGGCTTCGCAACTGGCGCCATCGGTCTCGTCTTCGCCCTGGCCGCGCACGCGGGCGGCTGGCCCGTCGCGCGCGGCGGCTCCCAGTCGATCTCCGACGCGCTCGCCGCGTATCTCAAGGACCTCGGCGGCACCGTCCACACCGACTACGAGGTCAAGCGCCTCGACGACCTGCCGCCCGCGCGCGCGTACGTCTTCGACACCTCGCCCGCCGCCCTCAGCCGGATCGCGGGCTTCGGCCGGTACTACGAGCGCTACCGCTACGGGCCGGGCGTCTTCAAGATCGACTACGCGCTGGACGGGCCAGTGCCCTGGGCGGCGGAGGAGGCCCGCCGCGCCGGGACGGTGCAGATCGGTGCGAACACGGCCGAGATCGACGCCGCCCTGCGCGCGGCCTCGCGGGACGGCCGGGCTCCCGACGCACCGTTCCTGATCACCGTGCAGCCCAGCGTCGCCGACCCCTCCCGGGCGCCGGACGGCAAGCAGGTCTTCTGGGCGTACGGCCATGTGCCGAACGGCTGGACCGGCGACCTCACGGACGCGATCGAGCGCCAGCTGGAGCGGTTCGCGCCGGGCTTCCGCGACCGCGTCCTGGCCCGCGCCACGGCGGGCCCGCCCGAGATGGCCGCCCGCAACGCGAACTACGTGGGCGGTGACATCGCCTGCGGCGCGGCCTCCGGACTGCAGCTGATGCTGCGGCCCCGGCTGTCCCTGTCCCCGTACAGCACACCGCATCCGGCCGTGTTCATCTGCTCCTCGGCCTCCCCGCCGGGGCCGGGCGTGCACGGCATGTCGGGACACAATGCCGCCAAGGCCGTATGGAGGAGGCTGCGCCAGTCATGACCGCCATGGCCGCGATCGAACTCGTCCAGGGCGACATCACCCGGCAGTCCGTCGACGCCATCGTGAACGCCGCGAACTCCTCGCTGCTCGGCGGCGGAGGCGTGGACGGAGCCATCCACCGGCGCGGCGGCCCCGCCATCCTCGACGAGTGCCGAAAGCTCCGCGCCTCCCTCCCCCACTCTCGGCTTCGCTCGAGCGGGGGGACCCCCATCGGGAAAGGCCTGCCGACCGGGCAAGCGGTCGCCACGACGGCGGGCGAACTGGACGCCCGCTGGGTGATCCACACGGTGGGCCCGGTCTACAGCCAGAGCGAGGACCGCTCCGACCTGCTCGTCTCCTGCTACCGGGAGTCCCTACGGGTCGCCGACGAGCTCGGCGCCCGTACGATCGCGTTCCCCGCGATTTCCACCGGCGTCTACGGCTGGCCGATCGACGACGGCGCCCGGATCGCCGTGGAGACGGTGCGGCGGGCCACGCCCACCTCGGTCGAGGAGGCCAGATTCGTCCTCTTCGACGAGCGGTCCTACGCGGCGTTCGCCGGGCAACTTCGCTGACGGAACCGGGGTTCGGTTCAGCTGTCCGGCCTGAGTCAGCAAGGGACGGGGATCAGCCGCGGCCGTAGTTCATGGGTGGCAGTTCAGTGGCGGCTTCCGCCGCATCACCCGGCGCAGGGGCTCGCCTGTCAACCCGCTCCCGGCGGTGTGACAACCGGTCCCGTGAGGTCACCGTGGGTGAGGAACTCTAGGAATTGTGACTCCCATTCCTAATGCCAGTATTGTCATAAATACTGCGATACTTCGGAATGGTGGACTGGCGGAAACGGATCGAGGTGAAGCGTGGTTCGGTCCGACGGGGAATCGATGCGGACGTGGCGTGCGACAGGCGGCATCGTGTCCGCCCGTTCCCGTGAGCGGTTTTTGCAGGGTGAGCCGGTCGATTCAGGCGTGCGAAAGTCGATCTCGGATTCATGGCAGCGTTCCAGGTCCCTGGGGCTGTCACCGGACCAGTCCGACCTTCCCTTCCGGGAGGACTTCGACCGGGACGGTCGGCTCGTCCGCGCGTCAGGTCCGGTGCTCGACCGGCTGCAGTCCAGGTTCGCGGGCAGCGCGATGAACATCTCCGTCGCGGATGGGAGCGGGACGGTCGTGCTGCGGCGTTTCGGAGAGGCGGCCTTGGCCAGAAGCCTCCCGGCGATCCAGCGCGTCCCGGGATTCGTGTTCGCCGAGCAGTTCGCCGCCACGAATGGGATCGGTCTCGCCTTGGCGGAGCGGCAACTCATCCGGGTCCACGGTGCCGAGCACTTCGCCGAGCGCTCCCAGGGGAGCGCCTGCCGCGCGATTCCCGTCCGCGACCCGCTCAGCGGGCTCATCGAAGGCGTCCTGTGCCTCGGCTATCCGCGCAGCGCCGAGGACCCGGCGCTCGTCACCGTGATACGCAAGGCGGCCGAAGCCATCGAGCGGCGGCTGCTGGAGCAGAGTTCCGCGCGTGAGCGGGCTCTGCTGGGGGCCTATCTGAGCACCGCCGCCGATGCCGCGGTCGGCGTTCACCAAGGCGTCGGAGTGGAAGAACTGGCTCGCGAGCTGCGCCCCCGTGACCAGGCGGCCCTCATGGAGAAGGCCACCGAGCTGATCTCCCGCGGGCAGCGTGCCGCAGTCGACGTGTCCCTCCCCGACGGCCGGAGTGTGACCCTGGTGAGCCGTCCGATGACGAGTGCCTCCGGAGTGGAAGGCATCGCCATCGAGGCCCTCTTCCGCAGCCCTCCACCGCGACAGGCCCTCTCCGTCCCGCGCCGGATCGACGAGCTGCTCGGCCCTCACGCCGAGCCCGTCGGCAGCGCTGTCGTCGCGCCATCCGCTTCGTACACTTCCGTCGCCCCGGCGCCCGGGCATCACTCCGCCACTCCGCTGTCCGGGCACCTCCCCGGCGCCGCATCCGGCCAGGGCGCCACGGGCAGCCAGGGCGCCATGGCCGCCGGTACTGCTGCTGACGCGACGGACGGCCACCCCGACTCCCAACCCCCCGCGAGAGGGCTTGTGCTGGTGGGGGAGCCGCATGTGGGGACGTACGCCCTGGCGGCGCGACGCCGCCTGGAGCTGTTGTCCGAGGCCAGCGCTCGTATAGGCACCACCCTGGACGTGCGCCGCACCGCCCAGGAGCTCGCCGAGACGGTGGTTCCGGTACTGGCCGACTTCGTCACGATCGACCTGCCTGAGGCCGTACTACGCGGCGAGGAGTCTGCCGATCCCGGCGGTGACCTGCGTCGTGCGGTGGTCCACGGCATCCGCGACGACGTTCCTTTCAGCCCGGTCGGCAAGCGGGTCGACTTCGGCCCGACCGCGCCCCAACTCCGTTGTCTGACCAGCGGGCAGGCAGTGCTGGAACCCGACCTGAAGGCTGCCGCGGGCTGGCTCAGCGAGGACTCCGAGCACACCGAGCAACTGCTGACCCATGTCCACTCCCTCATCGCGGTCCCCCTGGTCGCCCGCGGCGTCGTCCTGGGCGTCGCCGGCTTCTACCGCTCACAGGATCCCGCCCCCTTCGGGGACGACGACCGCTTGCTGGCCCACGAACTCGCCACCCGCGCCGCCCTGTCCATGGACAACGCCCGGCGCTTCACGCGCGAACGCAATATGGTCCTCGCCCTGCAGCGGAGCCTGCTCCCGCAGGGTCTGCCCGATCAGGAAGCCGTCGAGGTCGCCCATCGCTATCTGCCCGCCGAATCCGATGTGGGCGGCGACTGGTACGACGTGATCCCCCTATCCGGGACCCGTATCGGCCTCTTCGTCGGCGACGTCGTCGGCCACGGCATGCACTCCGCCGCCACCATGGGCCGACTGCGCACCGCCGCACGCAGCTTCGCCGAACTCGACTTCCCCCCGGACGAAGTCCTCACCTACCTCGACAACGTCGTGGGGCGCCTGGACCGAGAGGATCCCGCCGCCGACGGCGTCGGCATCATCGGCGCGACCTGCCTGTACGCCATCTACGACCCGACCTCGCAGCAGTGCGTCATGGCCCGCGCCGGTCACCCTCCGCCCGCACTGGTCCACCCCGACGGCACCGTGTCATTCCCCGACCTGCCCGCCGGGCCGCCTCTCGGCCTCGGCGGCCTGCCCTTCGAAACCGCCGAGATCCACCTCCCCGAGTACAGCCAGCTGGTCCTCTACACCGACGGACTCATCGAGGACCGGCACCGTGACATCGACGAGTCCCTCGACCGCCTGCGCAAGGCCCTGGCCCACCCGGAGCGCACACCCGAGGAGACCTGTGAGGCGGTCCTGGACATCGTGGCGCCCGCCCACCCCGACGACGACCTCGCACTGCTCGTCGCCCGCACCCACGCGCTGGACCCCCACCGGATCGCCGGCTGGGACCTGCCCGCCGACCCGGCCCTCGTCAGCGACGTCCGCGCCGCCGCCGTCCGGCAGCTGGCCGACTGGGGACTCGACGGGGCCGCGTTCGTCGCGGAACTCGTGCTCAGCGAGCTGGTCACCAATGCCGTCCGTCACGGTGCCGGGCCTATCCGGGTGCGGCTGATCCACGGCCCCACGCTGATCTGCGAGGTCTACGACACCAGCAACACCGCCCCGCACCTGCGCCGGGCGGCCGCCTCCGACGAGGGTGGCCGTGGCCTGTTCCTCGTCGCGCAGCTGGCAGAGAGCTGGGGGACCCGCTACACAGCGGAGGGCAAGGTCATCTGGGCCGAATGCGGGCTCGACGGCGCCTGAGGGCCTGCGTACGCCGCACTGGCGGCCCTCTGACTCGTTCGGGGCGCAGTCACCGTCAAATGTCTGAAATGCTGCTATTTGCACCGCTAGTATCCCTGATGAAAGTCGGGAAGAACTTGCCAGGCCGACCCCCGGGAGATGTCCGTGCACGATGCTCCCGACGCCTCTGAGAAGGCGATCCCGCCCGCCGGAGCGGAACCCCTGGTCCGCATCCGCGGGCTTGACAAGCGGTTCGGCGGGACCCTCGCACTGGCCGGGGTCGACCTCGACGTCCACGCCGGCAGCGTCCTGGCCCTTCTCGGCCCCAACGGCGCCGGAAAGTCCACGCTCATCAAAGTGCTCGCCGGCGTTCACCAGGCAGACGCGGGACAGATCACCGTGGCCGGTCACCCGCTCGGGACCCATGCGGCCTCTCGCAGCATGTCCTTCATCCACCAGGACCTCGGCCTCGTGGAGTGGATGACGGTCGCCGAGAACATCGCTTTGAGCACCGGGTATCCGCGCCGCGCCGGACTGATCTCCTGGCGGCGGACCCGGGAGCGCTGCACCGACGCCCTGCGGACCGTCGCCGGACATCTAGACCCCGACGCGCCGATCGCCCGGCTCGCCGCCGCCGAGCGTTCACTGGTCGCCATCGCCCGAGCCCTGGCGGGACGGGCGAAGCTCATCGTCCTCGACGAGCCGACCGCCCGCCTCCCCGCCGCGGACTGCGCCCGGCTCTTCCACGTACTGCACGCCCTGAGCGACCGGGGCCACGGCATCCTCTACGTCAGCCATCGCCTGGACGAGGTGTACGAGGTCGCCGACACCTTCGCCGTCCTGCGCGACGGCCACCTCGTCAGCCACGGCCGGCTTGCGGACCGTAGTCCCGCCCGTCTGGTGCACGACATCGTCGGCGAGGAAGTGACCTCCCCCAGACTCCGTCCGGGGGGACCCCCATCTCGCTTCGCTCGCCGCCCCGCCACGGCCCCCGCCGACGCCCCGGCCGTGCTGACCCTCGACGGCGTACGGACCGCCGGCGCGGGCCCGGTCAGCCTGGAACTCAAGGCCGGGGAAGTCCTGGGTCTGGTCGGCCTCTCGGGCGCCGGGCACATGGAGCTGGGCCGGGCCCTCGTCGGCTCCCGGCCCTTCCTCGACGGTCGCGTACTCCTCGGCGGCCGGCGCTACAGCCCCCACACGGTCGCCGACGCCGTCGGCCTCGGTGTCGGCTTCGTGACCGGCGACAGACAGCAGGAGGGATGCGCCACCGAGCTGACCGTACGGGAGAACCTCCTGGCCAACCCCCGCGCGGGAGGCCTGCCGGCGCTGCACTGGATCAGGCCCCGCCGCGAACGTGCCGAGGCCACCACCCTGATCGAACGGTTCTCGGTACGTCCCCGCGACAGCGAGGCCCCCATCGCCACCCTGTCCGGCGGGAACCAGCAGAAGGTCATGATCGGACGGTGGCTTCGGGTGGACCTGCGCCTGCTGGTCCTCGAGGAGCCGACGGCCAGCGTGGACATCGGCGCCAAGGCCGCGATCTACGGCCTGCTCGACGAGGCGCTGGCCGCCGGCCTCGCGGTACTGCTCATCTCCACCGATTTCGAGGAGGTCGCGGGCGTGTGCCGACGTGCCCTGGTCTTCGTCCGCGGGTCCGTGACGGCCGAGCTGAGCGGCCCGGACCTCACCGTAGCCGGGCTCACCCGGGCAGCTTCGGCCATGCCCCCCTCGGGAACTTCCGGAAGCGCGACGGACTCATGACCGCCTCGCCCTCCCCCTCCTCGCCC
>NZ_JAAKZX010000023.1 GCF_011045025.1 Streptomyces ureilyticus
CCGGTCGCCTCGGCGTCTCCAGGAGCACGGGGGAGCTCCCGACCCTGGGCGGTATGCCCATCATGGGCGATCGCTCGATGATGCGAAGTCCCCTGGAGGAAGCCCGAGGCGGCACCTGGGTACCGAAGAACACGAACCGGCACGAACTCCTCCACCTCGCCTTCTCGGTGCGCGAGCAGACCCGCAACCGGCTCGCCGGTCTGCTGCTCGTACTGTTCGCGCCCGTCTGGTATCCGGTGATGGACACACTTGCCGCAGGTGAGGTGCTGGACTTCAAGCTGCACGCGACCGGCTGCTCGTCTTCGCCGGACACCGACAGTCCACCCTCATCGGCGCCAAGACCCTCGCTATCGCCATGGTCGCCCCGCGACCGCCCTCTACACCGCGCTCACCCGGCCCCTCCAAGCCCTCCAGCCACGCCGACCGAACCAGCAAAAACCCAGCAACCGGAAACCCCGCCCGGATTCAACTACCGAACGGCATACCCTGACCTGCACAAACACTGCGCCGCATCGCGCGAACCCAGACCTTGAACGTTCCGCAGCAACGCGCGGATCCGGGCAGCGAATCGCCCTCTGACCTGCACAAACGCAGATCAGAGGGCGAGTTCGACGCGAAACCAAACGTTGAAGCGGAATATTGTCAGCGGCGCAATGACCTGCAAAGGCCGCCGTTTTCGGAACATGATCCAGCGGGGATCCAGCAGCGGGAGCGGAACGTCCGGCCGGGGTGGCCACGCGCGGCCAAACTCGACACCGAGAGATCCGTCGCCCGACGGACATCTCAAGACCGGTACGCGGCCCCGCCTCGGCGTTCAGAGGTCTTCACTCCCGCCCACAACGGGGACCGTCGCGAGGTTCACCACTGGCGAAGGACGCTTTCATCCCCGCCTCTCCCCATCAGTCCCTCCACGGTGGGCCGGTCGCCAGGACTTGTCCGGTCGATCAAAGTCTCGGCCGCCCCGGGATGTGAGTCGCCCGGCCCCAGCGGTCGGTCTGCTGACCACGACAGGTCTTACGATCAGCCCATGATCGATACTCCAAAGCATTGGACCGTGCGCCATTTCTCGCAGGCCAACCCCGCTGGCCCGGGCTGCGACAGCGTTCCGGCCCTCTTGCGGCGGCTGGCCGATGCCATCGAGGTGTTGGGCCCTGTTGAGATCCAGGACGTAGTGATCGAATCGGAGACGACCGCACATGGCCCCTGGCGGTCGGGGACCGTCTACTTCCACCTGCCGGAGGACGGTTGAAGGACTGATCTTGGTGCTCACGAGCGGAGCCAGGGTGGCCACGGCTCGGTGCTGATTGAGCCGGTTGATGGCCCGTTCGATGCTCTGCCACGGCGTCTCGCCCTGATGTTCGTGGACGGTCACAGCCAACTGTGACGCTCAGACAGGCCCTGGCCGCCAACGGTCCAGGAGAGCCGTTACCGATGCCGACGGGCGGTCACGTCAGGAGTGGCCGAGGACTCGGTGGGGCTGGTACGGGGTCTCCAGGCGGGCGATCTCCTCCTCGCTCAGAGACACCTCCACCGCCGCGACCGCGTCGTCCAGATGGTTCAGCTTGGTCGCGCCCACGACCGGTGCGCTGATCGCAGGCTTGCCGAGCAGCCACGCCAGGGCGATCTGCGCGGGCGGCAGCCCCCGCTCAGCGGCGAGCTCGCGCACCGCGTCGACCACGTCGAAGTCGGCGTCCCCGTACAGTTCCTCGGCGTACTGGTCGCTGCCCGAGCGGACCGTGAGCTGCTTGCCGCCGCGTTCGCGGGAACCGGCGAGCAGTCCGCGCGCCAGCGGGCTCCACGGGATGCAGCCCACTTGCTGGTCGAGGCAGAGCGGGATCATCTCGCGCTCCTCCTCGCGGTAGGCCAGGTTGTAGTGGTTCTGCATCGACACGAACTTCGTCCAGCCGTGCGTCTCCGCGACGTGCTGGGCCTTGGCGAACTGCCAGGCGAACATGCTGGACGCGCCGATGTAGCGGGCCTTGCCGGAGCGCACCACGTCGTGCAGCGCCTCCATGGTCTCCTCGATCGGCGTCTCGTAGTCCCACCGGTGGATCTGGTACAGATCCACGTGGTCGGTCCCCAGCCGCCGCAGCGAGGCATCGATGCCGGACAGGATGTGCTTGCGCGACAGGCCGCTGTCGTTGGGTCCGGAGCCCATCGGGAAGTAGATCTTCGTGGCGAGCACGTAGTCGTCACGGTGGGGGAAGAGCTTGTCGAGCAGCCGCCCGGTGATCTCCTCGCTCACGCCGCGCGAGTACATGTCCGCGGTGTCGAAGAACGTCACCCCGGCCTCCGCGGCCCGACGCACGATGGGCTCGGCCGCCTCCTCGTCCAGGAACCACGCGCGCTGGGCGGGATCGCCGTAGCTCATCATGCCGAGACAGACCCGCGAGACCTTCAGCCCTGTCAAGCCCAGCCTGGTGTACTTCATGCCGTTTTCCTCTCTCGATCTCGTTACTGCTGCCCTGGTTGGGCTGCCTGCTGGTGGAACGCTATTGGCCGATGAGAGCCTCGGTGATCTGGCGGGTGGTCTGCGCGGCGACCCGGGGGTTGACAGCAGCGTAGGAAAGGTGGGCGTTCAGGGCCGTGGCCAAGGCCCAGCCGCGACCTCGGGCCCAGGTGGCGTCGTCCACGCCGAGCGCGGCGCGGAAGGCTGCCCGGGGCCCGGCCGACATCAGGGTGAAGGCGATGGTCAGGTCGCAGGCCGGGTCGCCGATGCCGAGCCCGCCGAAGTCGATGACCGCGCTGAGACGGCCGCCCGCGGTCAGCAGGTTGCCGGTGTGGAAGTCGCCGTGGAACCAGACCGGAGGGCGATCCCATGCGGGGGCGCTGATCGCCGCGTCCCACAGTTCGGTCATGGCCGCGGTGTCGAACGTGCCGTCGACCTCCGCGATGGCGGCCCGCGTCGCCCGGTCCCGTGCGACCAGCGGCCGGACGGTGAGATCCTCGCGGGCACCCTCGGCCGGGATCTCCTCGGGTGCGAACCGTTGGAGGGCGGTCAGGAACCCGGCCAGTTCGACGGCAGCCTCGTACGAGTCGGCCAGTGCCTCGACGGTCGCCACCTCGCCGTCCAGCCAACGGGAGACCGCCCATGGCCACGGGTAGCCGAAGTCGGGTTCCCCCACCGCCACCGGGACCGGGACGGCCAGGGGCAGGTGCGGGGCGAGCCGGGGCAGCCACTCGGACTCCTTCCTGGCCTGCCCGATGGCGCCGGCATGGCGGGGCAGCCGGACGGACAGCTCCTCGCCCAGCCGGTGGATCACATGGTCCGAGCCGGCCGGGTCGAGCAGCTGCAGAGGGAGCCCGGCCCACTGCGGGAACTGCGTATCGACCAGGCGCCTGACCAACGTGGCATCGATCGCGGGGCGGGCGTCGGGAGTCCTCGCGGTTGCCAAGAGCAGCTCCTGGAGTCGGCCCACTCCGTGCGGCGGGCAGTCGGGGCCATCACAGTGCGTCGCGCACTCGTCTGTCGACCGGATTTCTCCACCGCCGCCATCTGCTACGGGACTCCGCGCGCCAGCTTCTCGAAGCCGACCCAGCATGTCCCCTGAACCCACTGGTCCATCCCTGAAAATGGCTGCACCGAACGCTCGGGCTCGTCCTCCGCCTCGCCGCACACCTCGACCATGCCGTCATGGTGGCCAGGCTCGACCGCAAGCTGAACCAGCGGAGCCAACACCCGTGCCCGCCTCGACCGCCATTACGAGGGCCGAGTACGGCTCGCGTCCATCGACCTCGCTCGCCCGCCCCGGAAATGCGGCAGCCGTCGACAGTGGTTCAACTGGCCGGCCCTGTATGTCGACGCGCTCGAACAGCGGTTGGACGTAGAAGGGTTCCGGCTCGACGGACGCCGATGACCGGCGGTGGCAGTGGTGGCAGTGGTGGCAGGCCAACGACCTTGACGACGAAAGCCAGTTGACCCACCTCGACACCCTGATCGCGGGCCATGAAACTGACGACCTCGCGCAATCGGCTGCCGCGTATTCCTCGGCGTGAAGTCTCGTGGCCACTGTCTGCGTGGTTCAGCTGGCCGAGTTGGCGGACATGGAAGCGCGGCTGCACTCCAGCTACTTGATGCCGATGTCAGGCAGCATGCATACGCACGGCGTCACTCACTGGCGGGTTGAGGCGAGCGAAGCCTTCTTGGCGCTGGTAGGGGAAGTACGGGTAGGGCGCTGTCTCGCTACTCGCTGCATTGAGTTTCGCCATCTGCTCGGGGGTGAGCGTCCAGTCGACGGCGCCGAGGTTCTGACGGAGCTGCTCCTCGTTGCGGGCGCCGATGATGACGGAGGAGACGGTGGGCCGCTGCAGCAGCCAGTTGAGGGCGATTTGCGGAATGTTCTTGCCGGTCTCCTGTGCGATCTCGTCGAGGGCGTCGACCACGCGGTAGACGTATTCGTCCTCTACCGGCGGACCGTAGTCGGCGGTGTGGTGCAGTCGGCTGGTGGCCGGTAGCGGCTGGCCGCGGCGGACTTTGCCGGTGAGCCGTCCCCAGCCGAGCGGGCTCCAGACGAGTGCACCGAGCCCTTGATCGAGCCCGAGAGGCATCAGCTCCCATTCGTAGTCGCGGCCGATGAGGGAGTAGTAGACCTGATGTGCGGCGTAGCGCGGGTGGCCGTACCTCTCCGCGATCGAGAGGGACTTCATCGCCTGCCACCCGGAGAAGTTGGAGATGCCGAGGTAGCGGACCTTCCCTGCTCGTACGAGATCGTCGAGTGTGGACAGGACTTCCTCGATCGGCGTGCCGGCGTCGAAGGCGTGCAGCTGGAACAGGTCGATGTAGTCGGTGCCGAGCCGGCGCAGGGCGTCTTCGCATGCGGTGATCAGGCGCGAGCGGGAGGAGCCCGCATCGCCTGGGCCGTCGCCCATCGGCAGGCTGGTCTTGGTAGACACGATCACATGGTCCCTGCGGCCCTTGATCGCTTCGCCCAGCACCTCCTCGGACGCACCGCCGGAGTAGACATCAGCGGTATCGAACATCGTGATCCCGGCGTCGAGGCAGATGTCCACGAGGCGGCGCGCTTCTCGCGCATCGGTGTTGCCCCAAGCGCCGAACAACGGTCCTCGGCCGCCGAAGGTGCCGGCACCGAAGCTCAGTGCGGGGACCTTGAGTCCGGACGCACCCAGCCGCCTGTATTCCATGCTGATCCTCTTTCACCGGAGGGACAACTAACGGGTCTACCGTTCCGTTAGAGTGGTTCTCAACGTAGCAGACGTGAGCAATTAACGGAACTGGAGTACCGTTATGGGGGTTGAGGGTACGGAGCCGGGGACCGTCCGCCCCGGAGGGCGCACGGCGCGGGTGCGGGCGGCAGTGCTGCAGGCGACCGGGGACACCCTGACAGAGCAGGGATTTGCCCACCTGGACCTCGCCGACATCGCGCGCCGTGCCGAAGTGGGCAAGACGACCGTCTACCGCCGCTGGGGAACGGTGACCAGCCTGGTGGCCGACCTGCTGGTAGACATGGCCGAGCAGTCACTGCCGCGTACCGAGACCGGCTCGCTGCTCGGCGACCTCAAAGCCAACGCCCGGCTCGTGCAGCGCACCTTGGCCGCCCCGCGGCAGGGAGCGCTGTTCAAAGCGGTGATCGCGGCCGCCACCTGCGAGGCGAAGACAGCCGAGGCCCTGCACCGCTTCTACGACATCCGCGTCAAGGAGTGGGCACCCTGCGTCCAGCAGGCCATCGACCGGGGGGAGGTACCTGAGGGCACCGACCCCCACGAGGTGATCCGTGCCGTCTCCGCCCCCCTCTACTACCGCCTGCTGACCACCGGCGAGAGCCTCGACGAAGCCGCCGCAGACCGGGCCGCCGAGGCGGCCGCAACTGCTGCGCGCGCGGGAGCATACCTGCGGGGTGTATGAGGTCTTGTGTGACCGGCTTCCCGCATCCGTCGCTGGGATGCGGTCGGATGTCCGGTGGCACCCAGTGCCTGGATCCGCCGACCGGTGTGCTCGATCACCGCCAACACATACAGCCGCGCCCCAGACAGGGTGGCTGTCTCCAAGAAGTCGCAGGCCAGTAGGGCATATTCCCAGCTGGGATTCTCCCGCGCCATGCGCAGCACCAGGGCACCGGACCGAGTGCACCGGCGGCGGCCGTCCCGGGCCCTTGGGACGGGAGGCGGCGGCGTCCGACGCGCGGTGAGGTCGCGGTGCCGGCGCAGCACGGTGCTCGGCCGAACCAGCAGCGGCACCCCCAGAGGCCCCACGCATGCCGACGCCGCCAGAACCTGAGCACCCGCCAGACCGGCCTGGGCAACGGCGGCGGGGTTCCAAGCCGCCGCCAACCCGGCCCCTCCTGGCCTTCCAGCCATACCGACCGAACCAGCAGAGATCCAGCAGAGATCCAGCAACGGGAAACCCCGCCCAGCTTTCAACTACCCGGGGAAGCGCTCTGACCTGCACAAACACTTTGCCGTAACTCGCGAACCCGGACCCTGAACGTTCCGCCGCAACGCACGGATCCGGGCAGCGAATCGCCCCCTGACCTGCACAAACGCAGATCAGAGGGCGAGTTCGACGCGAAACTCAGCGTTGAAGCGGAACTCCACCACGTGCGCCGGCACTCTCTGCCTTCCAAAAGCGTGTCCGCCTGGCGCTCCCCATTCAGAGGCACCGCTGCTGCCCACATCACGAGCACTGCGCCGTGGCTGACCGAGACTTCCCTCTCTTCCGGGTCCCCGGCGGGGACTTGAGCCTGCAGCCAAGACCATCCGCCAGGGCCCATACACCTCCCGAGTCCATCACCCAGAGCCTGCCTCGTTCCATCCGCTCCAGAACTCACTGCCGCACCAGGCCCGAACCCTCACTCCGCTGCGACGGGCACAATCAGCGAGAACGTCCGCCACCTCCCCTCCGACCGGAAGTCACGCAGAGGAGACCGGCAGCACGTCCGGCGACAGCGTCCCCGCCCTCGACAAGGATCAACCCGGCGGGTTCCATTAGGCGAGACTCCGTCGGACGCCGCTGCGAACGTTCCGAGGTTCCATGGGGCAACCCGCTTCGTGAGCACGGCCGGTCATGGGCCTCGCCCTGTCTCCTCAAGGACGCTGAGGGGATGAGGAGCCAACCCCTGCCGGCGCTGGTCCGGTTTGGGGCAGGTCACGTTCGCGGGCGACCCGGCCGAAAACGCGGTCCTGGCCACCGGCAGGCTCTGCTTCGGCAGGATGTACCGCTCCGCGGCCTCGACGGGCCGGTGCCTCTCCGTCACCTGCGGCATGGGCGAACACCCCTTCCGCCATACGCACTCCCGGCGGCGTGGTTCCCCGCCTGGCAGTGTGACCGTCAGCGCCCGTACGCTCCCGCCATGAAGTCCGTCATCACGGCCATCGAAGCGGCATCGCCCGACAACGACCGCACGTGCAGCATGCACACTTCGCCGAGCCCCAACTGCAGTGGCCTGGTCGTGGCCGTCGTGACGTTCGACGACGCCGGGAGCAAGAACAATCACTGGAACGTGTGCCACTGGTGGCTCACCAACAACCCTGACGCAGTCGCCTTCCAACAACACCGGTAACCCGAAGCATGGGAGACAACTGTCCAGAGACTCAGCAGGCTCCGCAGACCTCTGGGTAGGGTCGTCGGCCGAGGAGACTGGACCGCATGTCCTCACTGTTCTCACGCCCCGCTGTCACGCCCGTCAAGCTGTCGGAACCGCCCGTCCTGGAGAGCTGGGACGCGACCGCACACCCGAGCCAGCAGCGTCTGCGCGGCTACCTGGACTCCGTCGCGGCCCTGTTCGGCCCCATCCTCGCCGAGGACACCACCCACCTGGCCTTGGCGCTCGATGTCGGCCTCGCCGACCACGTGGCGCTGACTCGCGGCGGCCACGACCTCGACAACTACCTGTTTCCCCTGGCACGCAGATTCGGGGCCGGGCGATTCGACGCCGTCTTCGCCCGCAAGCGCCATGACGCCTCCTCCACGATCGCCGTCGGACCGGCCCTGCGGCAGGGCCCGGACCGTGCCGCAGTGCCGCCCCTACTGTCCGTGCGCACCAGCGTGTCCGCCACCTCGGCCGCGTGGAAAGAAGCCATCCACCAGGCATGCCGGGCGGCGCACCCGGAACCGGCTCCGGAGGGGCCGCTGCAGGTCCAGCTCTGCTTCCGGGTGTCCGCCGGACGCAACTGGTCAACGCTCTGGAAGCCGGCGATCGATGCATTGGGGCCGCTGCTCGGCATGCCGGATCCGGACCGTCCCTTCCGGCCCAGCGATGATCGAATCGTCGATCTCGCCCTGCATCGCAACGTCGATGACTCGCTGGGCCACGATGTCGTGATCGCCGTTTGGTGCAACCGCGTCACGCCATCCATCGCTCAGGTCGGGCAGGGTGAAGAGACCAGCATGCACACCAGTGGTGGAAGCACACGCTCCAGCTGATCCATTTCTTCGAGGAAGAAGATTGGTTTGTACTCCTCATCGTTGTGATCTTCCCGCTCACGGGGTCCTGGTGAGCTCACGGCAGGGCCTGGGCAAAGTGACGGGTTGTCTGGTTAGCCCGATTGCAGGTGGTTTGCTTCGCACTCGGGCGGGAGGAATTTGCGCGAACGATGCGCCCCGTCCGGTAGGCGGAGAGCTTGGGCCTGGTCCGGGAGCGGCATGCGGGTGCGGACGTACTCCCTCGTCTGCGACGACACCTCGGGGCTGCAACACTGGGAGGCGAAGGAGTCGATAGGCGCGTCGACCTGGTCACACCCTCTACCGCCGGTGACGTAGCGGCCGCCGGCGCTCCGGGCGCCATCCCTTCCGCGCCCGAAGAGATGGGCCGCGCTGCCGTCGAGCTCGTTGCCCTGCATGAACACCGCGTGACCCGCCCCGGCTTGACCGGCCCCGCGGAGTTACCGCCGGGTCCATGGCCGGGGCGACGGTCACCGTCGCGACCGCCGCCGCCATGGGCCGGCGAACGGCAGTCCGGGATTGCTTCTCTGCGGGGCAGGGCTCCCCCGGCACAGCCCGAAGCGGCATTCCGGCTTTCCCGGCTGTCGATTCAGGTCAGCCGCGACCGTGGCTGCACGACCATGTCCGAAACCGATACCGACAGTACTGATGGTCGACCTGAGCGGTAACGACCTGCCAGCAGACGAAGGCGCCGGGCTCATGCCATTCCACAGTCACCCTGCACCAGCGACTGGACGGCCCTCGCCGACACGAGCCGCTGATGTTCTTCGCCGACACGACCTGTTGGCCGAGGTTGCCCTCAGCTGCTCCTCAGAAAAGCCTCAGAGTTCCACCAAGCGGTGGCCTGGCGGCAGGCCCGACCATCGGAACACACGCGCTGCGACGGTCCTGGCAAACCGTTTCGCGCGGGCCGGCGCCGCCGGTCCGACAGGACACCGCTGACCGAGCCGGCAAGGTCCTGACAGACGTGACGGAATCCTGCCGGAAGACCCACAGGGGGACAATCAGGTGATCACTCAACGCTACGGAGACCTGGAGATCGGATACACCACCCAATGGAACGGCTTGTTACATGCCGGAATCGCTTCCCGGACCGGGAAATGGCGCACACTGGGAAGCGTCTACGGGGGCTTCGTCGTGTCGATTCGGCAGGGCAAGTACGGCGAGCTCCTGGTCAGGGACCGCTCTGCCGACCAGGACCTGCTCAAGCCGCCCGCCGGCTTCCAGTTGGTGGGGCGTATCCCCACCCTCCCCGGCTTCCTTGACACCGTGGTGTGGCGTCCTGTCCCGCCGGCCGGGTACGTGGCTCTGGGAGACGTGGCGACGGCGGTCGCCGCCGGGCAGATGGAGAAGCCCGGCACCTCCGCCCTGGGCATCGTGTGCGTGAAGAAGGAGCACAACGGACGCCCCTACGTACGCCGCGCGGAACTCGGACGCCTTCCCCTTCGGACGATCGACAACGGGAAGGGTCTCTGGGCCATCACGCCCCCGCTGTATCCGTTCGACGACACCGAGGAGCACCTGTTCCTGCCCGCCGGTACGTTCAGCTGCGGCCCCAACACGCCGCACGGGCCGACGGCCGTGACCTGGGTGCTGGACCTGCCCGCCGTCGTCGGCAAGGCCGACTACGCCCCTGAACTGCGGCTGGAGTCCTGCAACGCGCCCCCGGCCCAGGCAATCGTCACCGACCGGGCTGTGACCGTGCCCTACTTCATGGTCAAGGACGATGCGCGCACCGAGGCGTGGAAGGTGGCGAACTCCCCCTTCTACAAGATCCAGCGCAAGCGCCAGTACGACCTCATCCGCCACGTCGACTTCCGGAGCGCCGGCGGCGGGCAGATCTCCGAGACGGTCGAGGAGGGCGTCTCGAAGGAGAGGTGGGAGGAGTTCGCCCTCAGCACCGGGATCACCGTCGGCGTCACGGCGGGCGTGGAGGCATCGGCCAAGCCCTTCGGCGTGGGTGCGAGCGTCTCCGTGGAAACCTCGGTGAGCGCGTCTGTCGAGCTGGGCTACACCACGCGCTATGGCGTGTCCGCCTTCGAGAACAAGAGCGTAAGTGTGACGTTCGACGTGCCCGCCAACCATGCCGGCGCGCTGTGGACCGACACCCACCAGCTGGTCCCCGTCCGCGGTGACGGCACCCTGGTCACCAACGCGAGCCTGAGGCTGAACGCCGGCGACTCCGGTTCCTACGTGGGCCGCACCTTCCCGGAGACCGCCCGCGGCAAGGTGTCCGTCGTCCGCAAGGTCTCCGACGAGGCGATCAAGGCCGCGGAGGAACTGGGTATCGACCCCCGAGATCCTGGCCGACGTCACCGAGATCACGCAGTAACCCCGCCCGGCGGCCGAGGGGGCACACCGGCCGACGCCCTGCCGGTGTGCCCCCTCGGCCGCCGCGTGGTGGAGGAGCGCGGGGCCACCCGGGCATCCTGATCGTCTTCGGCGCCGGTATCCGTCCCCGGCTCACCAGCTGTTCGGCCTGGATCGGCTACCATGGCGAACTCCCTGTCACCGAGGGCAGGTTGATCCGGCTGAAGCCTGCGGATTCGGCCCGGAACGCACGTTCCGGATGGCCGAGCAGACACCGGGGCCCCGACGATACGTACTCCGAGGGGGCGGACCGCTGGGTGTGTGGCTGGCCGTCACCGTCCCACATCCACCTGCGGCCGGGCCGCCCACTCGTCGCGGATTCCGCGGCCCCTCGGATCGGCCCGTGGACCCCGGCCGGCTCACCCCGGCCCGGGGTCCGCGCGGGTTCGGAAACCTCCGTCTGTACATGCCACCGAACCCGCACGACCAGGCCCCGGCAGACCGCTCGGCTCCCCAACCAGTGGTCGCCCGGACAGCGACCAGCGGCTGTTCCGACCGATGCAGCAGACCAAGAAGCGGAGATTCAATGATCTACAAGAGCAAGTACCCGGAAGTCGCCGTCGTCGATCGCCCCGTCCATGAATGGGTGCTCGGCGAGGCCGCACGACACGCAACGCGGCCGGCCATGGTGGACGTGTCCAGCGGACGGACACTCACCTACGGGGAGTTGGCCGCGCTGGTCCGCCAACTGGCGGCGGGCCTTGCCGCCGAGGGCATCGGCAAGGGGGACGTGGTCGCGCTGCACTCGCCGAACACGATCCTGTTCCCCGTGATCCTCTATGCCACCACCACGGCGGGCGGGACGGTGACCACGCTGTCGCCGCTGGCCACGCCGGCTGAGATCGCCAAGCAGTTGATCGACGCCGAGGCACGGCTGATGGTGAGTGTGTCCGCGCTGATCGAGAGCGCGCGGGCCGCGGTCGAACTGGTCCGGCGGCAGACCGGCCGGGACATCGAGATCCTGGTCTGTGACACGGCGGACGGTCACCGTTCGGTGCTGGGGTTGCTGAGGGACGGCGACGTGCCGACGTTCGAGCTCGATCCGGCCGTGGATGTCGCCGTACTGCCGTATTCGAGCGGCACGACGGGTGTGCCCAAGGGCGTGATGCTGACCCACCGCAACCTGTGCACCAATCTCGAACAGATGAACGGTCTGCATCGGATAGACGAGAACGACCGCGTCATCGCGATCCTGCCCTTCTTCCACATCTTCGGGCTGACCGCGCTGGTCAACAACGCGCTGCACCGTGGTGCGACCGTGTACGTGCACTCCCGGTTCGACCTCGACGCGTTCCTGACCAGCCTGGAGCGCGACCGGATCACCCACGCCTACGTCGCCCCGCCGGTGATGCTGGTGCTGGCCAAGCACCCCGCGGTCGGAAACCTGGACCTGTCGCATCTGCGGCGCGTCATCTGCGCCGCGGCGCCACTCGACGCCGGACTGCAGGCGGCGGTGGCCGACCGGCTGGGCGTGGAGATCGGGCAGGCGTACGGAATGACCGAGCTGTCCCCCGCCTCGCATCTCCATGCCGACGGCAACCTCGACGAGCCCGTCGCGTGCGTGGGGCACCTGCTCCCGTCGACTCGGGCGCGCCTGGTCGACCCGGTCACCGGGCTGGACGTGGCGGCAGGCCAACCGGGCGAAGTGTGGATCCAGGGACCGCAGGTGATGAAGGGCTACTTCGGCCGCCCGGAGGACACCGACGCGACGGTCGACGCCGACGGATGGCTGCACACCGGCGACATCGGTCGGGTCGACGAGAACGGGAACTGGTTCATCGTCGACCGGGTCAAGGAACTCATCAAGTACAAGGGCTACCAGGTGGCACCGGCCGAACTCGAAGCGATCCTGCTCAGTCACCCCCACATCGCCGACGCGGCGGTGATCGGCGTCAACGACGAGGAGAACAACGAGGTACCCAAGGCGTTCGTGGTGCTGGCGCCCGGTGCGTCGATCACCGTCGACGAGGTGATGGCCCACGTCGGGGGCCAGGTCGCCCCGTACAAGAAGATCCGCCGGGTCGAGTTCATCGAGGCGATACCGAAGGCGGCCTCCGGCAAGATCCTGCGGCGGCAGCTGCGGGAGGGCGAGCCGACGCGTCCCTGACTGGTGACCGCCCCTGCCCGCGCCATGCGGAGAGCCTCCGCGGAACAAGTCCGGCCGGGATGCGGGCCCTTGGCCAGAAGGTGGCCCCTGCGCCCGGGGCGCGTTGACGAGTCGTCGCGGCCCCCGGCAGCCGGGTCCCTGGATTCCCGGCCGCCGGCCGAGTCGACCGCACCGGCACACTGATCTGGCGGCAGTGCCTGATCAACTCGGCCGAGCAACCATCGTGATCGGACGTTCGACGCCCGCAGAATCGAACAAACGCTATACAGTCAGAGTTGTGGGCGGCGCGGTTTACTCTTTCGGGCAGTACGAGTTGGACACGGATCGCCGTCGGCTCAGCCGTGACGGGCAGCCGGTCCCTACCGAACCTCAAGCCGTGGATCTGCTCTGCCACCTCGTCGAGCACCGCGACCGCGTTGTGCCCAAGGAGGAGCTTCTCCACACGGTGGGGCGCGGACGCCCGGTCGGCGAGGCCGCGCTCACCACCTGGCTACGCACCGCCCGCCTCGCGATCGGTGACAACGCCACGCGACAGCAGTTCATTCGCACGGTGCGCGAGCGCGGCTATCAGTTCGTCGCGCGCGTGACGGTGGCCTCCACCACTCTGCCCACCGTCCCCGCCGTTACGGCAGCGGCAGAGGCGGACCGCGAGGTCATCCGGTTCTGCCGGTCCGCCGACGGCACCCGCATCGCCTACGCCACCACCGGCGACGGCCCGCCGTTGGTGAAGACCGCCAACTGGCTGACCCACCTCGACCTCGACCGGACCACCCCGATGTGGGCGCACTGGTTCGACGGTCTCACCCGCGGCCGGCAGCTCATCCGCTACGACGAGCGGGGCTGCGGCCTCTCCGAATGGACCGTGCCCAGCTTCACCCTCGACGACCTGGTCGACGACCTCGACTCCGTGGTCGATGCCGCCGGCCTCGACCGCTTCCCCCTGATCGGGGTGTCCCAGGGTGGTGCGGTGGCGGTCGCCTATGCCGCGCGCCGTCCCGAGCGGGTCAGCCGGCTGGTCCTCACCGCGGCCTACGCCCGCGGACGGCAGATCCGAGCCGCCGACGACGCCGAGCGCGATGCCGCTCAGGTCGACCTGAACATCGCCCGCGCCGGATGGCGCTCCCAGGACAGCAGCTTCCTGCGCTTCTTCGCCTCCCAGTTCCTCGCCGACGCCACACCCGCGGAATGGGACGCGTTCGCCGCCTACCAACGCCAGACGACCTCGCCCGCCAACGGTCTCCGCTTCCTGGAAGAGTTCACCCGCATCGACGTCTCCGGCATCGCCCACCAGGTGACCTGTCCCACGCTGATCATCCACTCCCGCGACGACGCGCGAGTCCCCGTCGCACAGGCCCTGGAACTGGCCACTCTCATCCCCGACAGCCGGCTGATCCTCCTCGAAAGCCGCAACCACCTGTTCACCGCCGCCGACCCGGCCTGGCCCACCTTCCTCTCCCACCTCGACAACTTCCTCTCCGAGTAGCCGGCAGACAGGACGCGTCCGACGACGGGAGGGTGCGCACCGGTCTCCGAACCGGTTGCGAGCGCATGTGCGCCAACAACCGATACCCGCTCCGGTAAGTGGAGTTCGCGCCCCGCAGGCGTGGACAGCGGGCACGGTCGGTGGAGCGGCCCAGCGCTTGGAATTCGCCGGTCGTACTCCGCGATCGTGCTCGACAGCCGGGAGGAGTACCACGGCGGCGCCGCGCGCAGGGGACGAGACAAAGCCGAAGCCTTCCGGGAGAAGACGCTCAGGGACATCAACGGGCGGGTGCACCAACCCTCTGCGGCTGTCGGGGGCACCCATCGCGCCGCCTGCGGTAACGTCCTCGCCCGTGTGGAGGACTGGCGCGTCCTTGAGATCGCGCGCTGACGGATGGCGCGAAGGGCCGCCCGGCTTCCGGACGGCCCTTCAACAAGATCTTCAGCAGTCTTCCGGCAGGGCTCCCTCACGTCGGAAGGCCTTCCCGTCATGGTTGTCGACGGTCTTGCCGGGTCCGTGAGCCCGTGGACCTGCACGAATGGTTCGAGAAGAGCGCGGAGCTCGGTCCGGCTAGCCGATGACGATGTCGCAGTCGGCCGTCCCGCGGGCGACGATGGTGGCGAAGTCCGCCTGGATGAAGGGGTCGTACGCCTCCGCGGTGAGGGTGCGGCTCGACTTGCGGGGCACCCACTTCGTCCCGGTCGAGTGCCTGACGTCCGACGCGTCCCACGACAGGTCGCAGATCCAGTGGACGTTGCGGCCCGCGGGGCGCGGGTTGGTCGCCTTCGCGTCGATCTCCCAGTTGCCGTCCGCCTTCACGGTGAACGTGATGTCGCCGCGCACGCGCTTGCTGCTGTCGCTCGTCTTGAATTCGACCGACTGCCCGTCCGACGCGACGTGCTTGGTGGTGGCGTTGGCGTGCGCGGGAATCGTTCCCAGCAGCAGGGAGCCCAGCCCGGTTCCCGTGGCGATCAGCAGCGCCAGCCCCCGCCGAGTCCGCATCTGGCCGGACGTCCTGGTGTTGTCGAGTCGCATCGTCTGTCCTTCTCTCTTGTGTCTCGCGTCTGAGGTGAAGGCCGGACTGGGGGCGATGTCCGTACGACTGCTCCTCGGCCCGGCACCGTTCAAGCATCGGGCCCGCCACCAGGCCAGGACTTGGTGGAGGTCTGAGGCTTCCCTGAGGGGGAGCTGAGGGCGCCGCCCTCAGAGCCGGCGCGCCGGAGCGGCGAAGCGGGTTCCCGTCCAAGGCGTTCAGGTGGTCGCCCCAGGTCGGCTCGGGCCGGTCGTCGCGGCCGCCGGAGCTGGTGGCGTGCTCGGGCCCCGGCCTGGTGGTGTGGCTGCCGTTCGGTGAATGAACCGGGCCGTTCCGACGGCTGTACGGCTGTGCACGTCGATGCCGGTACCCGCCCACACACCGCGTCGCCTGTCGGCGTACATGCGAACGTCGCCGACATCGCCTCCCGTTCACTCCGGCCGCACGCCGGAAGCGCTGACCACTCCGGGGCTCGGCCTCGTGATCGCTTCACGATGGCTCTCGGGCCCGCCACCAGCCGGCTTCCGGCTGCCCTCAGCTCCTCCTCAGGAAAGCCTCAGATCTCCACCAAGTTCGGCCTGGTGACGGGCCCGATGATCGAACAGGCCGGGGGCCGCCTTGGCCCGGGTTCGAGCCAGAGGGATGAGAGATGAGGGAGCGTAACGGCACCACCGCCATAGTCATCGGAGCGGGCATGGCGGGTCTGGTGACCGCACGGGTCCTGAGTGACCATGTCGACCGGGTGACGGTACTGGAACGGGACCGCCTGCCGCAGGACGCGGTCACGCGCAGGAGCGTTCCCCAGGGACGTCACGCCCACGTACTGCTGGCCCGCGGCCAACGACTGCTGGACGGCTGGTTCCCGGGTCTCGTCGACGAACTGGTGCAGGCAGGTGCGGTCCCTCTCGACGCCAAGGACCTGGTGTGGCACCAGGCGGGCGCCTACCGGGTACGGACCGACCTCGGCTTTCTCGCGATGTCGATGAGCCGGCCCCTGCTGGAGAGCACGGTCCGCGAGCGGCTCTTGCGGCAACGGTCCAACGTGTCCCTCACCGACGAGGCCGCGGTGGACCGCTTGATCCTGGAGGGCGGCCGAGTGGCCGGTGTCCGGGTCGACGGAACCGAACACCGGGCCGACCTCGTGGTCGACTGCTCCGGCCGCAACACCCGTTTCCTCGACCAGCTGGCCAAAGCGGGATTCCCGGCACCCGAGGTCTCGGCCGTCCGCGTCGACACGGCCTACGGGACGCGGATCGTGCGGCGGCGACCGGACGATCTCGACGGCACCCTCGCCCTCGTGGTCGACGACCCGACCCGCGGCCACCGCATGGGCACGATGGTGCCGGTGGAGGGCGACCGGTGGATCATCACCGTGGGCTCGTTCCACGGTGATGTGCCCCCGACCGAGCCGGACGAGTACGAGGACTTCGCCCGCTCCCTGCCGTCGCCCGTGATCGCCGACGTCCTCGCCCGGGCCGATGCCTTCACGCCGGTCCTGAGCCATCGGATGCCCACCAGCCGGCGCCGCCGCGTGGAGCGGCTGGAGCGGACCCCGCCGGGGTTCGTGGTGCTGGGGGATGCCATCTGCAGCCTCAACCCCGCCCACTGGCAGGGAATGTCGTCGGCGGCCCTGCAGGCCCGGGCCCTGGGCCAGGCCGTCGAACGCCACGGCCCCGCCTCACCCGCCCTGGCGGGTGACTTCTACCGGCGGGCCGCCAAGGTGGTCGACGTGCCGTGGAAGATCGCAGCAGAGGCCGACTTCGCCGACCCGCGCACCAGCGGGCCCGAGCCGACCGGCATCGACCTCGTCAACCGCTACCTCGACAAGGTGCTCCGGGCCTGTCACACCTCCATCCCGGTGGCCCGCCAGACTCTACGGGTGCAGAACCTGCTGGCTCGACCGGAGTCACTGATGACCCCGGCCATGGTCCTCCGGGTGCTGCTGGCCGCCCGCCGCTCCCCAGCGGGGGTCGAAATGCCCGCCGCGCCCTCGGCCCGCAGGCGGCCTACGGCCTGACCCGGACCCGGCAGCCGGCCGGTTGTCGGCCGCTGAGGTCACTCGGCCAGGAAGGCGTCGATGTGGGACAGGAACTCGTCCCAGGCCGGCTCGAACGCGGTGAGCAGGTGATTACGGCTCTTGAGCAGGACCAGCCGGCTGTCGGGAATGAGAGCGGCCAGCTCACTGGCCTGCGAGGCCGGCACCCGCCCGTCGTCACGCGAATGAATGATCAACGTCGGACACTCCACCCGGTGAGCGATGTCGGACACGTCGATCCGGGCGAACTCCTCCAGGAAGCGAACCCCGTTGGCCGGCGAGGTCGTCCGCCGCTGGAAGTCGCTGAACTCCTCCCAGTCCCCCGGCGTGCCCTCGGGCAGGAACTGGGAGGCGAAGACCCGCAGGAAGCTGGGGTCCTGGTGGATCCACCCCACCCGGGCCAGATCCAGGTCGAGGTCCGCCTCCTCGCGCTCGGTCTCGTCCTGCGCCCGCACCTGCCGTCCTCGGGCGTACGCCCCGGCGAGGATCAGCCGGCTGACCCGCTCGGGACGGCGCGCGGCATAGGCGACCGCCACCGCACCACCCTGGGACACCCCGAGCAGAGGGAAGCGATCGAGCCCCGCGGCCTCGACCACGCTCTCGAGGTCGTCGACCCAGTTGTCGAACGTGAAGCTGGGAACGGCCCAGTCCGAGAGGCCGCACCCCCGCTCGTCGTAGCGGATGAGTTGGCGGTTGCGGGCGAGACCGCCCAGCCAGTGCGACCACACCGGGCTCATCCACTCGAGGTCGAGATGGGTCAGCCAGTTGGCCGCCTTGAGTAACGGCGGGCCTGAGCCGACGGTGGCATAGGCGATGCGGGTGCCGTCGTCGGCCCGGCAGAATCGGATGGTCTGACGTCCCGTGCCATCCGACCCACCCGCTGTTGTCGCCTCAATGCCGGATCCCAGATCGGACCCGGCGGGCGGACCGGCCTCGACCACCGTCACCGGGGCCACGAACTGATATCCCCGCCGGTGCACCGTGCGGATCAGTCGCTGCTCGCTGCCGGTGTCGCCCACGGCCAACCGCACGGTCCGCAGCGCCGTGGTGAGGGCCGCCTCGCTGACAAAGCGGTCACCCCACACCTCGTCCAGCAGCTCGTTCTTCGACACCACCCGGTCCCGGCGCTCGACCAGGTGGCACAGCAGGTCCAGGGCCCGGGGCTCGACGTGGACCGGCTCGCCGGCCCGGCGGAGCTGATGACGAGCCGTGTCCAGCTCGTACCCCCCAAAGCGATATGTGTCCCCCTCCACCTTCGCAGCGTACAACTCCCTTCTGGTGGCGTACACATGGGCGATCCGCAGGCGTGTCGACACCCGGCCGGCAGCCGCTTCAGCCAGCTCAGCATCGCCCACCGGTGGGCTCCGCGAGAAGCGCATGAAGCGCCAGGCGAAGCTGATGCCGATGGTGCTGATCGACCACCTGGCCACCACCATCAAGTCCCTGCACGACAAGCGCCTGATCGCCACTGTGCACTACTACGGCTACTGGCCCTTCAGCGTGAACATCGCGGGCTCGACCCGATACGACGCCACGTCACGGAAGGACATGGCCAAGGCGTTCAAACTCATGCAGCGGCGTAACGCCGCAAGTCATATCTAAATGCCCACCCAGAGTGCGGTTCGTGAGGTGGTGTCCGTTTTCTTGGGCAGCCGACTTCTTCGGTCACGCCGGCTGATCCCGCAACCTCGAACGCCGCTCCGACGGCTGGCACCCCCGAGCCGACCGCGCCACGACGCTCGCCATGATCGAGGAGTTGGCCGAAACCGCGTACAACCCTCAGTGGGTCACCCCCCTTGCCCCACCCTGGTCGCACGCGACCAGGACCGACCTCGCCGTCGTCGAGGACGCGGGCCACGGCGTACACCTGGCCCAGCCTCATCGCCCGCACGCGGCGATGGCCGAATTCCTCAACTTCCCTACAAGCGGCGGTAGTTGATCCACGGCGATGTGACCCACGTCACTGGCGGGACCTGAGGGAAGTGGTCCGCGAAGCCCCCGTAAGCCTGGCATGCTCATGCACGGCTACTGGGGGGTAACCGGCGTGTGCGCACTGTCCCGAGGACAGCTGTGTCGTCGCGGCACACCCTCCACCGCCAGATGTCATCACTCTCTGGCATCGATGACAGAGAGATCTGTGTCATCTCGCTTTGGCAGCTCCCGGTCATTTCTCGTCCCTTTCATCCCTCCTGAAGCGCACCCCCCTGTCACCGTTCCCGAGGACTCACGCGTGCACAAGCTCAGAAGACATGCCCTGGTTTCGGCACTGTCGGCAATCACCGTCGCGACCCTGCTGACCACCGGCTGCTCCGCCACCAACTCCCCTTCCACCGCCGACAAGGCGGCCGCCACGACGGCCGAGACCCCCGAGCCCGGGGCGGCCGAGGAACAACTCGCCGTCGTGTCCGCCCCGGACGGCGATGCCACCCCCACCGCCGTGGCCGACGCGAACGCGGTCGACCAGGACAAGGCCAAGAAGTCCGCGCTCAAGGTCGCGTCGTACGACAGGAAGAGCGGCCGGGCGGTCATCTCCGCACCGTCGTCCGCCTCGGACGCCGAACCGTCGGCGCCCCCGTCGGAGACGGCCTCCGAGGACCCGGGCACGGAGTCCGACGCGACCCCGGACGCGAACTCCGGCGCTTCGCGGGACGCGGACACCTCGCAGGACTCCGGCACGAAGCCGAAGGCCGCCGTCGCCGTCGGCGACGTCATAGCCAGCGCCCCGGCCCCCGGCGCCCCCGACGGCGTACTCGCCAAGGTCACGGAGGTCGTCGAGACGGCGGCCGACGGCGGTACCACGGTCGAGACGGAGCCGGCCAAACTCAACTCGGTCCTGGGTGAGAGCGAGGCGGACGGCACGATCCCCGTCGACCCATCCACCATGGAGGTCGACCCGCTCGTCCAGGGCGTGAAGGTCTCCTGGGCGAAGACCGGCGACCTCACCTTCGGCCCCGAGGGCGCGAAGCTCCCACTGGGCAGCCTGCGCATCGACGTGGGCGCCTCAGTGGAGACCGCGCCGGGCGCCTCCGCCTCGGCCGCCGCGTCCGTCGAGGGCTTCGTCCAGCTCGCCCCCGAGGTCGCCTTCTCATACGACGGTTCCGGATCCGCCTCGGGCTCCTCGCCCGGCGGCGCGTTCCTGGGCCTGACCGGCGACTGGGCCTCCCAGTGGTCCCTGAAGGGCCGCGCGGCCGGCTCGACCAACGGCAAGCCGATCCGTATCCCCTTCGCCGAACTGCACGCCGACCCCGTGATCCAGGTCGGCCCGGTCCCGATCGTCGTCAACCTGGACCTCGTCTGCTACTTCCAGGTGGACGCCGACGGCCGCGTGACGGTCGACGTCGAACAGGACCTCAAGGGCGACTTCAAGGTCGGCGGCAACTTCACCTGGGCCAAGGGCTGGCAAGGCGTGAGCGAGTCCCACATGACCGGTGAGCCGCTGAAGACGACGGTCACCGCCGCCGGCGACGTCAAGGCCGCGATGGGAGCCGAGGCGACGATCGGCCTCTACGGCACGGTCGGCGTCACGGCCGACGTCGCCCCGTACCTCCGCGCCTCGGCCGACGCGTCGGCCGAGGGCTCTGCGGACGGCACCGGTTCGGGCTCCGGCTCCTGGGCCCTGTACGGCGGCATCGACCTCACCGGAACCCTGAACCTCCAACTCTCCATCTTCGGCACGCCGATCTTCCAGAAGAAGATCCCGCTCGGCGCAGTACACGAGGAGTGGCTGCTGACGAAGGACGAGGCGAGAACGTAGGTGATCACGTCCGTGCCCTGCCGCACGTCCTGATTGCCCGCAGGCCCTGCCCCGCCTCCGAGTGGGCAGGGCCTGCGGCGTCCGGCCGACCGGTGGCGCGTCCGAAGCGGCTGCGCCGCCGTCTCGGCCTTCCGGAGCAGCGCAGACGGTGACCGTGGAGCCGCCCCCGCTGTTGGGATCAGGTGATCACGCCACCTGGCATGCAGGCGCAAGGTCAGCGTCGTGTTCGGGGCGTGTCGGGGGCGCCGGTCTGGGCCTCCGGCGGGATGGTGTCGGGGCAGGGCGGCAGACGGACGGTGAAGCAGGCGCCGCCTTCGGGGGCGGGCCCATGGGCGGTGATCGTGCCGCCGAGCCGGGTGGTCAGGCGATGGGCTATGGCCAGGCCGAGGCCGCTGCCGACGGCCCGGATGCCGCTGTAGCGGTCAGTGAGGGCGCCGCGCTCGAAGGCGATGGCCATGTCCTCCTCGGTGAGGCCGGGACCGCCGTCGCGGACCTCCAACCGGGCTCCGGGGTCGTCCTGGTACAGGGCCAGTACGAGGGGGCGGCCCGCCGGGGTGACACGCAGGGCGTTCTAGGCGAGGCCGTCGATGAGCTGGCGTACCCGGAAGCCGTCGGTGGTGACCGGCAGGGGGTGCCGTGGGCGTTCGAGGCGGAAGTCGACGTCGTGGCGGGCGCAGCGGGCCGACCAGGCGGTCGCGGCCTCGGCGACCAGTGCGTTCAGGTCGACCTCGGTGTTGTCCAGCCGGAAGTCGTCGGCTTCGAGGCGGGCCAGGGCGAGCAGATCGCCCACGAACCGCTCCAGCCGCCGGATCTCGGAGCGCAGGATGTGACCGGCCTCGGGAACCTCGTCTCCCGTGATCACCTCGTCGGCCAGTGCCTCGGCGTATCCGCGTGCGGCGGTCAGCGGGGGGCGGATCTCGTGGGAGACGGACATCAGGAAGTCCCGCTGCCGGTTCTCGCTGTGGGCCAGCGCCGAGTCGAGGGAGTTGAGCGCGGCGGCCAGTTCGGCCACTTCGGCGGGTCCCTCCGTGGGGACGCGGAGTCCCCGCTCGCCCTCGGACAGCCGGTGGCGGTGGCGGCTGCCGAGGTGAGCGGTCTGGGCAGACGCCTGGCCAGCAGCGCACCGGCCACGGCCGAGCCGGTCAGTCCCAGAGTGAGAGGGAGCACCAGGCCGCCGCGCATCCGGTCGGTGGCCTCGTCGACGGAACTCATAGGCTGCGCGAGGACCAGGCCGCCGCCGTCGCGTGCTGGAACCCCCTCGACCAGCACCTCATGACCGTCGAGGGTCGCGGTCGTGGACAGGCGACGGCAAGATGCGGCCCGACGACGGCAACGGCAACGGCACCCACGTCGCCGGGATCATCGCCGCCACCTCCGGCAAGGGCCTGGGCAACGGCGGGGCTCCAAGCCGCCGCCAACCCGGCCCATCCTGGCCTTCCAGTCATACCGACCGAACCAGCAGAAACTCAAGCAACCGGAAACCCCGCCCGGATTCAACTACCGATCGGCACACCCCGACCTGCACAGACACTGCGCCGCATCGCGCGAACCCAGAACTTGAACGTTCCGCCGCAACACACGACTCCGGGCAGCGAATCGCCCCCTGACCTGCGAAAACGCAGACCAGGGGGCATTTCTGGGTGAAACTAAACGTTGAAGCGGAACATCCACGGCATCGCTATGACCTGCAGGAATACCGCGGCCCGCCACTCGATCCAGCAGGGATCCAGCAACCGTCACGCCAACCGAAAACGACACCACTTCATGCTAAGATTTGGTGTCGTTTCGATGAGTGAGAGGAGTCACTGATGGCTCGAACCATGATTGATCTCGATGACGAGATGGTCGCACAGGCCAAGGAGATCTACGGAACGAAGACCAAAGCCGCTGCCGTACGGGCCGCGGTGGAGGACGCCGTCAAGCGTCGCCTTCGGCAACAGTTCATCGACGCTGTCAAATCAGGCGATCTCGACTTCAGCGAGATCGTCGAGGAAACGAAGGTGCCCAACTCCCCCAAGGACGCGAAGGCTGCCTGAGTGAACGCCCCGTTCCTGGTCGACAAGTCTGCTCTCGCCCGCTGGCACCGACCGCTGGTGGCCGCTGCCCTCGACCCGCTCCACGAGCGCGGCCTGCTGGCGATCTGCCCCGCCGTCGAGTACGAGCTCATGTACAGCATCCGCGGCAAGAGCGAAGCCCCCGCCGTGGCCGAATGGCTGCGCGGCTTCGACTACTTCTACGGTGACGACTGGGTCTTCGACCGCGCACTTGAGGTGCAGCGCGCAGCGATCGAACGCGGCTTCCACCGGACCCTGTCCCTCCCCGACCTGCTCGTCGCCGCCACTGCCGAGCGCAACGACGCCACCGTGCTCCACCACGACGCCGACTACGACATGATCGCAAGCCTCACCGGACAGCGCTGCCAATGGGTCGTGGAGCCCGGAACCGCCGACTAGCCTGGCGCCGACCGGGCAATCCTGAGGGCTGAAGTTCGCGCTCCTCCCGGATCTGGCGTGGGCGAGCTCGCGCACAACAGGTTCGGCCGTCCGGCACCATGTCGCGTGATCTTGTCCGTGATATACACCGTGCCCTGCCGCCTCCTGTCACTGCCCGCGCTCCTGCTGCGTCGGGACGTCTCCAAGGAGGCGGATCTGCTCGTGCTCCGCCACAACTGAGATAGCCGACCGGCGTGGAGAAGTGCCCTCCCCTCAGCGGTGTTCACTCGGCCCG
The DNA here is from genome assembly GCF_011045025.1 of Streptomyces ureilyticus. GTDB lineage: Bacteria > Actinomycetota > Actinomycetes > Streptomycetales > Streptomycetaceae > Streptomyces > Streptomyces ureilyticus. The sequence continues at coordinate 23,908 of NZ_JAAKZX010000023.1, forward strand.
CCCTGCCAATCAAGCAGGTGCCGCGATCCAGCGGGCCATCGCGTCGAACGCGTTCAGCGCTCGGGGATCGGCCGGGCCGAAGAAACGCTTGCAGTCCTCGCCGAGCGTTTCGTACTGGTCGGCAGCGCCACGGGAGTCACCGGACTCCCCCGTCAACTCCGCGAGGGTGAAACGGGCTTCGATGACGGAGGAGTGATACTCCCCGTTTTCGGCGAAGAGGTTCCAAATGCGCCGCTCCGCCTCCCGGATCCGGTCGACGTAGTCCGTGTTCACGTGCGGCGCGCCGACGGGCACGAAGTGTCCGGAGCCGTCCGTGGCGACGTCGGGGGTGTGCTCGACCTGCCGAATGTGGCGGATCACCGTGCGCGCGTGCTGCGGTCGCTGCTCGGGCTTCTTGGCGAGCAGCGCCATGACCAACTGACTCAGCTCCTCCGGAATGCCCCGGCGGACATTGAGCGGGGGTGCGGGGTTGTGGCGCAGGTGCATGACACCGACCTCCATGATGTCGGTGCCACGACTGGCGAACGGTGGGTTCCCGGTCAGCATCTCGTACATCACACAGCCGAGGGAGTAGAGATCGCTGACATGGTCGCCGGGGCTGCTCTGCCAGCGCTCCGGTGCCGCATACTGCCACGTGGCGCCGGCACCGCGTGTCTCGGACATGTCGAGGAGGCGGGCCAGCCCGAAGTCGACTATCTTCACGTTGCCCCGTTCGTTGATCATGATGTTGGCCGGCTTGATGTCGCGGTGCACGACGTCGACGTCACTCGCGTCCGCGAGCCCCTCGCAGACCTGCACGGACCAGCGCACAGTCTGTTCCAGGGTCAGTGAACTCCCATGCCCCATGTACCCGTCCAGCGAAGTCCCGTCGACGTACTCCATCACCAGGTACACCTGCCCCTCGTCTTCTCCCCGGTCGTGGATGGCAGCCACATAGGGACTCTGGATCCGTGCCATGGACTGCCACTCCTTCTCGAACCGCGCGCGCATGTCCTCCGTCAGCGACGCCTTGCGGTTCCGCTGGCCCATGCGGATGCGGTCCATGTCGAGGAGCTTGACCGCGACGGGCCGATCGAGCTTCCTGTCGTACGCGAGCCAGACCTGTCCCATGCCGCCGTTCCCGAGGCGGCCGTCCAGACGGTAGCGGCCGTCGCCGAGCAGACGCCCGCCCGTCATGCGTCCGTCTCCCCGTCCCGGACGGGGCTCCACTCCTCCAGAGCCACAGACGAGCGCAGCCCGATCCGCCAGTCGTCCAGCAGGGAATTCAGTTGCGCGACGGCCTGCCCGAGCACGTGCGCCGCGTACAGTTGCTGGCGGTCGCCGGCCTCGCGCACGCTGCGTTTACGGAGCGGCACATGCGCTATGCCACCGAGTCCCACGAGGATGAGCGCTCCCATCAGGACCGAAAACATCAGGAGGAAGCCCCCGCTGACGAACGGCACGATGAGCGCCCCGTCCAACGCGGCGAGGAAGCAGGCTCCCCAGGTGAGCATCCAAAGCGGCACGATCGACTCGACCTGCTCGCGCGTCCGCCGTTCCACGTGCTCCGTCAGGTCGGCCGCCGCCCGGTTCACGTCAAAGACCCGGGACGGATCGGTGGAGTACTCGCAGGACCAGTCCTCGACCGAGAGGATGATCGTCGCGGGCATGAGCGAGCGCGATCTTCTGGCCATCGACACGGCGGCCGTACGCACGCTCTCCCAGACGCAGTCCAGGGCCAGCCGCCGGGCAGGCACGCCCAGTTGGAGCAGCTCGGGCTGGAAGACGGCCTGCTCCAGCAGCGTCACGAAGTCGAGCCGTTCATGCTCCTGTGTCGACTCGTCGGCCGACGCCGCGGCGGCTTCCGTGTCTCCTTCGTTGTCGATCAACGCACGCAACCGTGCCATACGGTCCTGGAGTTCCGCCTCATCCGGTTCGAGCTGGTCGATCAGGTGGTCCAGTGCGCTGGCCGTGTAGTGGCCCTTGTGGGCGGACTGATCACTGGCCGTGGGGAAGGACTCCAAAAAGGTCAGCGTGCCGTCGAGTGCCGTGGCGGTTCGCCAGCCGCTCTCCAGCCCGGGCCACTGCAGGCCGGTCAACTCCTGCAGGGCGGCGAAGCGGTCGCCGGAGATCTCCTTCTTGCCGAGCTCCATCAGATGGCTTCCCCACGGGGCCAGATCCGGGCTCGACGGGAGTGCACGTGCGGTCTGGAAGGCGGACTGGTCCTCGCGGAACCAGCGGGCCATGGCCTCACGGGCATAGGTGTACGCGTCGTACCCGAGTTCGGAGTTGGCGATGGCCTCCAGCACCGCGGCGAACTCCGCGCCGAGGTCGTCGCGATCGAGCGAGTTGAGGTAGCGGTCCATCCAGCCCGCCGCCTCGCTCAGCCGACCTTGGCGCGAACAGGTGAGGGCGAAGAACAGTTTGGCCTTGGCCGAGTCGAGCCACACCGCGTGCGCGGTGGCTCGGGGGACGATCGTCGCCTCAGCGTTGTGCCGGGCCGCCACCGCCATGATCGCCGGGGCGAGCCAGTACGTCGGCTCGGCGAGGAACTGCTGCCGGACGCAGACATCGATCGTGTCCTGGTCGACGAGCCCACCGGCCACCGCGTGGGCCGTCAACGCGTGGGTGAGGCCGCGCGCCAGAGCGCGGACACGTTGCCGGTGGGCAAAATCCGCCTTCCAGACGACGGTCAACTGCGTCAGCTCCGCCTGGGCGTTGGCCACGATCTGGTGCCTGCCGTAACCCTCCACGAAGTCGTTCAGCACGTCGTGGGTCGCTGTCACCGTCTCCTTGACGGCATCGATCTCGTCGCACGCCGAGGACAGCGACTCGGCGATCCCGTCGTTCTCGCGCCGCAGCACCGTCAGTTCGACGTGAAGTGCGGTCGAGTCCGTGCGCAGCGAGGTCAGGTCGGCGCGCAGTGGCGCCAGCAACTCTTCGAGATCCTGCCGTTCGTCCATGACGCCCCCCTGATGTCGGCCGACGAGAACGCGGCCTGTTTACCGAGACAGTTCCCCACCAACGCGCCTAATCTTCCTATGCGTTGACGATTTACGCATCACCGAGGGGGAGAGCACCATGGAGCACGAACCCAATCCGATCAGCGACCTGTTCTTCGGGCGTGACGATGCGGAGAACGACCTGACGGCCGGCCTGCTCAACGGCACGGTCTTCCGGCCCACCTACGCCTACCGGCAAGCCCTCTCCGGCCGCACATCACTGATCATCGGCCGCAAGGGCGCGGGCAAGAGCGCGATCTGCCGCCGGCTCGCCACCCCGAACGGCCATCCTGGCACCACGGTTCTGATCACCCCTGACGACACAGCCGGTGACGAGATCCGGCGGTTCGAACTCCAGGGAGTCTCCGGAGACACCGCCAAGTCCCTGATCTGGCGCTACGTCTTTGCCGTCCACGCAGCGCGGTATCTGTGCGAGCATGCGCGAGCCGCCCACGGTCGGCGCGCCCGTACATCGGTGCGGGCACTGCGCGGTTTCCTGGAGGCGAACGGCGAGACCGGCGAAGAACGCCTGTACGACAGACTTCGGCGAGGGGTCCGGGGCCTGCAGTCGGCGAACCTCGCCCTCAGGGCGTTCGGCATCGAGGCGGAGGTCGGTCTGAACGACGCCTCCGAAGGAGCCCGCGCCAGCCGGCAGTTGGAGGTCCTGGAAAACGGCGTGGCGGCGGCCTTTGCCGAACTCGGCTGTGCCGGAGCACATACGCTGCTCTTCCTGGTCGACCAGCTCGAACAGGTCTGGACGATCGACCCGGACAGTCACGCTCTGGTCACCGGGTTACTCCTGGCGAGCAAGCAGGTCACGGGACGGTACGGCAGCGCCGTGCGCTGCACGCTCTTCCTGCGGGCGGACATCTACGACACGCTCAGCTTCGGCGACGCCGACAAGTTCCACAGCGACGAGCTGCGGATCACCTGGACCCAGGAGGAGCTCGCGGACCTCGCGCTGGCCAGGGCGGCGGCCTCACTCAAGAAGGAGCTCACTTCAGAGCAACTGTGGGGTCAGTTGTTCCCCTCGACGGTGTCCGGTGAACCGACGGACGAGTACCTGTTCCGGCGGGCACTGCCGCGCCCCAGGGACACGATCCAGTTCCTCAACGTGTGCCAAGGCGTCGCGGACCAGCGGGGCCACCGGCGGATCACCGAGGAGGACGTACTCACTGCCACCGGACAGTTCTCCCGCTGGAAACTCACGGACCTGGCCAGGGAGTACTCCGTGACGCATCCCTTCCTCAGCCGACTCTTCCTCCTGTTCGAGAACTACGGATACGTGGTGATGCTCCCGGCGCTCGCCACTCGGTTCGAGCCCCACCGTGAGCGGCTGCAGCAGGACTTCGCCGACTACGCCGAAAGCCTCACCACACAAGGAGTACTGGACGTCCTGTTCGGAATCGGCTTCCTCGGTGTCAAAAGAGGCCACAAGGTCGTGTACTCCGACGGTGTTCAGATACCCCCGCAACCCGGCGAGGTGGAGTTCCACGTGCATCCTTGCTTCCGGCCCGCACTGGGCGGCCTGGGCCCCGTGGACTTGACGCCGTACAGCCCCAGTCGGAACCGGAACATCTATGTCGGCAACGCGCTGGTCCAGGCCGCGACGGGTTCGGACCTTTCTTTCGGCATCAGCCGCAGCTCTCAACTGCTGGACGATGTCGTCCGTGCCTGCGAACGGCTGCTGCGCCAGCTCATGCGGGCGGGGCTGCCGAACGACATGCGAGCCGAGGTGCAGGCCCGGATCGGCCACGTCCTGGACGGCGCCCGCCGCGCCCATGAGGACCTGCGGAACGGAGTACCGGTCGATGTGACAGACCATGTGCTCGCAGCGTCGGACTTCCTGGGAAACCTGGCCACACAGCTGGGTGAGCACGGCATCCGCGAGGAGCCCATCACCCGCCGCCTGGAGGACGAGGCCCGGGCACTGATCCGATCGGCCGGCGGTGCGGTGGGCGGTGGCAGCGGATCGGCTTCAGCCCCGTGACCCGTCCTCGATCCACGGACCGGTCGGCTACGCCGCACCAAGGAAAAACGGTCGCAGTACACGCGAACTGCTCAACAGGTCCACCAGTATGACCGGGACGGCCGACGCCACGCGGCTGTTCGGTCACCGGCCGGACGGCACTCGCGCCAAGGAGGCCGTTCGTAGAAGCGGTGAGCTGTGTCCCCTTGCCCGCCGTGACCCGGAGTGGTGTTGCCAGGCCGAGAAGACCAGCGGTGGATCGCTGATGGACCACCGGCCTTTCGTCTGCGTGAGATCAACGACCTCCCGCCGCCCACCCGGTCCATCCTGGCCTCCCAGTCACGCCGACCGAACCAGCAAAAATCCAGCAACCGGAAACCGCGCCCGGATTCAACCACCGGACGGCAACGCCCTGACCTGCACAAACACTGCGCCGCATCTCGCGAACCCAAACCTTGAACGTTCCGCAGCAACGCGCGGATCCGGGCGGCGAATCGCCCCCTGACCTGCACAAACGCAGACCAGGGGGCGATTCGAGGTGAAACTAAACGTTGAAGCGGAACTCCACCACATCCGCGTCATACAGCAACAACGATGACCAGCACGACCGAGAACGTGTCCACTGACGTCCCTCCGACAGGAAATCAGGCGGAGGTGACCGGCAATACGTCCGGCGACAACGCCCCCGCATGGGCAGCGGCGCTCGTCATCCGCCTGCGGTGATGACGCCGACACAGCACCTCGTACCCCACCTCCGCCGCCGAGCCGGCCACATCCCCCACCACCACCTGCTCGCCCTCGACCACCATCTCTCCAGCCAGCGTGCGCGCGTTATGGGTGGCTCGCGCACCGCACCAACACATCGCCTCGACCTGCAACGTCTCCACGCGGTCCGCAAGTTCGATCAAACGCTGTGAGCCAGGGAAGAGCTTGGTGCGGAAGTCCGTGGTGATGCCGAACGCGAAGACGTCCAGGACGAGGTCGTCCACGATCCGGGCCAACTGGTCGATCTGCTCCGGCGCGAGGAACTGCGCCTCGTCCACGATCACGTAGTCGACCTTGGCACCGTGCGACATCTGCTCCACCAGGTACCCGTACAGATCCATGCCCGGAGCCGCCTCAACCGCGTCCGTGACCAGGCCCAAACGCGACGACAACTTGCCCTCGCCGGCCCGGTCATCCCGCGTGAAGATCACACCCTGCAGACCCCTTGCCGAACGGTTGTGCCCGATCTGAAGCGCCAGAGTCGACTTCCCGCAGTCCATCGTCCCGGAGAAGAACACCAGCTCGGGCATGGCGAGTTGAGCACCTTTCAGCGGAGGGCAGTTCAGGGGCGAGGCGGCCGACGATCAGGAGCGTACTTCGAGCAGCGGGACCAGCTGCTCGGCGGGGGTCATCGAACCGTGGTTGCCGAGCATCGACGACTCCTTCGGCTCCCGCTGCGAGGCGATGAGCAGGACGTCGTCGCGGGCGGCCGCGACCACGTCGCCGATGCGGGCGTACACCCGCTCCTCGATCCGGTCGGGCTGCCCGAACCAGCCCGCCGCGATCGCCTCGTCCCGGGACGCCACCCAGAACTGCTCGCCGAGCACCTCGCGCCAGCAGGTCAGGACGTCCGACGCGGCGCCCGGGACGGCGTACACATGCCGGGCGCGGCCCTCGCCGCCGAGCAGGGCGACTCCGGCGCGCAGCTCCCAGTCCTCGTCGAAGTCGATGCGGTGCGGCTCCCCGAAGGGGATGTCGATCATGCCGTGGTCGGCCGTGATGTACAGGGCCGTGCGGGGCGGCAATTGCTCGGCCAGCCGCTGGACCAGGCGGTCCACGTACATGAGTTGTCCGCGCCAGGGGTCCGAGTCGACACCGAAGCGGTGGCCTTTGCCGTCCACTTCGGCGTAGTACGTGTAGACCAACGAGCGCTCTCCGGCGGCCAGTTGCTCGGCGGCGAGGTCCATGCGCTCCTCGCCGGACAGGCGCCCGTGAAACGTTCCGCCGCTCAGCGCGACCTTCGTCAGGGGCGTGTTCTCGAACGTCGGCGAGGAGACCTGTGCGGTGTGCACGCCCGCCCTGTCGGCCAGCTCGAAGACCGTGGGGTACGGCTGCCAGACGTGCGGCGGTGTCCACGGGTTCCAGCGGAGCTGGTTCATCAGCTCGCCGGTCTCCGGGTTGCGCACCGTGTAGCCGGGCAGGCCGTGGACGCCCGGCGCCAGCCCCGTGCCGACCGTGGCGAGCGAGGTGGCGGTGGTCGCGGGGTACGCGGCGGTGATCGGGCGGCCGGTGCCGCCGCGGGAGCTGCCCAGGAGGGAGCTCATGAACGGGGCCTCTTCGGGATGCGCCCTCAGCTGCTCCCAGCCGAGGCCGTCGATCAGGAAGACGCAGTTCCGGTCGGCCGGGGTCAGATCCGTGAGCGTGGCGGCCAGATTCGGTACGCCCATGCCCGCGGCGAGCGTGGGCAGCAGATCGGCGAGCGAACCGGAGCCGTACTCGGGCACGGGTGCGGACTCGACGGTGAGCGGTTCCGGGTGGTCCCAGACGGGCTGCGCCATTACGGGGTGACGTCCGCGGTCGCCTCGGAGAGCGACTGGGCGAAGGCGAGCGTCTGGCGCACGGCGTCCGGGCCGTCGCCGGCCTCGCTGACGCGCAGGCTCAGGTCATCCGCCGTCGAGCTGCCCGTATAACCGTGGTCCGCCTCGCAGTTGGGGTCGCCGCAGGCGGCCGGCTCCAGGTCGAGGCGGGATACCGCGCCCCAGCCGATGGTGAGGACGACCTCGCGGGGCAGCGTCCCGGGCACGTACTTCTCCGGGTTGGCGACGACCCGGCTGAGGACGACCGACGAGATCCGGCCAAGCTTCACGGACTCGGTGGAGGTCGTCGCGTACGGCGTCGGCGACGTACTGTCCGCGGCCTGCTCGTCGGTGTGGCTCACGATGAAGCGGTTGTCGGTGAGGACGAGCACCGTCACATGCCGACGCACCTCGTTGGCGTCGAACGTCGTCTCCTGGTGGACCAGAAACGACCGGATGGCCTCGCCGCCGACAGCGGCTTCCACCGCCTCGGCCACGAGGGCCGGGTAGTAGCCGCTGCGCTCGATCGCCGCTCGCAGCCCCTGGGTCGATGTACTGGTCTTGGCCATGGCGCCCATCCTACGGGGGCGCACTGACTGCGAGGCACCGCTCAGTACACAGGAAGCGTGCGCGGACCGAGGTCGCCGCGGGCGGGCGGGGGCGCGAGCCGCACGGAGGCACCGAGCGCGGTCAGTCCGTGCGGGGCGACGACCACGGGTTCCAGGGTGACGGAGACGACCTCCGGGTGGTCGTCCACAAGGCGCGACAGGCGCAACAGCAGTTCCTCCAGCGCCGCCGTATCCGCCGGCGCCGAGCCCCGCCAGCCGAAGAGGAGCGGCGCCGTCCGGACCGACCGGACCAGCGAGGCCGCCTCCCGATCAGTGACCGGAATCAAACGGTGGGCGGTATCGCCGAGCAGCTCCGAGGCGGCTCCGGCGAGCCCGAACGAGAGCACCGCTCCGGCCGCCGGGTCGATCACCGCGCGGACGACGGTGTCGACACCGCGGGGCGCCATGCTCTGCACCACCGGGCGCAGTTCGGCGGGCGTCCCGAAGAGCTCGGTCAATTCGGCGTACGCCCGCCGCAGTTGCTCTTCGTCCGCCAGATCCAGTCGTACGCCGCCCAGGTCGGCGCGGTGCCGCAGGTGCGGGGCGGTGGCCTTCAGCGCCACCGGGTAGCCGGAGCGCTCGGCCGCCGCCGCGGCCTCGTCGGGCGTCGGGGCGGGCAGGGCACGGCGTACGTCGATGCCGTACCGGCCGAGCAGCGCGCAGGTGTCCTCGGAGCCGAGCGTGAGCCCGGCCGGGTCGCCCTCGGCCAGCAGAGCGTCGATCTGCTCGGCCGCCCCCTTCTCGTCCATGTCCTCGAACTCGGGCACCCGGCCGGGCTCGGCGGCGTCCCGGCGCCAGTGCCCGTATCTGACGGCTTCGGCGAGGGCACGGACGGCGCGTTCTGCCGCGGGGTAGGCCGGGATGAGACCGGAATCGTCCGCGGGGACCTGCGCCGCCGGGCGTTCGGCGGGCGGCGGCACCTGTGGCTCGACGGCGTGAGGCGCGGTGCTGGTGGCGGCGGAGAGGGCTTCGGCGAGCCCGCCGAGCTCCACATGGACCACGAGGACCGGCTTCGCCGGGGACGCCGCCGCGGCCGAGCGGAGCGCCTCGGCGAGAGCGGCGTCGGAGGGCGATGTCTCACCGACCGCCGGTATCGCGGTGACCACGACGGCGTCACAGGCGTCATCGGCCAGTGCGTGCGCGAGGGCCGCATGGAAGTCCTCCGCCGATGCCGCCGTGGTCAGGTCCTGCGGCGGCAACGGCCGGAGCCCTTCGGCGAGACAGGCGTCGTATGTGAGCAGACCCAGCGACTCGGAGTTCCCGAGGATCGCCACGCGCGGTCCGGCGGGGAGCGGCTGGCGTGCCAGCAGCAGCCCGGCGTCGACGAGTTCGGTGATCGTGTCCACCCGGATGACCCCGGCCTGCCGCAGCAGCTCGGACACGGTCGCGTGCGGCAGCCGTGTGGCCCGTACGGCATGTCCTGGAGGCGCGGACCCGCTGTGCCGTGCCCCCTGCACGACGACGAGCGGCTTGGCCGCGGCGGTCCGGCGTGCGAGTCGCGTGAACTTCCGTGGATTGCCGATGGATTCGAGGTACATCAGCGCGACATCGGTGTCGGGGTCGTCGTACCAGTACTGCAGTACGTCGTTGCCGGACACGTCCGCGCGGTTGCCCGAGGAGATGAACGTCGACACCCCCGTCACGCCCGTGACGCCGCCGCCGCGCCGCTGCAGCCGGGACAGCAGCGCGATCCCGATGGCACCGGACTGCGCGAACAGACCGATGCGTCCGGCCCGTGGCATCTTGGGCGCGAGTGAGGCGTTGAGGCGTACATCCGGTGCGGTGTTGATGACTCCGAAGGCGTTGGGTCCGATGATGCGCATGCCGTACGCGCGCGCGTGGCGCACGAGTTCACGCTGGCGCTCCCGCCCCTCGGGGCCGCTCTCGGCATACCCGGCGGTGAGCACGACAAGCCCCTGCACGCCGTGCTCACCGCAGTCGGCGAGGGCCTGGGGGACGTGCTCGGCCGGGACGGCGACCACGGCGAGATCGACGGGGTCGGGGATGTCGCGGATCGAGCGGTACGCCGGGACCCCTCCGAGTTCCTTCTCCTGAAGGGCCCTGTTCACCGCGTACAGACGTCCGCCGAACCCGGCGTCGCGGAGGTTGTCGAGGACGCTGCGCCCCACTCCCCCGGGCGCGCGGCCCGCCCCGATGACGGCGACCGAACCGGGCGCGAGGAGCCGCGCCACGGACCGCCCCTCGGCCCGCTGCTCCCGGGCCCACTGCACCGCGCGTGAGCGGTCGGTGGGCTCCAGGTCGAACTCCAGACGTACGACGCCGTCTTCGAAGCTGCGCTTCTGCTGGTAGCCGGCGTCCGTGAACACCTTGATCATCTTGTTGTTGGCGGGCAGCACCTCGGCGGCGAACCGGCGGATGCCACGCTCGCGGGCCACCGCGGCGATGTGCTCCAGCAGCGCGGAGGCCACACCGCGGCCCTGGTGGGCGTCCTGTACGAGGAAGGCGACCTCGGCCTCGTCGGCCGGAGCCGAGGCCGACAACCCCTCGGCGTCGATGCGGTCGTAGCGTACGGTGGCGATGAACTCGCCGCCGACCGTGGCCGCGAGTCCCACCCGGTCCACAAAGTCGTGGTGCGTGAAGCGGTGGACGTCCTTGGCGGACAGGCGCGGGTACGGCGCGAAGAAGCGGTAGTACTTCGACTCGTCGGACACCTGCTCGTAGAAGCTGACCAGGCGGTCGGCGTCGTCGGCCGTGATCGGCCGGATGCGCGCGGTGCCGCCGTCGCGCAGCACGACGTCGGCCTCCCAGTGGGCGGGATACTCGTGCCGGTCCGACGAGGTCTGCATGGGCCCCAGAGTACGGCTCGTGTCCGACAATGGCGCGAGGCAGTCCGGGGCCCGACTCGGGCCCCCGCATGGGCTCGTGGCCTCTGCCGGGCCGGTGCCCGCCGGGGGACGCTTCACGTATGGAATAGTGGTCTAGACAACCTGAGCACACCTGAAGGGCAGCATCACATGGCTGAGCGCCGCGTCAACGTCGGCTGGGCCGAGGGCCTCCACGCCCGCCCCGCCTCCATCTTCGTCCGTGCGGCCACGGCCGCCGGCGTCCCTGTGACGATCTCCAAGGCGGACGGCAACCCCGTCAACGCCGCGTCCATGCTCGCGGTGCTCGGCCTGGGCGCCAAGGGCGGCGAGGAGATCGTCCTGGCCTCCGACGCCGAGGGCGCGGACGCCGCGCTCGACCGCCTGGCCAAGCTGGTTTCGGAAGGGCTTGAGGAGCTGCCGGAAACTGTTTGATCCACGGGATCACGTTCACAAGACGCCGTCCCGCACACGCACCAAAAGGGCTCGCCCGAAATACCGGGCGGGCCCTTTGCAATTCCAGGGTGCGGGCAGCAGAAATAATCCCCCGCGAATTACTTCCCCTTTGTATACGGTGCCACTGTTAATGCCGCAGGCTCGCCGTGTTTACGGGGTGTTGCGAAGTCCTCACACGCTCCACGCGATCACCGCGCTCTGGAAAGCGCAGCCGGTGCGCGGCCGTCGCCCGCTCGGTGTGCAGGGCCGTGATCGCCCGGGCCCGCTCGCTGTCGCCGCGCGCGACGGCGTCCACGATGCCGCCGTGCTCCGCCCAGGACTCGGCGGGATGGGCCGGTACCTCCACCGCGTACATCCAGGCGATCTTGTGCCGCAGCTGGGTAAGCATCGAGGTCAGCGCGGGGCTGCCGGAGGCCTGCGCGAGCGTCTCGTGGAACCAGCCGCCCAGGGAGCGCAGATCCTCGCTCTGGCCCCTCCTGGCCCGCTCCTGCCCCAGCCTGACCAGACCGCGCAGCACCTTGAGGTGCGCCTCTGTACGCCTCTGTGCGGCACGCGCGGCGCCCAGAGGCTCCAGGAGCATGCGCATCTCCAGCAGGTCGGCGGCCTCCTGCTCCGTGGGTTCCGCGACGCACGCGCCCGCGTGCCTGCGGGTGACGACGAAGCCCTCCGCCTCCAGCGTGCGCAGCGCCTCCCGCACGGGGACCCGCGAGACGCCGTAGCGACGCGCGAGCAGTTCCTCGGTGAGCCGGCCGCCGCGTTCGTAGACACCCGCCACGATGTCGTCACGGATCGCCGTGCATACCGAGTGCGCGGGAATACGCATGACCGGACCTCCGCCTTAATCCCCGCGAAACGCGGTCGATTGACGCTCGTTCGGTGACTCTATTGCAGAGTCCGGGAAATTCCGATGGCGGGCCGGAATCCATGGCGTTTTTTTGGACACATAGTCGCGCAGAACAGGCAGACGTCCGGTCAGGATGCACGAAAGCCCCGGCTCGGTGAGCCGGGGCCTTCGGGGAAGGGTGCGACGGAGCTTCTGCGTCGTCAGACGTTCACGCCGTGCGAGCGGAGGTAGGCGAGGGGGTCCATGTCCGAGCCGTACTCCTGGGACGTACGCGCCTCGAAGTGGAGGTGCGCTCCGGTGACGTTGCCGGTTGCCCCGGAGAGGCCTATCTGCTGGCCCGGGGTGACGCTCTGGCCGACAGAGACGGAGAGGGACGACATGTGGGCGTACTGCGTGTACGTGCCGTCGTTCATCTTGATGACGACCTGGTTGCCGTACGAGCCCTCGAAGCCGGCCTCGACGACGGTGCCGGCGCCCACGGCGCGGACGGTGGTACCGCTGGCGGCGTGGAAGTCGATGCCGGTGTGGCTGCCGGAGGACCAGACGGAGCCGCCGGCCTTGTAGCCGGTCGAGACGTACGAGTCGCTGATCGGCGAGACGAAGGAATTGAGCAGGCGCTTGCGCTCGGCCTCGCGGGCGGCGCGCTCCTTGGCCTCGCGCTCCGCCTTGGCCTTCGCCTCGGCGCGGGCCTTCTGCTCGGCGGCCCGCTTCTTGGCGGCCTCCTCGGCGGCCTGACGGGCGGCGGCCTCCTCGGCGGCCTGGCGCTGGGCGTGGGCCTGGGCGTCGATCTGGTCGGCGACCGAGTCGCCCATGGTGACGGCCTGGGTCAGCCCTGTCTGCTTGGCAGCGGACGGGCCGGCGAACGCCGGGGCGGCCAGAGTGCCGATGACACCGGTGGTGGCGAGCGTCGCTACGCCAACGGTCCTCGAGGACGTGCGCTTCGTACGGCTCGGGCGACGGTGCTTCCCGGTGGCGCGGGTGAACGCCATGAAGTGGCTTGTCCTTTCCTTCCTTCTCGCCTACCGGGTTAGCTGACGGGTTCGGAGCAGGAAGGTCTCCTACGGGCCCCCTCCAGGAGGGCGCCCGATTCACCCCAGGGACTGCGATGGGTCCCCGGCTCCCCTGGCTCGCGCCGTACGGGGACTCGGCGATGACTGTCCGGTGCCGCGGGTGCGGCGCAGTGCCTGACGGACAGCCGGACTGAAGCTAAGCGGGCGGTCTCTCAAATAACAAACGGATGACGGCTTTTGTAGCGCACGCCACAGGCCAGACACACAACCTCCATACCAACTCGCAACCAATCCAATCAATTTGGACAAAGAGGGACCCTGGAGGCTCATCAGCCTCCAGGGTCCCTGGGATGTGCGGCGGCCCTACTCAGCCGGGACCACGCTCACTTCACCGATTCCGAGGGCCTTGACGGGCTCCTCGATCTGGGCGGCGTCCCCGACGAGGACGGTCACCAGACGGTCCACCGGGAAGGCGCTCACGGCGGCCGCGGTGGCCTCCACGGTGCCCGTCGCGGCGAGTTGGCGGTACAGGGTCGCCTGGAAGTCGTCCGGCAGGTGCTGCTCGACCTGGTCGGCGAGCGTGCCGGCGACGGCGGCCGCGGTCTCGTACTTGAGCGGCGCCACGCCCACCAGATTCTGTACGGCGATATCCCGCTCGGCGTCCGTCAGACCCTCGGCCGCGAGCGTACGCAGCACCTTCCAGAGGTCGTCCAGCGCCGGGCCGGTGTTCGGCGTGTCCACCGAGCCGCTGATGGCGAGCATCGCGACGCCCGTACCGTCCGGGGCGGAGCGCAGCACCTGGCCGAACGCGCGCACACCGTAGGTGTAGCCCTTTTCCTCGCGCAGGACGCGGTCGAGGCGCGAGGTGAGGGTGCCGCCGAGGCAGTACGTGCCGAGCACCTGGGCGGGCCAGACGCGGTCGTGCCGGTCGGCGCCGACGCGGCCGATGAGCAGCTGCGTCTGGACGGCTCCGGGTCGGTCGACGATGACCACGCGGCCGGCGTCGTCGGCGGTCACCGGAGGCACGGGACGGGCATCGGCCGGCGAGCCGGTCCAGGCGCCGAGCGTGTCACCGAGCAGCGCGTCGAGGTCGACACCGGTGAGGTCGCCCACGACGACCGCGGTGGCCGTGGCGGGGCGTACATGCTTCTCGTAGAAGGCGCGTACGGCCGCGGAGTCGATGCTCGCGACCGTCTCCTCGGTGCCCTGGCGCGGGCGCGACATGCGCGAGGTCGCCGGGAAGAGCTGCTTGGAGAGCTCCTTGGCGGCGCGGCGGGCCGGGTTTGCGGTCTCGTGGGGGATCTCGTCGAGCCGGTTGCGGACGAGCCGTTCGACCTCGCTGTCCTCGAAAGCGGGCGCCCTGAGGGCATCGGCGAGCAGACCGAGCGCCTTCGGGAGCCGCGATACCGGGACCTCGAGGCTCAGTCGTACGCCCGGGTGGTCGGCGTGCGAGTCCAACGTGGCGCCGCAGCGCTCCAGTTCGGCGGCGAACTCCTCGGCGGAGTGCTTATCGGTGCCTTCGGAGAAGGCACGCGCCATGATCGTGGCGACACCGTCCAGGCCCTTCGGCTCGGCCTCCAGCGGTGCGTTCAGGAGGATTTCCACGGCGACGACCTGCTGGCCGGGGCGGTGGCAGCGCAGCAGCGTCAGGCCGTTGCCGAGCGCACCGCGCTCGGGCGCCGGGAAGGCCCAGGGCTTGGCCTCGCCGGCCTGCGGCTGGGGATGGAAGTCCATGGTCACGGTGGCCTCGGTCACTGGGCGGTCTCCTCGTCGGTGGCGATCGGCTCGTACACGAGCACCGCGCGGTTGTCGGGGCGCAGACGGGCCTTGGCGACCTCCTGGACCTCCTCGGCCGTGACGTCGAGCACGCGCTGTACGGCGGTCAGGGCGAGTTGCGGGTCGCCGAACAGCACGGCGTACCGGCACAGTTCGTCGGCGCGGCCCGCGACCGTACCGAGCCGGTCCAGCCACTCGCGCTCCAACTGGGCCTGGGCGCGCTCCATTTCCTCGGCCGTGGGGCCCTCCTCGGCGAACCGGGCGAGCTCCTCGTCGACGGCCGCCTCGATGACGGGGACCTCGACGTCACCCGAGGTCTTCACGTCGAGCCAGCCCAGGGAAGGCGCTCCGGCCAGCCGCAGCAGACCGAAACCGGCCGCCACAGCCGTACGGTCACGGCGTACGAGCCGGTTGTAGAGGCGGGACGACTCGCCGCCGCCGAGGACGGTCAGGGCGAGGTCGGCCGCGTCGGACGCGCGCGTGCCGTCCTCCGGGAGCCGGTAGGCGGCCATCAGCGCGCGCGCCGGGACCTCCTCCTCGACGACCTCGCGCAGCTGCTCACCGATGGTCTCCGGCAGGGCTCCGTCGCGCGGCGCGGCCTTGCCGTCGTGCCCGGGGATGGAACCGAAGTACTTCTCGACCCAGGCGAGCGTCGCCTCCGGGTCGATGTCGCCGACGATCGACAGAACGGCGTTGTTGGGCGCGTAGTAGGTGCGGAAGAACGCGCGGGCGTCCTCCAGGGTGGCCGCGTCCAGGTCGGCCATCGACCCGATGGGGGTGTGGTGGTACGGGTGGCCCTCCGGGTAGGCGAGGGCGGTCAGCTTCTCGAAAGCGGTGCCGTAGGGGACGTTGTCGTAGCGCTGGCGGCGCTCGTTCTTGACGACGTCCCGCTGGTTCTCCATCGACTCGTCGTCCAGCGCGGCGAGCAGCGAGCCCATGCGGTCGGCCTCCAGCCAGAGGGCGAGCTCCAGCTGGTGCGTGGGCATGGTCTCGAAGTAGTTGGTGCGCTCGAAACTGGTGGTGCCGTTGAGTGAACCGCCCGCGCCCTGCACGAGCTCGAAGTGGCCGTTGCCCTTCACCTGGGCCGAGCCCTGGAACATCAGGTGCTCGAAGAGGTGGGCAAGTCCGGTCAGGCCCTTGACCTCGTGGCGCGAGCCGACGTCGTACCAGAGGCACACCGCCGCGACCGGGGTCAGATGATCTTCGGAGAGCACCACGCGCAGGCCGTTGGCCAGGCGGTGCTCGGTCGCTGTCAGCCCGCCGGAGCCGGCCTCGACGGTGGCCGTGTGACCCATGGGCATGTACGTCCCTTCGATCGCGGAAAACTGCTGAATTCCTGCTAGTCATGCCACTGTATGCAAGCGCGCTGACAGCTGGCGAAGTTCCCGGAACGGCTACGCCGAGAGCGAGCGGGCGCGTGTCGTCCGGACCCTTGTGCACGGGGCGCGGTCCGGGTTGTCAGTGGGGCGGTCCACAATGGAGCTCGTCAGAACCCGTTCATGCCCCGGCAGACACTGTGAAGGAGTCGCAGCAGCGATGGCCCGCCGCAGCACGAAGACCCCGCCGCCAGACGACTTCGAGGAGCGCATCCTCGACATCGACGTCGTCGACGAGATGCAGGGCTCCTTCCTCGAGTACGCGTACTCGGTGATCTACTCCAGGGCCCTGCCGGACGCCCGTGACGGCCTCAAGCCCGTACACCGCCGCATCGTCTACCAGATGAACGAGATGGGGCTGCGCCCCGACCGCGGCTATGTGAAGTGTGCCCGCGTCGTCGGCGAGGTCATGGGTAAGTTGCACCCCCATGGCGACGCGTCGATCTACGACGCCCTGGTGCGCCTGGCCCAGCCCTTCTCGATGCGCCTGCCCCTGGTGGACGGCCACGGCAACTTCGGCTCGCTGGGCAACGACGACCCGCCGGCCGCCATGCGGTACACCGAGTGCCGGATGGCCGACGCGACCTCCCTGATGACGGAGTCGATCGACGAGAACACGGTCGACTTCGCTCCGAACTACGACGGGCAGGAGCAGGAACCGGGCGTCCTCCCGGCCGCGTATCCGAACCTGCTGGTGAACGGCGCCTCGGGCATCGCGGTCGGTATGGCCACGAACATGCCGCCGCACAACCTCGGCGAGGTGATCGCCGCCGCCCGGCATCTGATCCGGCACCCGGGCGCCGATCTCGAGACGCTGATGAGGCACGTCCCGGGTCCCGACCTGCCCACGGGCGGCCGCATCGTCGGCCTCTCCGGGATCAGGGACGCGTACGAATCGGGCCGCGGCACCTTCAAGATCCGCGCGACGGTGTCGGTGGAGAACGTGACGGCGCGCCGCAAGGGCATCGTCGTCACCGAGCTGCCCTTCACCGTCGGCCCGGAGAAGGTGATCGCCAAGATCAAGGACCTGGTCGGCGCCAAGAGGCTGCAGGGCATCGCCGACGTCAAGGACCTCACCGACCGGGCGCACGGCCTGCGCCTGGTCATCGAGATCAAGAACGGCTTCGTCCCGGAGGCCGTCCTGGAGCAGCTCTACAAGCTGACGCCCATGGAGGAGTCCTTCGGCATCAACAACGTCGCGCTGGTGGACGGCCAGCCCCTCACACTGGGCCTCAAGGAGCTCCTGGAGGTCTACCTCGACCACCGCTTCGAGGTGGTGCGGCGGCGGTCGGAGTTCCGCCGCGGCAAGAAGCGGGACCGGCTGCACCTGGTCGAGGGTCTGCTGGTCGCCCTCCTGGACATCGACGAGGTCATCCGCCTCATCCGCTCCAGCGACAACTCCGCGCAGGCCAAGGAGCGCCTGATGGAGCGCTTCTCGCTGAGCGAGGTCCAGACCCAGTACATCCTGGACACCCCGCTGCGTCGGCTCACCCGGTTCGACCGCATCGAGCTGGAGTCGGAGCGCGACCGGCTCAACCAGGAGATCGAGGAGCTGACCCGCATCCTGGAGTCGGACGCCGAGCTGCGCAAGCTGGTGTCGGGCGAACTGGCGGCGGTGGCCAAGAAGTTCGGCACCCCGCGGCGTACGGTGCTGCTCGAGTCCTCGGGGGCCACCGCCGCGGCTGTACCTCTGCAGGTAGCCGACGATCCGTGCCGGGTACTGCTGTCGTCGACGGGACTTCTCGCCCGTACGGCGAACGGTGACCCCTTCGGGGAAAGTGACGGCAAGCGCACCAAGCACGATCTGATCGTCTCGGCCGTCCCGGCGACAGCCCTGGGCGAGGTCGGCGCGGTCACCTCGGCGGGACGCCTGCTGCGGATGAACGTGATCGACCTGCCGCAGCTACCCGAGACGACCGCGGCGCCCAACCTGGCCGGAGGAGCGCCGATTTCGGAGTTCCTCACCCTGGAGGGCGATGAGGAGGTCGTCTGCCTGGCCACGCTCGACGAGTCCTCGCCGGGTCTGGCGCTCGGCACACAGCAGGGTGTGGTCAAGCGTGTGGTGCCCGACTACCCGTCCAACAAGGAGGAGTTGGAGGTCATCACGCTCAAGGAGGGCGACCGGATCGTCGGCGCGGCCGAGCTGCGCACGGGCGAGGAGGACCTCGTCTTCATCACCGACGACGCCCAACTACTGCGCTACCAGGCCTCCCAGGTCCGCCCGCAGGGCCGGCCCGCGGGCGGCGTGGCGGGCATCAAGCTCACCGAAGGGGCCAAGGTGATCTCCTTCACGGCCGTCGACCCGGCCACGGACGCGGTGGTCTTCACGGTGGCGGGCTCGCGCGGCACGCTCGACGACTCGGTCCAGACGACCGCGAAGCTGACACCCTTCGACCAGTACCCCCGCAAGGGCCGCGCCACGGGCGGTGTCCGCTGCCAGCGGTTCCTGAAGGGCGAGGATTGCCTCAGCCTGGCCTGGGCCGGCCCCACTCCGGCCCGGGCCGCTCAGAAGAACGGCACGCCGGCGGACCTGCCGGAGATGGACCCGCGCCGCGACGGCTCGGGCATCTCGCTGCCGAAGACGGTGTCGGTGGTGGCGGGACCGGTGTGATCAGGCCTCGTCTGGATCTTGTACGTAGCGGAGGACGCCCCACATGCTGTGCTCGTCGGCGTGCGGGGCGTCCTCCTTGCACGCCTCCAACTCCTTGCCGAGCGCGGGGGCGTCGATGCCGGAGCCGATGAGGACGAGCTGGGTGCGGCGCTCCTCGCCGGGCGCCCAGGGCTCCGGGTAGAACCGCAGGAACCGGCCCACGGCATGCACGGCGTACCGGTTGCGGGTGTCGGCCGCGCCGAAATCGACGTACCCCTTGATGCGGTAGAGGCCCTCCGGCCTGCTGTCGAGGAAGTCCATCAACCGGCGTGGGCCGAGCGGCACTTCAGTGGTGAAGGCGAGGGACTCGTAGACGGAGTGCAGGTGCCCGGCGTGCTCGCGACCATCCTCATGGGCGTGCTCATGAAGGTCATCGAAGGACAGCTGCCCGATCCGCTCCGTCGACGGCTTGCAGTCGAAGAGGAGCTCCGGGTCGATCCGCCCGTACGTGACGGGGACAACGGCGGCACGGTCAGTCAGCGTCCGGACGAGTCGGAGTACATGCTCAGGCTCCTCGGCCCGGTCCGCCTTGTTGACGACGACGAGATCGGCGAGGCCGAGATGCCGGTCGATCTCGGGATGCTTCTGCCTCGTGTCGTCGAACTCGGCGGCGTCGACGACCTCCACGAGCCCGCCGTAGACGACGCGTGGGTTCTCGCTGGCGAGCAGCATCCGCACGAGCTCCTGCGGCTCGGCGAGACCGCTCGCCTCGATGACGATGACGTCGATACCGGCGGAGGGCTGGGCGAGCCGTTCCAGGTAGACGTCGAGTTCGCTTGCGTCGACCGCGCAGCACAGGCACCCGTTCCCGAGGGAGACGGTCGAGTCCCCGAGCGCCCCGGCAACCGCCATCGCGTCGATCTCGATCGCCCCGAAGTCATTGACGACGGCCCCGATACGGCTGCCTCCGCTGCTGTGCAGAAGGTGGTTGAGCAGCGTGGTCTTGCCGGACCCGAGGAAGCCCGCGAGGACGACGACCGGGATCTGCTGGGGGCTCGCAGGACTCAACGCGCGACCTCTCTCACACCGATGCGTGCACCGGCTCGTGGACCGGCTCTCGTTACGAGGATTGAATGCCGACTCAGGATACGAGCCGGTGGAAACCCCGCGAAGTGAACGATTGTTAGCGGCGTTCAGGGGGCACACGTTGGACATGGCGCCAGGAACGCGCCCCGCGCTTCCCCCTGTGCGCCCTCTTAGCCGCCTCCCAGCCGATCAGAGCCGCTCGGCACCCTGGAAGACGGCAAGCGCGCCGCCCACCCGCTCGCCGGTCTGTTCCCTGTCGACCCGCACCCGACGACCGGCGGACGGTGCCTGATTCGGGGGTTGACATGGCCACACGGAATTTAGGGATACGCGGACTGGGTTGCGCCGCGGCGGCCGGTATCGGCATGGCGGCGGCGGTCCTCGTCAACGTGACCGCACATCGGCACGCGCTCGATCTCCTGCGAACACGCTTGGAACATGTGGAGCAGGCCGCGCACACCCAGCGACACGCCAATCTGGCCAATCAGCAGCGTCTTCACTGGGAGTTGCTGAGCAAGGCCATCGACGACCCCGAGCTGGCCGAGGTCCTGGACCTCTACGAGACGCCCGTATCGCCCAAACAGCGGCGCCAGTATCTCTTTGCCAACGTTCTCTACACGAACGCGCTCTTCTACTACCGAATCGGCAATATCAGTCGCGAAGAGTTCTTCGGGTACATCAGAGGAATCCTGCAGAACCCCGTCGTCCGCGAGTACTGGCACGCGACCAAGCACCAACGGGCGACCATCGCCGAAGACTCGGACGAAGCTGAGTTCGGACGCATGGTGGATGAACTCCTCATCCAACTGGAGGAGTCGGACACCGAAGAGTGGTGGGTTGTCGGCGAACTGCCGGATTCGTGACCCTTGCACACTGCGGTGTCCACCGTCGAACTCCGGCCCGAGGCTCAGAAATCACACCCTCGGCCCATAACGAACAGGTGACATTCCCAGTTGTCCCAGGCGTCACTCACCTGATCGTGTTGAGTGACTCCACAAGACCGTTGCTCACACCGCCGGAGGGACGAGCGCACCCAGGGCGCCTCCCGCCCGCATCGTTGTGCGCAGCTCTTCAGACGTGAGAACCAGAGGGAATCAACAGTGAGTCACATCATCCGTCGGATCGGTGCATCTCCGCGCGCTCGGGGCAGCGTGAGTGGAGCCAACTGCCCCGACATCTTCGAATTGGCCGATGGCAACTTCGCAGTCATCGGCACGGACGCCACTGACTCACTCGACCCCGGCCTCCCCTCGGACGCCTCGCGCGCCGACTACGAGCGCATCGTGGTCATCACTCGGGAGACGCTCATTCGAGCCAAGGCCGACATTCCTGACGCTTGAGCCCGCCCCCCGAACGGCCCGGCACTACCCCACGCAGTGTCGGGCCGTCGGCGTGTCAAGCCACCGCCGGCACCGCCGCCGGCGCCCCCGGCCCCACGTACCGCGCCACCGGACGGATGATCTTCGAGTCCTGGGCCTGTTCCAGGATGTTGGCGCTCCAGCCGACAACGCGGGCCGTGGCGAAGGTAGGGGTGAACATCGCGCGTGGGAGGCCGCAGAGCTCCATGACGACGCCCGCGTAGAACTCGACGTTGGCGTGGAGGTCACGGCCGGGCTTGAGTTCCGCGAGGACCGCCTCCACCCTGCGCTCCACCTCGACCGCGAAGTCGACAAGAGTGCCACCGAACCGCTGGGCGATGCCGCGGAGCATGCGGGAGCGGGGGTCCTCCGTGCGGTAGACGGCATGGCCGAATCCCATGATGCGTTCGCCGGCGAGGACTCGTGTGCGGACCCAGGAGTCGATCCGGTCGGGCGTCCCGATCGCGTCGAGGGTATCCAGCGCCCGGCTCGGGGCGCCGCCGTGCAGCGGCCCGGAGAGGGCGCCCACCGCACCCACGAGACAGGCCGCCACATCCGCTCCCGTCGACGTGATCACCCGGGCCGTGAACGTTGATGAGTTGAATCCGTGGTCAATGGTTGAGATCAAGTACTGCTCAATCGCCCGGGCCCGCTCCGGCTCCGGTTCCGAACCCGTCAACATGTAGAGGTAGTTGGCGGCATGAGGCAGATCGTCCCGCGGCTCCACCGGGTCGAGGCCACGGTCCAGCCGGTAGAGCGCCGTCAACAGCGTCGGCACGGCCGCCGCCGCAGCGAGCGCGTCCGCACGACGCTGGTCCGCGTCGATGTCGTACACCGGTCGGAACCCGCGCGCCGCACCGAGCAGCGACAATGCGGTCCGCATGCCTGCGAGCGGCCCGGACCGCCCACTCGCCGCCGCGATCGCGGGCAGGGCGGACAGCACCTCGTCGGGCAACCGCCGCAACGAGGCGGTCCGCGCCACGAAGGCGGAACGCTGTGCCGCATCGGGCAGTTCACCGTGGACCAGCAGATGCCAGACGTCCTCGAATCCGCGGGTCTGCGCGAGTTCGACGGCCGAGTACTGGCGATAGTGATAGAAGCCCTCGACCCCGCGGACATCACCCAGTGCTGTGTCGGTGACAACGACGCCGGCGAGTCCCCGCGGTACGTCTACAGAGGCGGTCTCGGCACGGTTGATCGGCATGTTCCCTCCCTGGAGTTGATTCGACTGTCTATGATTGACTTGATCTCTGTCAATATTGATTGAATCAACTTACAGGTGAGCGGATCCACACAGATACGGTGACGCCATGAGGGATCAAGAACCGGCTCCCGCCCGCGAAGGCCGACGGATCAGCACCAAGGAGACCGCCGAGCTGCTCGGCGTGAAGCCCGAGACGGTGTATGCGTATGTGAGTCGCGGTCAACTCAGCAGCCGCCGCGAACCGGGCAGCCGGGGCAGCACGTTCGACGCCAAAGAGGTGGAGACGCTCGCACGACGCAACAGGCGGGAGGCGAGCGAGAGTTCACCGACTACGGGGGGACTCTCCGTACGCACCCGCATCACTCTGATCGACAAGGACCGCTACTACTTCCGTGGCGTCGATGCGACCGAACTGGCCGCGCGCCACTCCTACGAAGAGGTCGCCGAGTGGCTGTGGACGGGCGTGCTGCGCCCCGGCGTCACCTTCACCGCCCCGGAGGCGTCCGTGGCAGTCGCCCGCCAGGCCGTCGACGCACTGCCCGAGCACACCGGCCCGACCGACCGGCTCCGCGTCGCAGCCATCGCCGCGGCGATCGCGGACCCGCTGCGCTTCGACCTCTCCGAGGAGGCAGTGCTTGGCACGGCGCGCACCCTCATCCCCACGCTCGTCGCCGCACTGCCGCCCCTACGGCGCGATCATCGGGACCGGGGCCCGCTGGCGCACCGCCTGTGGGCGCGACTCAGCGGCCGAAAGCCCGACGACGCCTCACTGCACGCCCTGGACACGGCACTTGCCCTCCTCCTGGACCACGACCTGGCCGCCTCCACCCTCGCGGTCCGAGTCGCCGCATCGGCACGCGCGCACCCGTACGCCGCCGTGTCCGCGGGCCTCGGCGCCCTGGAAAGCCCACTTCACGGAGCGGCCAGCGGATTCGCGCACCGGCTGATCTTCGACGTGCTGGACCGGGGCACGGCGGCCCCCGTGGTCGCGGACGAACTGCGCGCCGGACGCCGCGTCCCGGGGCTTGGCCACTATCTCTACCCGGGCGAGGACCCGCGCGCGCGTGCACTGTTCGCCCTCCTGAAGGAGGTCCCCGGAGCCGAGCCCGCCTTGGCGGCGGCCCACGACATCGTGGACACCACCGCCCGCCACGCTCCCCTGCACGCCAATGTCGACCTGGCCCTCGCCGTCCTCACGGTGGCGTCGGGCATGCACGCGTCCGCAGGCGAGACGATCTTCGCCGTGGCGCGCACGGCGGGCTGGATCGCCCACGTCCTGGAGGAGTACAAGGAGACCTCGATGCGCATGCGCCCGAGCGGGAACTATGTAGGGCCACGGCCACCTCAGCCACTCCCGTAACTCTGCCTCCACAAGCCCCGAAAGCCACTCGACGCAACTCAGGTTAGGCTTACCTCCGTGAGTACGTGCACGAAGGTCTCCCGGGAGCTGGACGAGCCCCTTGCGGGGACCGCCGCCACCGCGCGGACGTGGCTGCTGGTGGAGCAGTCCGGACCCTGGGGTGCCAGAGCGCTGACCTCGAGCCATCTGGATCCGGACCTCGGCCGCGCTCTGGAGAAGGCCACGGAGGGAACCGGCGTACGCATCGCACTGATCCGCCGCCCGGGACGGCACGCCGACTGCCACACAGCTGCCGAGCGCAAGGTGTACGCAGCCCACACCGCTCCGGGAAACGTATGGCTGCACAGCGCCACAACGTCAGCCCCCGAGCAGCTGCTCAAACTTGACTTCGCCGCACTGGGCGGAGGCGCATCCGACACCTTCGACACCGTTCTCGACGGCCGCCCCCACACCGGCGACCCCCTCGCCCTCGTCTGCACCAACGGCAAGCGCGACCGCTGCTGCGCCCTCCTCGGCCGCCCCCTCGCCGCCGAACTCGCCGCCTCCGGAGTGGACGGCGCATGGGAGGTCACCCACTTGGGAGGCCACCGATTTTCGCCGACCTTGCTCGTGCTTCCGTTCGGCTACGCGTACGGGCGCGCGGAGGCTCATGCCGTCAAGGAGATACTCCAGGGCGTACGGGAAGGGCGTGTGGTCACCGAAGGGTGCCGCGGGAGCTCCGCCTGGGAGCGCCCCGGCCAGGCGGCCGAACTGGCGGTCCGCACGGCGACCGGCGAGGAGGCCGCGGACACGCTGACGGTCGTCCGCACGGACGGCACCGCGCCGCGCTGGGAGGTGACCGTCGCCCACACCGACGGCAGCATCTGGCGCGTCACCGTCGCCCAGGGTGCCTCAATGCCGCCCCGACAGGAGAGCTGCGGCTCGGCCCTCGGCTCCCCGGCCCGGATGGACGTACTGGCAGTGCGCGAGCTTTCCCGTCCGGCTGTGGCGAGCCTTGTAGCCCCCTGATCACGCCTCGCACAAGAGATCCACGCCACACCCCTACGGCACCGCGCAGCGGCGGCCGTACCGTCATAGGCATGAGTCCCACTCCCCCTGCCCGACGACTCCGCCTCGGCATGCCGAAACGGATGTTCTCGCAGGTGCTGCTGATGCAGGTGGCGATCGCCGCCGGAGTCGCCGTGCTCGCGACCGGCCTGTTCCTCGCCCCGCTCAGCGAGCAGCTGGACGACCAGGCGATGCGCCGTGCCCTCGCGATCGCGCAGACCACGGCCGCGCAGCCGCAGTTCGCCGAGGACCTGACGTCGACGCGTCCCTCGGCCGACGGACCCGTACAGGCCGAGGCGGAGCGGATCCGGAAGGCCAGCGGGGCCGAGTACGTCGTGGTGATGAACACGGACGGCGTGCGCTGGTCGCACACCGACCCCAAGCGGATCGGCGGCAAGGTCTCGACCGACCCCGAGAAGGCCCTGGCCGGCCAGGAGGTCATGGAGATCGACAGCGGGACGCTGGGCCGCTCGGCCCGCGGCAAGGTGCCGTTGCGCAACGCCGAGGGCGACATCATCGGCGCGGTCTCCGTCGGCATCGAGTACGACAGTGTGCGCGCCCGGCTCATCCACGCGATCCCGGGCCTCTTCGCGTATGCGGGCGGGGCCCTGGCCGTCGGCGCGCTGGCCGCGTATCTGATCTCCAGGCGAGTCCAGCGGCAGACCCGCGACCTGGCCTTCTCGGACATCGCCGCGCTCCTCGCCGAACGCGAAGCGATGCTGCACGGCATCAGGGAAGGCGTCGTCGCCCTGGACCGCGGCGGCAGGGTCCGGCTCCTCAACGACGAGGCACAGCGCCTGCTGGGCATCGGTGACGAGGTCGTCGGGCAGCCGCTCGACGAGGCCCTCGGCGAGGGACGTACGACCGATGTACTGGCCGGACGCGTCTCCGGCACCGATCTGCTCACCGTCCGCGGTCAGCGCGTCCTGGTCGCCAACCGGATGCCCACCGACGACGGCGGCGCCGTCGCCACGCTGCGCGACCGCACCGAACTGGAGCAGCTAGGCCGCGAACTCGACTCCACCCGCGGCCTGATCGACGCCCTGCGCGCCCAGGACCACGAGCACGCCAACCGTATGCACACGCTCCTCGGCCTGCTGGAGCTGGAGATGTACGACGACGCCGTGGAGTTCGTCGGCGAGGTGGTCGGCGACCACAGGGTCACCGCGGAACAGGTCACCGAGAAGATCCACGACCCGCTGCTCGCCGCCCTGTTGGTCGGCAAGGCCACCGTCGCGGCGGAGCGTGGAGTGGCACTGTCGATCTCGGACAGCACGCTGTTCCCCGACCAGTTGATCGATCCACGTGGACTCGTCACGATCGTGGGCAACCTGGTCGACAACGCGCTCGACGCCGTCGCCGGTAAGCAGCACGCGCGCGTGGAGGTCGAATTGCGCGCGGAGGGGCGTACGGCAGTGCTCAGGGTGCGGGACACCGGGCCCGGAATCCCCGCCGAACAGCGCGAGTTGATCTTCACCGACGGATGGTCCACCAAGAAGCCTCCGGCGCACGGAAAGCGCGGAATCGGCCTCTCCCTGGTGCGGCGGCTCGCCGAGCGGCAGGGCGGCAGCGCGCGGGTCGCGGAGGCGGACGGCGGGGGCGCGGAGTTCACCATCGTGCTGCCCGAGACGCTGGCGGAGCCGGGACTCGCTCCGGAGCCCGGACGGGCCGGCGTCAGGTACGAGGCGCGGCAAGCCGCCGTGGCAGGCACCACGACCACCAAGGAGGAGTCGCGATGATCGAGGTGCTGGTCGTGGACGACGACACCCGGGTCGCCCGAGTCAACGCCGCCTACGTCGAGAAGGTCGCGGGCTTCCATGTCGCCGGCCAGGCGCACTCCGCGGCCGAGGCGCTGCGGCAGGTGGAGGCGCTGCCGCAGCTGGATCTGGTGCTCCTGGACCACTATCTGCCCGACGAGACGGGCCTCGCGGTCGTCCAGGAAATGCGGCGTCGCGGCCACCAGACCGACGTGATCATGGTGACCGCGGCCCGTGACGTCTCCACGGTCCAGGCGGCGATGCGGCACGGCGCGCTCCAGTACCTGGTCAAGCCGTTCGCCTTCGCCGGACTGCGCGCCAAGCTGGAGGCGTACGCGACTTTGCGCCGGACCCTCGACGGCGGAGGCGAAGCCGAGCAGGCCGAGGTCGACCGGATCTTCGGCGCCCTCTCCGCGGGTTCGGAGCCGAATCTGCCCAAGGGGCACTCCCCCACCACCGCGCAGGCCGTACGCCAGGCGCTGCTGAGCGCCGAAGGCCCTCTGTCGGCCCAGGAGATCGCGGACCGGACAGGGCTCAGCCGGCAGACCGCCCAGCGCTATCTGAAGCTCCTGGAGCGCACCGGGAGGGCGACGCTGAGCCTCAAGTACGGCGACGCGGGCCGCCCGGAGCACCGTTACGTCTGGGCGACCCGCGCCTGAGGGCACGGCCGAAGTACGGGAATCGCGACCGCGCCCACCTCGGCACAGCTGTCAGGGGAGGCCAGCCGTGCGAGGAAGCTCAGCCCGCGGCCTGCTTCTTCACCAACTCTGCGTCTGCGCACCTGCCTTGCGACCGTAGAGGTGCCGTGTGCAAGAGCAGCAGTCTTGTGACCGCAAGGCCTTCTTCTGCTCGCAAAAGCGTGTTGTGCTCGTTTAGCGCGCGCTACAACACTGGAGCCGGAGCAACGGGCCCGACGCAGGCCCGAGCTCGGGGAGAGAGGCCCGATGATTGACGTCCTGGTCGTGGACGACGACTTCCGTGTCGCCGAGATCAACGCCCAGTACGTGGGCAAAGTGCCCGGCTTCCGGGTCACCGCCCGCGCGCACACCGCGGCGCAGGCCCTGGCCACCGTGGCCCGCGAACCCGTCGACCTGGTGCTGCTCGACCACTATCTGCCCGACCGGACGGGGCTCGAACTCGTCCAGCGGATGCGGGAGCTCGGCCACGACAGCGACGTCATCATGATCACGGCGGCCGGTGATGTGGAGACCGTGCGGGCCGCGATGCGCCTCGGCGCCCTGCACTATCTGGTCAAGCCGTTCACCTTCGCCGCGCTGCGCACCCGCCTCGACTCGTACGCCGCCCTGCATCGCACCGTGGAGCGCGTCGAGGGCCAGGGCGTGGCGGGCCAGGAGCAGGTCGACCGGATCTTCGGCGCGCTGCGTACGACGCCCGCCGCCTCCTCGCCCGGTCTGCCCAGCGGCCACTCGGAACCCACCACAGACCTGATCTGCAAAGTTTTGCACGACGCCGACCATCCACTGTCAGCCCACGAGGTCGCAGCCCGAACCGGCCTCAGCCGCTCCACCGCCCAACGCTACCTCCGCCACCTGGAACAGGCCGGCCGCCTACGCCTCACTCTCAAATACGGAGACACGGGCCGCCCAGAGCACCGCTACGCATGGGTGGCCCCCTGAGACACGTGGCCGGTACCGCGCCCCTAAGGGAAGGCCGCATGCCTCTTCTAGGGGCGCGGGGCTGTGTCAATTTGCGGCTCCGCCGCGATGGGGTTCCCCCCTCGAAGCGAAGTCGAGAGTGGGGGAACGATCAGCCCCAACGACCCCGCAGCTTCGATCCTGCCCTACCCAGCGGAGCGCCTACGCATCGATGCGAGAACGGTCCAGCGTCGCAGCCGAGTTGGAGATGAACTCCTTGCGCGGCGCCACCTCGTTCCCCATCAGCAGGTCGAAGACCTGCTCCGAGGCTTCCAGGTCGGAGATGTTGATGCGGCGCAGGGTGCGGTGGCGCGGGTCCATCGTGGTCTCGGCCAGCTGGTCGGCGTCCATCTCACCAAGGCCCTTGTAGCGCTGGATGGAGTCCTTGTACCGGATGCCCTTGCTCTGGAACTCCAGCAACTTGTCGCGCAGTTCGCGGTCCGAGTACGTGTAGACGTACTTGTCCTGGCCCTTCTTCGGCTGGGTCAGCTCGATGCGGTGCAGCGGCGGAACCGCGGCGAACACCCGGCCCGACTCGACCATCGGCCGCATATAGCGCTGGAAGAGCGTGAGCAGCAGGATGCGGATGTGCGCGCCGTCGACATCGGCGTCGACAAGAAGGATGATCTTGCCGTAGCGGGCCGCGTCGATGTCGAAGGTCCGGCCGGACCCGGCTCCTATGACCTGGATGATCGCCCCGCACTCGGCGTTCTTGAGCATGTCCGAGATGGACGCCTTCTGGACATTGAGGATCTTGCCGCGGATCGGCAGCAGCGCCTGGAACTCGGAATTCCGCGCGAGCTTGGCGGTGCCGAGCGCGGAGTCACCCTCGACGATGAACAGCTCGCTGCGCTCCACGTCGTCACTACGGCAGTCGGCGAGCTTGGCGGGCAGCGACGAGGACTCCAGGGCCGTCTTCCGGCGCTGCGCGTCCTTGTGCTGACGGGCCGCGATACGCGTACGGGCGGCGGCAACGGCCTTCTCGAGGACGACGCGGGCCTGCGCGGCCGTGTCCCGCTTCGTGGAGGTCAGGAACGCCTTGAGCTCCTTGGAGACCACGTTCGTCACGATGCGACGGGCCGCCGAGGTGCCGAGCACCTCCTTGGTCTGGCCCTCGAACTGCGGCTCGGCGAGGCGCACCGTCACCACCGCGGTGAGGCCCTCCAGGGCGTCGTCCTTGACGACGTCGTCCTCGGCGACGCGCAGCAGCTTCTTCGTGCGCAGCACTTCGTTGACCGTCCTGGTGACGGCCTGCTCGAAGCCCGCGACATGGGTGCCGCCCTTGGGCGTGGCGATGATGTTGACGAACGACTTGAGCGTCGTGTCATAGCCGGTGCCCCAGCGCAGCGCGACATCGACGCCGAGCTCACGGGTGACCTCGGTGGGCGTCATCTGGCCGTGGTCGTCCAGGACCGGGACCGTCTCCTTGAAGATGCCCTGTCCGGAGAGACGGAGGACATCGCAGACGGGCTTGTCGCTCGCCAGGTACTCGCAGAACTCGCTGATGCCTCCGTCGAAACGGAAGGACTCCTCGCCCTTGCTGCCCCCCTCGCCGAGCCCGTACTCATCGCGGACGACGATCGTCAGTCCGGGCACCAGGAAAGCCGTCTGGCGGGCGCGCTGGTGCAGCGTGTCCAGGGAGAGCTTGGCGTCCTTGAGGAAGATCTGGCGGTCGGCCCAGTAGCGCACGCGCGTGCCGGTGCGGGTCTTGGGGATCCTCTTGAGCTTGCGCAGACCGGCCGACGCATCGAAGGCCGCGTCCGGACCGGCCCCCTTGAAGGCACCGGGCGTGCCGCGCCGGAAGCTGACGGAGTGCGTGTGCCCCCCTCGGTCCACCTCGACGTCCAGGCGGGCCGACAACGCGTTCACCACGGAGGCACCCACGCCGTGCAGGCCGCCGGAAGCCGCGTACGAGCCGCCGCCGAACTTGCCGCCGGCGTGCAGCTTGGTCATCACGACCTCGACACCGGAGAGGCCCGTTTTGGGCTCCACGTCTACGGGGATGCCGCGGCCGTTGTCCCGCACCTCCACCGAGGCGTCGTCGTGCAGGATCACCTCGATGTGGTCGCAGTACCCGCCCAGGGCCTCGTCCACGGAGTTGTCGATGATCTCCCAGAGGCAGTGGAGCAGACCGCGGCTGTCGGTCGATCCGATGTACATGCCCGGGCGCTTCCGCACGGCCTCGAGCCCCTCGAGGACGAGCAGGTGCCGCGCGGTGTAGTTGGAACCGTCCCGGTCTGCTCCGGTCAGCAGCGCTGTGGACGGCACGGACGTCTCGGCGGTCACGCGGTTCGCTCCTCGCTGAATTTCAAGTGGGGCCCTTTAGGGTAAGGACCGGCTTCGGTCGCCGGTCCGAGGGTACCGAGGCCTGGTAGAGCCGTTGTAACGCCACCCTCCTCTGAGACTCAGAGTAGTCCAGGGTCGCATGCCTGTTCGATCCCTCGATGGAGTGAAGTACATATCACGTTCCCTTCCAGGCATGAACCATTTAGGCTCCGGGCACGTCCTCATGAACAACCGGCAACCCAGCCGGGAGGACTTGACCCTGACAGACAGCGCGAACCCGTAAAGATACAAAGACACGCAATACGGCTCATTCGCCGCCAACCGGCAGCAGACAGCCGACTCGGAGTGAGATTTTTTCCGAGGCAGAGTCCCGAGCGGGAACGTTTTGGGCCTGGTTGGATGTTGACCCTGGTACGACAGCTCGTCGAGCTAGAGAAGAGGCGACGTGACTACTGTTCTGACCCCCGCGAGCCCGCTGACGGCCGCTGACCGCTGCGACCGTTGCGGCGCCCAGGCATATCTGCGCGTCGTCCTCCTCAGCGGTGGTGAACTGCTCTTCTGTGCCCACCACGGGCGCAAGTTCGAGCCGGAACTCAAGAAGATCGCCGCTGAGATACAGGACGAGACGGAGCGGCTGACGGCCGTCCCGGCAAGCGCCAACGAAGAAGAGCGCTGACACTTCGCATCCACGACGAGCCAGCACGGCACAGGCCGGTGACCGGGCGGCTGTCCCTGGCAATCAGGGGCCGCCGCCCGTAGTCATGCCCGGTCGGCCCGGACAACCCAGCAGGCGGCCACGCCTGTACATCTCAGCCGGCGACCGTGGCTGTACGTACCTGTCGACGGCTGTGGCTATACGTCCCTGCCGCCCGCCCTGCCTGTACGTCCCTGCCGCCCGCCGTGGCTGCTACGTACGCGTCAGCGGCCCGCGCCCAACTCCGTGATGGCGCCTGAGACCCGCGTATAGACACCTGGGCCCTCGGCCCGTCCACAGCCGTTCCCCCACGACACAAGGCCGATCAGCCGCCCCTGGGCGACCAGAGGCCCACCGCTGTCCCCCTGACAGGCATCCCGGCCGCCATCCAACTCCCCGGCGCACAGCATGGAGTCGGCCAGATACTTCCCTTCCGCACTGTCCGGATACGCCTCCGCACAGACAGAGTCGGACAGCACCCGTACCCGGGCGGCCCGCAGAGCGTGTGCGAAGTCACCCCTGCCCGTCGTATCGCCCCAGCCGTAGACCACGGCGTCCGTTCCGGGCCGGTAGGCCGCGTCACCGGAGCCCGCCGTGCGAATCACCGAGCTCGCGGGCAGCGGCTCGGTGAGAGTGAGCACAGCGGCGTCACCGGCGTTCGTATGGCTGTCGTACGCCGGGTTGACCCGGACCGCGCGCACCGGGATCTCCTTGCCCTCGTCTCCCAGCAGGTCCCCGCGCCCGGCGATCACCTTCAGATCGCGGATCTGCCCGAGGGGTGCGCCCAGCGCCTCCTCGCCGAGACAGTGGGCGGCGGTCAGCACGGTCGACCGGCCGATCACCGCGCCCGCACAGAACTGCCCGGCCCGCGTACCCCCGAACCGGTCACGACTCGCCAGCGCCACCGTCCAGGGGCTCTGGGAAATCTCGACGGGATAACCGCCGATGACGACCCTGTCGGCAGCTGCCGGAGCGGGGGATGCCAGCGGCATCACGGCCGCAACGGCCGTGAGAGCCAGCGCTCGTACATGGGGCCGACGCATTAGCGCTCCTCACTCTGAGGTGGTCATGGAGAACCCAGAGTGATCCACGAGGCGGTGACGCGCACTTCACGCACGCCGAGGGCCCGGCCCCCTGTGCGGGAGACCGGGCCCTGGTGACGTACGGCCGGGAGCCAGGACTGCCCGGCGGACCAGACCTAGTCGAGGTAGTCGCGCAGGACCTGCGAGCGCGACGGGTGACGCAGCTTCGACATCGTTTTGGACTCGATCTGGCGGATGCGCTCGCGCGTGACGCCGTAGACCTTGCCGATCTCGTCGAGCGTCTTCGGCTGACCGTCGGTGAGACCGAAGCGCATGGA
The DNA here is from genome assembly GCF_011045025.1 of Streptomyces ureilyticus. Taxonomy (GTDB): domain Bacteria; phylum Actinomycetota; class Actinomycetes; order Streptomycetales; family Streptomycetaceae; genus Streptomyces; species Streptomyces ureilyticus. Next base: position 56,708 of record NZ_JAAKZX010000023.1, read on the forward strand.
GACGACGCCCGCCTCGCGCTCAGACAGGGTGTCGAGGACGGAGTGCAGTTGCTCCTGGAGAAGCGTGAAGCTGACTGCGTCGGCCGGCACGACTGCCTCGGAGTCCTCGATGAGGTCGCCGAACTCGCTGTCGCCGTCCTCGCCCAGCGGCGTGTGCAGGGAGATGGGCTCGCGGCCGTACTTCTGGACCTCGATGACCTTCTCCGGGGTCATGTCGAGCTCCTTGGCCAGCTCCTCCGGGGTGGGCTCGCGGCCCAGGTCCTGGAGCATCTGACGCTGCACGCGCGCGAGCTTGTTGATGACCTCGACCATGTGCACCGGGATACGGATGGTGCGAGCCTGGTCGGCCATCGCGCGAGTGATCGCCTGACGGATCCACCAGGTGGCATACGTCGAGAACTTGTAGCCCTTGGTGTAGTCGAACTTCTCCACCGCGCGGATCAGACCGAGGTTGCCCTCCTGGATGAGGTCCAGGAAGAGCATGCCGCGGCCGGTGTAGCGCTTGGCCAGGGAGACCACCAGACGGAGGTTGGCCTCCAGGAGGTGGTTCTTGGCGCGGCGGCCGTCCTCGGCGATGATCTCCAGCTCACGCTTGAGCTTGGGGGCGAGCTTGTCGGCGTTGGCCAGCTTGTCCTCGGCGAACAGACCGGCCTCGATGCGCTTGGCGAGCTCGACCTCCTGCTCGGCGTTGAGGAGCGGGACCTTGCCGATCTGCTTGAGGTAGTCCTTGACGGGGTCGGCCGTGGCACCGGCCGCGGCGACCTGCTGCGCGGGCGCGTCATCCTCGTCCTCGTCCGACAGGACGAAGCCCTGGGCGCCGTCCTCGGCGGGCTCTTCGGCACCGGGCTTGCCGGTGCCCGGGGTCTCCTCGACCGCCTCTTCGTCGACCGCCTCGACGTCGTCCTTCTTGGCGGCGGTCTTCTTGGCCGGCGCCTTCTTGGCGACGGCTTTCTTCGCGACGGCCTTCTTGGCGGTCGCCTTCTTGGCAGCGGCCTTCTTGACGGGCGCGTCCTCGGCGGGAGCGTCGACGGCAGGCATCGCCGGAGCGGCGGTGGCGGTGGCCTGCTCGGCCGTCGCCGTGTTCGCCGCGACGGTCTTGGTGGCGGTGCGCTTGGCCGGACTCTTCGCTGCGACGCTCTTTCGGGTGCGCTTGGGCTCTGCGGCACTGACCATCAGCGTCACACCCTCTTCCTCGAGGATCTGGTTGAGGCTGCGCAGTACGTTCTTCCACTGAGTGGCCGGAATCTGGTCAGCTTCGAAGGCCCGACGCACGTCATCGCCGGCGATCTGCCCCTCAGCCTTTCCCCGCTCAATGAGCGCCATGACAGAGACGGACTCGGCGATCTCCGGCGGGAGCGTACGGGATGTGCTGGCCGACACGAACAACCTCTCGGAACGTTGGAAAACGGCTTCCGGCCCCGTCCACTGTGGACCGGAGCCGACGACCGTCGACTGGGGGATGAGCCGACGGCGCGGGCGGGGGGCCGCGAAGATGCACAGCGCCATGAACGGCGTCCGTATTCCCTCGTCGGCTGTCACCTCTTAGGTCATCGCGCTGTTCCGAGGAGTGTTACGCCCAATCTGCGTGGCCCGAGTCACACCCCGTAAAGGGTCAAATGCGACCAAATACGGTCAAAGGTGACCAACCGGCTGGCGCAAGGGTTCCTCATACCGCCGGACTCTGCCGAATCCCAGAGAGATTCGGCAGAGTCCGGCGGCAGGATCCGGCAGAGTCCGGCGGCGGGTCGTCCGCCGACCGCGCGATGCCGAGCGAGGGGATACGCCCCGACTACGCCTCGGTGCGCGGTCAGTGCTCGCGCGGGGCGGGCACCACGCGTTCCACCTCGGGGTGGACTGTGAGCAGTTGACGCATGGCGGTCTCGGCCGCCGCTCCATCACCAGCGGCCAGGGCGTCCACGATCCGGGAGTGGTGCGCGAGGGAGATCTCGTTCGGCCGGTCGCAGCCGGCGACCGGGCCGCCGGAGACCTGGAGGGCGGCCGACACGATCCCGGAGAGGTGCTCCAGCATGCGGTTGCCGGCGACCTGGATGAGGAGCGAGTGGAACTCCGCGTCGGCGCGCGAGAAGGTGAGCGCGTCGCCCTGCGCCATGGAGTGCCCCATGATCTCGACCATGTCGGCGAGCCGCTGCTGCACCTCCTCGCGTCCGTGTCCGGCGGCGAGGCGGGCGGCCAGCGGCTCGATCGTCCAGCGCAGCTCGCTCAGCTCACGCCGCTGGTTGTCGCGCTGCGGTCCGTAGGCCCGCCACTCGATGATGTCCGGGTCGAGGAGGTTCCAGTCACTGACGGGCCGTACCCGTGTGCCGACATTGGGGCGGGCACTGACCAGGCCCTTGGCCTCCAGGACGCGGAGTGACTCACGGACGACGGTGCGGGAGACCTCGAACCGCTGGCCGATCTCCTCAGGGACGAGCGGGCGGTCCGCTCCGAGGTCTCCGGAGACGATCATCTGGCCCAGCTGTTGGACGAGTTGGCCGTGCAGGCCGCGGCCGCGGGATCCCGCGGCACGCCTGCCCACGCGGCCCAGCTCAGGGTCCGTGCCCTCCCACACGGGGGCGCCGACGCGATCGACGCCGGGGGCCTCCGCGTAGGGGTAGCGGTCGAGTTCGCCCGGGCCGGCCAGGCCGGAGTCTGCGGAGCGGGCGGCGGTCATCATGGTGTGCGCAAGGGTACTCACGCATCCTTTGTCGGCGTCGCCCCCAACTGCCTTGAGGTCTTTGGTGAAAAGCACACGAAAGGGTGATCGCTCACCCCATCGCAATTGACGCCTTATCGGAAAGAAATGGGCGTTCACCGATGAGTTGTACGCATCGGGGAACGCCTGTGCCGCTCAGAACGGCGATTGGACCCTGACGCGCAGGGTCGTGAACAGGTACGTGCAGAGCAGGACGGCGAGCGACAACACCAGTGCACCGCCGACGGGTTGGGTGATCACCTGCGCTCCGGCGGCCAGATATCGCTCGCCGCCGAAAGGCCACTGCGCTAGCACGAACTCCCGTAGTCGTGTCGAAAACCCGGCCGCGGTCCGCACGGACGGCCCCTCCAGGAACTTGTGCACCAGGGGTACGACGAGGATCGGCACGGTGAGAACGGCCGCAAGTCCGGCGGCCGTCGACCGGAAGACGCCCGCGGCCAGCACGCCCGCCCAGGCGCAGCCCACCATGAGGCCGATCCAACTGGCGCCCAGCGAAAGCCAGTCGGCGGGAACTCCGGCGGCCTCCCGTCCGTAGACGATGTAGAGGAGTTGGGCGTCCACGCCCACCGTGAGGATGGCCAGGATCAGCGCGGTGGCGGCGGCGACGAGGAGTTTGGCGGCGAGCAGTCCCAGGCGGCGGGGAACGGTGCCGCGGTCCGCGGCCAGGGCGGGGTGGCGGAACTCGTCGCCGAAGGCGACGGCGCCGAGCAGCCCCGCGCCGAGCGCCGCGGGCGGCAGCGGGAATTGCTGCGGCCACGCGGCGAGCAGCCGCGGCTGCGGCGTGTGTCCCACCCGTGCCAGGAGTACGGAGGTGACGGCGGAGGTGACGAGCACGGCTGCCACGGTGAGGTAACCGGTGCCGACTCCTGCCGCGCGGCGCAGTTCGTAGCGCAGTGGACGCAGCGGGTTGCGGCTTTGGCGGACCGTGATCGGGGGAGGGAGGGGGGCCGGCTCATCCGTGGCCTCCGGCTCGGCGGGCCCCGGAGAGACCTCGGCCTCCTGAGGGTCATCCGCGGGCGGCCAGTCGGCCGTGGGTCCCATGTCGCCGATTTCGTCGGCCAGTTGATGTACGAGGATGCCGTTGCGGTACGCGGTTTCACCCACGTCGGCACAGGTGCTGCCGTACACCGAGAGGCGGTTGCCGTCCTCTGGCACGACTTCGACGGAACGCCGTGTGGCGCGAGCCTCCTTGGCGAGGAGGGCGGCGAGCCGGGCGGCGTGAGGGCTGCGAACGGCGACGCGAGGACGGAGCCGGGTGCGGGCGAAGTCGGCGACCTCCTGGTCGGCTACGAGCCTGCCCTCCTCGATCGTGACGACCCGGTCGGCGTTCCGCGCGGCCTCCTTCGGATCGTCCATGGTGAAGAGCACGGTGCCGCCTCCAGCCGCGTACGCGCGCAGAACTCCGTGCAGCCAGCGGCTTTCTCGGACCGAGAGCCCGTCCGCAGGGGCGTCGAGAACGAGCGTGTGCGGGTCGGCCAACAGCGCGCAAGCAAGGCCCAGACGACGATCCATGCCTCGCGAGAGCGTGCCGAGGCGTTCATCGCGCAGGCTGACAAGGCCCACCATTTCGAGGACTTCGTCGGCGCGGCGCATGGGCACACCCACGGCGGCGCACAGCATGCGGAGTTGACCGCGGACCGTGCGTGCTGGATGGCCCGGCACCTCTCCGAGGAGCACGCCCACTTCGCGTGCGGGATGAGGGACGCGATGCAGCGGACGGCCTCTGAAGTGGGTGACACCACGGCCCTGTTGGAGCTCGAGCATCAGCCTCAGCACCGTCGTCTTGCCTGCGCCCGGGGCTCCGAGAAGTGCCGTGACGCGTCCCGCGTGCGCCTCGAAGGACACGTCGTCGACGGCGGGCGGAAGCTCCCTGCGGGGGTTGCTGGTCAGTCCGATGGCCTGGATCACCCAAGGCAAGATAGCGCGATATGTACGGGTTTTCCGGCACCCTGGCCCCACCCGGGAAACGACCCTCGCACCGGTCGAGCCGATACCCGTGTCAGACCTCGGGGCGCAGCATCGGCGGATTGAGCAGTGTGGCGCCGCCCGCACGGAAGAGCTGAGCGGGGCGGCCCCCTTGCCGGGTGGTCGTACCGCCGGTGGGCACCAGGAAGCCGGGAGTGCCGGTCACCTTGCGGTGGAAGTTGCGGGGGTCGAGCGCCACTCCCCACACCGCCTCATACACACGACGCAGCTCGCCCACGGTGAACTCGGTCGGGCAGAAGGCAGTGGCCAGCGATGAGTACTCGATCTTGGAACGGGCGCGTTCCACGCCGTCGGCCAGGATCTGCGCGTGGTCGAAGGCGAGCGGTGCCGCCTGTTCGCCGTCGCGGCCGTACCCACCCCGCTGGAGCAGCTCCTCGACGGGGGCCCAGCGTGCGCTGTTCGCGTCACCGCCCGCCCTGGGCGCGGGCAGATCGGGGGCGAGCGCGAGGTGGGCGACGCTGACGACTCTCATCCTCGGGTCACGCTTGGGGTCGCCGTAGGTGGCGAGCTGCTCCAGGTGCGCACCGTTGTCCTGCGCGGGGGCGTCCGGGTCGTGGGCACACAGACCGGTCTCCTCGACCAGTTCCCGCGCCGCGGCCTGCGCCAGGTCCTCGTCGGGCCGCACGAACCCGCCGGGCAGCGCCCACCGCCCCTGGAACGGGGGCTCGCCCCTCCGTACCGCCAACGCGCACAGAGCATCGCGGCGCACGGTCAATACGACCAGGTCAACGGTGACGGCAAAGGGCGGGAAGGCTGACGGGTCGTAGGGCATGTCGCGATCATAGTCGTCTGCCTGACGATAAGCACTCCTTTCGCCGGTCACCGGGACGACTGATCCACTCCGCCCCGATACGGACGTCGTGGGAGGCCGCAGGCTTTTGATCCCACCCTGTACTACGAACCCTGACTCCCGGCCGCACCCTGTTGACCACTTCCGCGACCGTAGGAAGTACGCACTCGAGCCCGGACCATCCCCGGATCGTCACTCTCAGCAGCCGAACCCAAACCCGAAGCCAGGCCGCCATCAATACCCCGTGCCTCTCCCCCATCCTCATGTGTCGCTCCTCGTTTCCCGACGCCCGGCCCCTCGACGGGACCGGGAAGGGCCGCCCGTGCTGTCGCCGACCCGGCCTCGACCGTCCGCCGCGGTAGAGCCCTCGGCGGCGGGCCGGGGGCGGCGCGTACCTCCCGGCCCGGTGGGACGTCGGCTCGGATGGCTGGTGGGGCTGCCTGTGGACCGCGTCCTGCGTCGGCGAGGGGACGCCGTCCGCGTCGGCGGCTTCGGGGTCCGGCCGGACGGCCCGTTGGAGTCGGCGCACGGCGCCGAGGCAACGCTCGCCTCGGACCCCGCCACCGCGCCGCCGCGATCGGCGCGTTCCTTCCGGAGGCACCGGCGGATCGACTCGGGATCCAGCCCCTCGTTGCATGCCTGGTGCAGAAGGCGTGCGAAGAGATACCCGGGATCCGCGCCGAGCGCCATCGCAAGGGCTTCACGAGCCTCCAGCTCGTCGCCAGTGGACCAGGCGACCCATCCCGCGAGGGTGAGCGGCGCCGCGGCGTGCTCCGTGTACGCACCGACACAGCGGCGGGCCAGGGCGCGCCACAGGCGCAACGCCGGACCCGCCTCGTCACCCTCCATCCACTCCGCCGCCCTGTCGCGCGTGGTGCGGTCCTGGAGGCCGAGGATCAGAGTGGCGGCCTCGTCGTGGGCCAGTAGCTCGTCATCGCGGAGATCCGCCGGAAGCGTGCCCGACAAGGGTGGGGCATCGGCGAACCGGCGCATGAGCCGGTCGGCCAGTTCCAGGGCCTGGGCCGCCACGTCCGTACGGCTTTCGTCGTCCAGGATCCTGGGAATGAGCGCCACGCTCACGGCGTTCAGCGCGGACTCCTGCTCCAGCGCCGCCGCCGTCTCCCAGGGAGTGAGCCTTGCCCTCAACTCCCTCAGAGAGCCCCGCACTTGGAGACCGGCGTATGTCGCTGCGGCGGCCAGGACCGAGGTGCCGGGCAGGCCCATGGGCGTACCGCCGAGAGGACAGCACTCCTCACTGGGACAGCAGTACGACCAGAAGCGGTTGTCCGTGATGCAGAGCGCCTCGACGACGGGGACATCGAGAACGCCGCACGCCGTGCGCAGCAACTGCGCCAGCGGGCGCAGCCGTTCCATGACCTCCCACCCGGACTCGTTGTCCCTCGGCTCCTGGCAGAGGAAGGCAACCATGCTTTCGACTGGTGCGCCCCTGCGTTCGCTTCCCTTGACGAGACCCTGAGCCAACTGCTCGGCCACGGCCGGCCAGTCGTCCTCGTTGCCAGGGATGCCGAGGCGCGCTCGCCCGCCGAACCGGCCCCGCCCGTCCCGGTCATGCAGGGCGACGAGCACGATGCTGTCCTCGGGCCGGTACCCGAGCAAGTACGGCAGCGCATCGGCCAGTTCGGCCGGAGTCCGGAGCGTGACCTGGTGCTCGGCGCACGGGACACCGTCCGCCCCGCTCCCCGCACCGACGACACTTCCCCCCGCGCGATCTTCCCTGTGGCCGCCGCGCTCACTCCCTTCCCCGCACTCGTCTCGCCCGCTGATGTCACCGTTGCCGGAAGTCCCGGCCGCTTCGCTGTGATTCGTCATGTGGTGACCATCGCGCGAATTCCGGAATCCCGCTTTACCCTGTGGATAACCACGATCATGATCACGTCAGAAGTTGTCCACAGTCCGCGGACGCGTTCGCGCGATGTCCGACCCATCGGGTTGCATGGGTCCATGACCAACGAAGACCTGCGCACAGCGGCCGATACCGTACTCGCCCGCCTCGTCGGCCCCGGGGCAGGCGACGCTCGGCTGCGCGAGGACCAGTGGCGAGCCATCGAAGCACTCGTCGCCGACAAGCGCAGAGCCCTGGTCGTGCAGCGCACCGGCTGGGGCAAGTCCGCGGTGTACTTCGTCGCGACCGCGCTCCTGCGTGAGCGGGGCGCGGGCCCCACGGTCATCGTCTCCCCGCTCCTCGCGCTCATGCGCAACCAGGTCGAGGCCGCGGCACGCGCCGGGATCCACGCGCGGACCATCAACTCGTCCAACACGGAGGAGTGGGACTCGATCCAGCACGAGGTGGCTGCGGGTGAGGTCGATGTGCTCCTGGTGAGCCCGGAGCGACTCAACAACCCCGACTTCCGCGACCAGGTACTGCCGAAACTCGCCGCGGCGACCGGCCTCCTCGTGGTCGACGAGGCGCACTGCATCTCCGACTGGGGCCACGATTTCCGGCCGGACTACCGCAGGCTGCGCACCATGCTCGCCGATCTCCCGCCCGGCGTACCCGTCCTCGCCACCACCGCTACGGCCAACGCGCGCGTGACGGCCGATGTGGCCGAGCAGCTCGGCACCGGTGGCAGCACCGACGCGCTCGTGCTGCGAGGCCCACTGGACCGGGAGAGCCTGAGCCTCGGCGTGCTGCGGCTGCCGGACGCCGCTCACCGGATGGCCTGGCTCGCCGAGCACCTCGGCGAGCTGCCCGGCTCCGGAATCATCTACACACTCACGGTGGCCGCGGCCGAGGAGGTCACCGCGTTCCTGCGGCAGTGCGGGCATCCGGTGGCGTCGTACACCGGGAAGACGGAGAACGCTGACCGGCAGCAGGCCGAGGAGGATCTGCTCGCCAATCGTGTGAAGGCCCTGGTCGCCACATCCGCGCTGGGCATGGGCTTCGACAAGCCTGACCTGGGCTTTGTGGTGCACCTGGGGTCGCCGTCTTCTCCGATCGCCTACTACCAGCAGGTGGGACGGGCGGGGCGCGGTGTGGACCATGCCGAGGTGCTGCTTCTGCCGGGCAAGGAGGACGAGGCGATCTGGCAGTACTTCGCCTCGATCGCCTTCCCTCCGGAGGAGCAGGTGCGGCGCACGCTGGATGCCCTCGCGCAGGCGGGCCGGCCGCTCTCGCTGCCCGCGCTCGAACCGCTGGTGGAACTGCGGCGTTCCCGGCTGGAGACGATGCTCAAGGTCCTGGACGTGGACGGCGCGGTCCAGCGGGTCAAGGGTGGCTGGATCTCCACGGGCGCCGCATGGACGTACGACGCCGAGCGCTACGCCTGGGTCGCCAAACAGCGGGCCACCGAGCAGCAGGCGATGCGTGACTACGTGACGACGACCGGCTGCCGGATGGAGTTCCTGCGGCGGCAGCTGGACGATGAGGGGGCGGCCCCGTGCGGCCGCTGTGACAACTGTGCCGGACCGCGGTTCGCCGACACGGTCTCCCCTGCCGCTCTGGACTCGGCGCGCGGTGAGCTCGGCCGCGCGGGTGTCGAGGTAGAGCCCCGGAAGATGTGGCCTACGGGCCTGCCCTCGATAGGTGTCGACCTGAAGGGACGCATCCCGGCCGGCGAACAGGCCTCGACCGGGCGGGCGTTGGGACGGCTCTCGGACATCGGCTGGGGCAACCGGCTGCGGCCGATGCTGGCCCCTCAAGCACCGGACGGGCCCGTTCCGGACGATGTGGCGAGGGCCGTGATCGAAGTGCTGGCCGACTGGGCGAAGGGGCCCGGCGGCTGGGCCTCGGGGAGCCCCGACGCACAGCCGCGCCCGGTCGGCGTCGTCACCATGGCCTCGCACAGCCGGCCGCGGCTGATCCAGTCGCTCGGGGTGCGGATCGCCGAGATCGGACGCCTGCCACTGCTGGGTTCCCTGGAGTACGCCGCGGGAGTTGAGGCAGCGCCGACTTCCAGGAGCAACAGTGCACAGCGGCTCAAGGCGCTCGACGGGGCGCTGGCCGTGCCGCCCGCCCTGGCTGAGGCCCTCGCGGGGGGCCAAGGTCCCGTACTGCTCGTGGACGATCTGACCGAGACCGGCTGGACACTCGCGGTGGCCGCACGCATGCTCCGGAGAACCGGTGCGCAGGGGGTGTTGCCGCTGGTGCTCGCTGTGCAGGCGTGATGTAGGCGTCGACGAGGAGGGCACTGTGCGGGGATATATGAGACGCATCCCCAGATAACAGTCAGTGGCCCTGATTGCTCGTTGCCGCAATCAAGTTCGGCAGGAAGAATTGGGGGCGCGCCCCCGCATGGCCTGTCCGAAGCCCGGTAGGGCTTTGCCGCGGTGCGCTCCCCCGTCCGACCCCCCGCCCGCAGTGTGGGCGCGTAGCCGAAGGGAGGACCGTGACCTTCGGATTCGCTCCGTCCCCGGCGGCATCGATGCCGACGTCCGCCGCGTCCGCCAACTCACTGGCCCGGATGCTCGAACCCGCCGAGTGGGCCGCCGCGGGGATTCCGCTGCTGCGCAATCCCCGGGAGGTTGTCAACGGGCTGCACTCCCGGCATCGGCCCCGGCCCGCGACCGCCATCGTGGCCGTCCTCGATCCGGAGGAACGGCTGCGGGCGAGCGCCTCGTTCACCAGGCGTCCGGCTCCGGCGGACGGCTGGATGTTCCGCAACGCGCTGCTCGCGCAGCTGCGCCGGGTCATCCCGCACGATCTGCGGCGCCGCACCCCGGTGCGTACGGCCGTGCTGCTCTACTGCCGTGAGGGCGACGCGCGTTGGACAGAGGAGGACGGGGCGTGGATGTGGGGGCTGCGGGACGCGTGCACCCTGCACGGGTTGCGCTGCGGGGCGTACATCACGCTGACGGGTGAAGGCTGGCAGGTCCTGGGTGAGGGGCGCGGCGGTCGTCACCCCAACGCGGGCTCGGCGCCGGAGTCCTTCGAGTCCTTCGCCACGGCAGAGGCACACCAGCCGCGCACCGGGGGTGCCGCCTCGGACGTACTGCGCCGCGCGGCGGCCCGCTGACTCGACGAACGAAGCCCGTCCGATCACCGTCAGCGGTCACGGGCGCCCCACGCGCGCGTGGAGCCCGGCCCCGATGAGCATTGACGCACTACAAGCCTCTACAGCGAGCCACGTGAAGCCGGGCACTGAGGCCCTGGCCACGCCGGTACGTCCCCCCGTACCGGCACACGCCGAACCGTCCACTGTGCACATGCCGCCAACGGCGGCACCCACCCCCCTTCAAGTTCAAGGGAAGCGGGTTCTCAGACCCCCGCCCCCAGCACCGCGTTGATCTTCTGCGGGTCGCCGCAGACGATCAGCAGGGTGCCGGCTCGGCCGAGGGCCAGTGGCAGGGCCGCGGCGGCGGCAGCGTCGGGACCGCCATTGACGGCGACGACGACCACGGGACGGGACGCGACACGACCGGCGACGGAGGCGTCGGCGTAGAAGACGTCGTCGCCCGCGTCGTGCTGCGCCCAGTACGCGGCGTCGCCGAAGGACAACTCGTGCGCGGCCCACGGATGCGGCTCGCCGGTGGTGATCACCAGCACCTCACCGGGGGCACGGCCCGTGTCGAGCAGCAGGTCGACCGCTTCCTCGGCGGCGTCCAGCGCCCCCTCGGCCGAGGCCGGGATCAGCTGGATCTGCGGAGCGGAGGAAGCGGCGGGGGCGGCCGGAGCGGACGGCTCCGGCTTGGCCACAGGCGTGTCGCGCGGCGCGCGTTGCGCCGGCGGCATCGGCCGGACTGCACCCGGACGACCGGGACGCGGCGGGGCCGCGGGACGGGGACCGGGTACGGGGCGAGGGGTCGGCGCGGTGCGGCCGTTGGCCGGAGTGGCGCGGGGACCCTGGGCACTCTCGTGAATCTGAGGCTCCTCGGGAATGAGAGGCATGAGCTGATTTTTATCAAACGCCGGTGCGACTCGCCCCGGCGGGTGGCACATGAGTGCGAGCGGAACCGTCAGAAATCGAAACCGAGCTGGCCTTCGATCTCCGGAACGCTTCCGTCCGCCCAGCTGCGGACCTTCTTGAGGTGCCGCCACTGGGGCAGCGCATCAAGATACGCCCACGAAAGCCGGTGATACGGGGTGGGGCCCCGCAACTCCAGCGCGGCCTTGTGCACGGGTGACGGATACCCGGCGTTGGTCGCAAAACCGAAGTCTGCATGTTCGATGCCCAGTTCGGCCATCAGTTTGTCACGCTGAACCTTGGCGATCACCGAGGCCGCCGCGACGGCCACGCACGACTGGTCGCCCTTGATGACCGGACGGACCCGCCAAGGAGTGCCGAGATAGTCGTGCTTCCCGTCGAGGATGATCGCGTCGGGGCGAACAGGCAGGGCATCCAGGGCACGTACGGCGGCAAGCCGCAGCGCGGCCGTCATCCCAAGGTTGTCGATCTCCTCCGGAGAGGCACTTCCCAGGGCGTACGACGTCACCCACTTCGTCAGCTCCTCGGCCATCTCGGTACGCCGCTTGATGGTGAGGAGCTTGGAATCGGTGAGGCCTTCGGGCGGGCGACGCAGTCCCGTGACCGCCGCGCAGACGGTGACCGGACCGGCCCACGCACCGCGCCCCACCTCGTCGACACCGGCAATGACCTTCGCTCCGGTGGTGGCGCGCAAGGAGCGCTCGACGCGGTGTGTGGGTGCTTCGTACGCCATGGCGGCACCAGAATACGCCGCCCGGAACCCCTTGCGACACCCAGGTTTCTCCGGGCAACCAGACAGGGACTTCAGCCACGGCTCGACTGCGGTGGCGGCATCACGTCATGCCACGTTCGGCCGCAGCAGGGGAACCATCAACTGGTCGACCAGCGCTTCCAGCTCCCGCTCATTCCATTCGCAGGCGCACACCTTCGAGCGGTACATCATCATCGCCGGCATGGCATCGAAGACATGACCGTTCACGGCCTCTGGCCGTACCTCTCCTCGGGCGATCCCACGGCGAATGATCTCCTCGACGAGCCGCGCACCCGGCTCCACGACCCCTTCGAGGATCACGGTGTGGAAGCGCTCGGCCGTACCGAAGTCGCACTCGTAAAGCACCGAGCGCAGCGCGTATCCAGGGCGGGAGAACATCACCTCACGCACCCGATGGCAGAGATCCAGGAGTTCTTCACGCACGCTGCCGAGATCGGGCGCGTGCTCCAGCTCCGGGAGACCGGACCGGAGCGCGTCCACGACGAGATCCTCCTTGGACGGCCAGCGACGGTAGACCGCGGCCTTGCCGGTCTGGGCGCCCGCGGCGACGCCCTCCATCGTGAGGCCGTTCCAGCCGACCGTACTGAGCTGATCGAGCGCGGCCTCGAGGATCGCGCGTTCGAGTACGGCGCCACGCCGACGCAGGGACGCCGGCTGAGCGGGGGCGGCCGTCAAGCGCGAAGTAGCCATCTGAGTATCTCCGTTGTGCGGGGGAGCGGGGATCTTCGGGGAAGACGAGCGGACCGGTGACGCGACACGAAAGCGATTCAGTGAACGCTTGCGTTCACTGACGGGGACTCACTAACGTTGACGCGACAGTGAACGCGAGCGTTCACTAACGTACTTGTGGGGGACCCAATAGTGACAACCTCTCAATTGACAAAGGACCAACAGCCAGGGGCGGCCCGCCGGGAGGGGCGTCCCGGCATCGCGCTCACCGTCATCGCGGCCTGCCAACTCATGGTGGTACTCGATGCCACGATTGTGAACATCGCACTCCCGCACATTCAAGACGCGCTCAAGTTCTCCACGACCGATCTCACATGGGTCGTCAGCGCGTACACGCTCACCTTCGGCGGTCTGCTGCTGCTCGGCGGGCGGGCCGGCGACATCCTCGGCCGGCGCCGGGTCTTCATGACCGGCATCCTGCTCTTCACATTCGCCTCGTTGCTCGGCGGTTTCGCCCAGGAACCCTGGCAACTGCTGGCCGCACGCGCCCTCCAGGGCGTCGGTGGCGCGATCGCGTCACCCACCTCGCTGGCGCTCATCACCACGACCTTCCCCGAAGGTCCTGAACGCAACAGGGCCTTCGGTGTCTTCGCCGCGGTCTCGGCCGGCGGCGGCGCGATCGGTCTGCTGGCCGGCGGCATGCTCACCGAGTGGCTCGACTGGCGCTGGGTGCTCTTCGTCAACGTACCCATCGGCCTGCTGATCGCGTTCCTCACGCCGCTTTACATCAGCGAGTCCGAACGGCATCCGGGACGCTTCGACATCGCGGGCGCGCTGACCTCGACGGCCGGCATGGCGTCCCTGGTCTACGGCTTCATCCGGGCCTCGGAGGAGGGTTGGCGCGACAGCCTCACCCTCGGGTCCTTCGGGGCGGCGGCGGTCCTGCTGCTGGCCTTCGGGCTGATCGAGTCCCGGGCCAAGGAACCGATCACGCCGCTGCGCATGTTCGCCGACCGCAACCGCTCCGGCACGTATGTGATCATGCTGAGCCTGGCCGCGGCCATGTTCGGCATGTTCTTCTTCATCGTGCTGTTCGTGCAGAACGTGCTGGACTACACGCCGATCGAGGCGGGCCTGGCCTTCCTCCCCGTCACGTTCGCGATCGCAATCGGTGCAGGCCTGTCGCAGCGGCTTCTGCCCGTGCTCGGCCCCAAGCCCTTCATGGTCGTGGGCTCGGCGCTCGCCGTGATCGGGCTCGGCTGGCAGACCTTCATCAGCCCGGACAGCTCGTACGCCGGCGGGGTACTGGGCCCGATGCTGGTGTTCGGCTTCGGCATGGGGCTGAACTTCGTGACGCTGACACTCACCGCGGTCTCCGGTGTCGCCCAGCACGAGGCGGGCGCGGCGTCCGGGCTGCTCAACGTCACGCAGCAGGTGGGCGGTTCGCTCGGTCTCGCCATCCTGACCACGGTCTTCGGTACGGCGAGCCGTGACGAGGCGGAGAAACAGCTGCCCGCATTCATGGCGAACGCCTCGCCCGAGCAGAAGGCGGAGTTCGCGCAGACGCAGCAACTGCCCGCTCCCTGGGGCAATGAAGTGCTGGCGCAAGGGATATCCACGGCCTTCATTCCAGCGGCGGCAATGGCAGTACTGGCCCTGGCCGTCGCCGCGTTGGTGATCCGGGTCCGCAAGAGCGACCTCGAGGCCCTGTCGGGGACCGCGGGACCCGCCGGGAGCTGACACACCGCCTATGCGAGCTGGTCGGAACCGCGTCCCGTGGACGACGGTCCGGCCAGCTCGGTACGTTCCCGTGCCTCAGCGGTACTGGAACTCGTCACGGAGCCGAAGGCACTCGTTCCAGTCCGCCTCGGCCGACAGCGGCCGGTCCTCGAGGATGCCGCGGGCCCGGGCCTCGCCCCAACTGGTGGCGTACCAGGGCTTGTTCTCCTTCTTCAGTTCCCTCGCGATGGGCTCGAGCGCGCAGGAGCGCAGCGGCTCCTCAAGCTTGTCGAGAGCCGGTACGGCGTCCGCGGACAGGCCGCGCGCGTAGTCGACGTCGAACTTGCCCTCCTCGCCGTCCTTGCTCGTGGCCTCGTACCGCTCGACGTTGCGCTCGGCGACCAGGCCGTCGGGCGAGACGAGCCCGAAGGCGAGCACACCCGCGGCGGCACTGACCATCACGGCGCGCGGCAGCCAGCGGGCTCCCCATACGCCGGCCGCCATGATGAGCACGATGACCAGGCCGAGCCAGAGCTCCACGGCCACCACCGAGATCCTCAGTCGCGTCAGTCCATACGCCTCCACGTACATGTCCATACGTCGCACCGCCGATGCCACGACAACGAGCGTGAGAACACAGAGAGTTCCCAGCACGGCGCGCACCAGCGTCCAGTCGCGCGCACCGTCGCGCGGGGCCCAGCGCAGGGCGAAGACGATGACGAACAGGGTGAGCAGCGTGACCAGGAGCAGCTGCCAGAAGCCCTGGCGCGCGTACTCTGCGTAGCTCTGGTCGGTCTTCTCCAGCACGGTGTCGTATCCACCGAACAGGACGGCGAGTTGGACGGCGTTGAAGGCCGCGAAGAGCACGACGAGCACGATCAGGGGCAGCGCCCACTCGACCCGGCCACGCTCCCGGCCCGGGGGCACCTCGACGCGGTCCCACTGCACGGGCGCGGCGGCCGTGTGTGCCGCCGCCAGCGCGCCGACCAGGCCGAGCACCAGCAGGACGAGATGCCAGGGGCCGCCGGAGACGGAGGCGTCCGGTATGAGGCCGCCGAGCAGATCCGCGAAGGCCGCGTCGGCCCCCGCGAACAGCGCCCCGAAGACGAGTAGCAGAACCGCGGCCACCGCGAGCGCACGCAGCACCGGGCCCAGGTTGCCTCGGGCACCGCCGAACCGTTCCCGCAGGCCTCGCCAGCCCCAGACGGGTCCGGTGAGAACCGAGGTGTACAGGCCGATCGGGCCGAACAGCACTCCGGTCCAGGTACGCCCGCCGTGCAGCGCGAGCGAGCCCGCGGCCACGGCGGCCACCACGGCGAGGAACGTCGGCCAGTCGGCGTCGCGCAGTGCCGGCACGGTCAGCAGGGCGAAGCCGCCGACGCCCCACACCAGCGTCCAGCGCCGCGGGGCGCGGCCGGCCGCCTGGGCTGCGAAATACGCGGCGAGCGCGGCCGGAATGGCCACCAGCAGGAGATTGAGGGCCAGTCCGTCGGTGAGCAGGAGCATGCTCAATACGCCGGTGGCCAAGGTGGCCCAGAGGGTGGCGGGGCGGACCGGGGCCGGGGCCCGCGCCTGAAGGTCCGCGAACCACCAGGCGGACTCGGCGACCGGGTAGCCCCAGTCGACGTCCTCTCCGTCGGGGTCGTGCCCGTCGGCGCCGCCCTTTGAGGAGGCGTCGCCGGAGTACGAGGCGGGGACGGCGTCCTCGGGCTCATCGGCATCGGCATCGGCATCGGAGGCAGGCTTCTTGGTCAAGGCGGCGGAGCGCTCACGGGAAGCGGCTCCCCCTCCTTCGAAGCGCTCACCAGCGCTCTGATCGGCACTCCCTCGATCTCCAGCTCCCGGCTTTCTCGGGTCGGCCTCGGACGGCGTGTCTGACACGGGACCCCCTCCCGACCGGTCCGCGGGCGGCTCGCAGCACATGGCTGGGCCGAAGCCAGGGGACCGGTGTCTCGTCGGCGCGCGCCCGAGATGATCAACGAGCGGCGTGGCGGACAGGGTATCCGCGGGTAAGCCGATGCGGCGGGGAGAGGGGGCTCTGTGTCAGGTCTGTGACAGTTGGGGTTACGCCCCGCTCTCCACCGACATCCAGTCCGGCAGGGCCTCCGTCCGTTCCGCCCACTCCGCAGGAGGCGCGCCTGCCTTCCCGGCGGCCACCACACCACCGACGATGGCGCAGTTCGTGTCCACGTCCCCGCCCGCCTGGGCAGTCGTCCAGAAGGCCCGCTGGTAGTCGCCGAGCGAACGTGCGGCCGACCAGAGCGCGAACGGCACGGTGTCGTGGGCGCTCGTACGCCGCCCGCAGCCGAGCACCGCGGCGACCGTCGACGCGTCGTCGTAGTCGAGCATGTCCCGGGCGCGCCGCAGCCCGGCCTCCACGGCGCTGTGCGGCACGAGGGCTATGACGCCGTCGAGCAGTGCCCCCGCGCCGGGCGGCCCGCCCGGGGCGGCGGCCAGCGCTGCCGCGGCGGCCACGGCCATGGCGCCGACCATGGCCTCGCGGTGCTGGTGCGTGGGGTACGCCGAAATCTCCGCCTGGTGCGTGGCCTGCTCCGGATCGTCCGCGTACCAGGCGCCCAGAGGTGCGATGCGCATCGCGGCGCCGTTCCCCCACGAGCCCTGCCCGTTGAAGAGAGCCGAGGCCAGCTCGCGCCAGTCGCCGCCCTCCCGGATCAGCCGCAACAGTCGGTTGACCGCGGGCCCATAGCCCCGGTCGAAGTCGTGGTGCTGCGCGAAGGAGCGGGCCAGCTCGTCCTGGTCGATACGACGGTGGGCAGCCAGAACGGCCACTACGGAGCAGGCCATTTCGGTGTCGTCGGTCCACTGCCAGGGGCCGGGCGGCAGGGCACGGCGCGTGAGCAGCGGGTAGTTCTCGGGCACGAAGAACTGCGAGCCCAGCGCGTCGCCCACCGCGAGTCCGCGCAGGGCGGCCAGGGTGCGGGCCAAGCGCCCGTCGGGAGAGGAGTCAGCGGTCATCGCCCTGCCAAATCTATCCGGTGACTCCGTACGGTTTCGGATCACGCCAGCGGTCGAACGGCCGGTCAAGTGTGTACTTGCCGTCCTCCCCGAGAACGAGCATCCGCATCTCCCCGTTCCCGGGGTTCACCAGGCATTCGAACTCCGCGACCGACCAGTGGAACCAGCGCATGCAGAACAGCCGCATGGCCAGCCCGTGGGTCACTATGAGCACGTTCGGCGGATGGTCGGGCGCCTCGAAGCTGCGGAACAGGCTCTCCAGGA
This sequence comes from Streptomyces ureilyticus, assembly GCF_011045025.1. GTDB lineage: Bacteria > Actinomycetota > Actinomycetes > Streptomycetales > Streptomycetaceae > Streptomyces > Streptomyces ureilyticus. The sequence continues at coordinate 74,479 of NZ_JAAKZX010000023.1, forward strand.
AGCCGCCGACCCGGTCGTACACGTCGGCACCGGACTCCCCCTGCGCGAAGCGGTAGAAGAAGTGTCCGTACGCGTCGCGGTACGCCTTCTGGAGGCGTACGTCCTCACGGTCCTGCCAGTTGCCCCAGTCCTGCTCACGCAGCCGCGGCTCCTCGCGTACGCGCACCAGTTCGGGGTCGAGATGGAAGGCGCGGAACGTCTCGTGCGTACGGCGGTACGGCGAGACGTAAACGCTTACGCGCTCATGGCCGAACACCTCCCGAAGCCGCTTGCCCGTCTCTTCCGCCTGCCGCCACCCCGTCTCGGTGAGGGCCAGTGCGTGGTCGGGTTCGCGTTCGTACACGGTGTCATCGGCATTGCCCACCGACTCGCCGTGCCGGACAAGGACGATGCGCCGTGGTCGTGCCATGCCAAAACCCTAGATCGGATCTGGGCGGATCGAGCACTCACACGGTCCCCATACGACGGAGGTCACACAACTGTGACCGCTTCAGGCTGCCCGCGACCGAGCGTGACTGCCCATCCGCTTCAGACCGTCCAGCTCGGTTCCAGCTCCACGATGTCGCCCGCCAGGGCCGCGACGTCCGCCTCGATCTGGGCCCGAAGCGCAAGCCGCTCGACGCGCTCGGCACGGTACTTGCCGTGCTCGGCGGCCGACTGCCACATCGACAGCACCAGGAACTCATGACCGGGCGCCTCACCGAACAGCCCGCGCACCATGCCGGGTGAGCCGGCCATCGCCGGATTCCACACCTTCTCCTGCATCAGCGCGAAGTGCTCGGCCCTCTCTTCGTGGACGCGGCAGTGGGCCACCCGCACCAGGTCGGCGTCCGTGAAGCGCGGCTCGAAGCCGGTCTTCACATCGAACCGGTGATCGAAGAGTTTGACATGTGGATCCTTGAAGGTGCCGGACTGCGCGGTGGCCAGCCGGTCATGGGAGCGGGCCATGAAGGAGTCGTAGAAGGCACGGCTCTCCCAGAAGGCGAAGATATGGGCCACTCCGGGTCGTCCCCGACTCCAGCCCCCGCCC
>NZ_JAAKZX010000240.1 GCF_011045025.1 Streptomyces ureilyticus
CTCCTCCTGGCCGCCGACTTCCCCGCCTTCCGCCCCTGGCACAACCACCTCACCCACCCTCGCGGCCACATACAGCTCCGCCTCGGCCACGACGGGCTCTGGTACGCGTACGAATCGGAGCCGGGCCACGACGACTGGTGGCCCCGAGGCACCCCCGACCTCGACCCGGTCGGCGCCCTCACCGGCCTGGGCTCACCGACCGACCATGAACTCCCCATGAGCCCCGGTGACTCCCCATGAGCCCCGCCGAACCCCAAAGCGTGACGTCGCCTCACATGTGGCGGCCCCGTGCAGGCAATGTGGACAAACCGGTCCCGTTTTCGCGCCCACAGGTGCGGAAGCTAGCTTGGAGCGGTGAGTGAGATGAAGTCGCCTGCCCTCCAGTACCGCTTCGACGGCCCGGAAGACGCCCCGGTCCTCGTCCTCGGTCCCTCGCTCGGCACGACGTGGCATATGTGGGATCGCCAGGTCCCGGAGCTGATGAAGCACTGGAGGATCTTCCGGTTCGACCTGCCGGGCCACGGCGGCGCACCCGCGTACCCGGCCGGTTCGGTCACCGATCTCGCGGGCCGGCTGCTCGCCACACTCGACGGGCTCGGCGTCCAGCGGTTCGGCTACGCGGGCTGCGCGCTCGGTGGCGCGGTCGGTACGGAGCTGGCCCTGCGCCACCCGGAGCGGGTCGCCTCGCTCGCCCTGATCGCCGCTTCTCCGCGCTTCGGCACGGCCGACGAGTTCCGCCAGCGCGGAGTGATCGTACGGACGAACGGCCTCGACCCCATCGCCCGTACGTCCCCGGAACGCTGGTTCACCACCGGCTTCGCCGCCGCCCAGCCCGCGATCACCGAGTGGGCCGTGCAGATGGTGCGCACCACCGACCCCGGCTGCTACATCGCCGCCTGCGAGGCCCTCGCCTCCTTCGACGTACGCCCCGAACTCGGCCGGGTCGGGGTGCCCACGCTCGTTCTCGTCGGCTCCGACGACCAGGTCACAGGACCCGCCGAGGCCCGCACCCTGGTCGCCGGAATACCGGACGCCCGCCTCGCAGTCGTACCCGGCGCCTCGCACCTGGTCCCCGTGGAACAGCCCGCCGCGGTCACCGACCTCCTGGTACGGCACTTCACCAGCGCCTGGCAGCAGCCCGCCTTCGACACCACCACCGGCCATATGGCGATCGCGGCGTCCCCGGTCAAGCCGGTGCTGGCCGCGGCCCCGCCGGTCGCGCCCGTCGCCGAGATCGCCGCCGCCGAGCAGCCCGAGGCCCTGGGCAGGCCCGACCCGTACGACGCGGGCATCAAGGTCCGCCGCGAAGTGCTCGGCGACGCGCATGTGGACCGGGCGTTCGCGCAGGCGGACGAGTTCTCCGGGGACTTCCAGGAGTTCATCACGCGCTACGCGTGGGGCGAGATATGGGACCGCCCCGGTCTGGACAGACGCTCCCGCAGCTGTGTCACGCTCACCGCCCTCGTCGCGGGCGGCCACCTCGAAGAACTCGCCTTCCACACCCGCGCCGCCCTCCGTAACGGCCTCACTCCGGCCGAGATCAAGGAAGTACTCCTCCACGCGGGCGTCTACTGCGGTGTACCGGCCGCGAACAGCGCCTTCAAGGTGGCGCAGCAGGTCATCCGCGAGGAGACCACGCCCCAGGAGTGAGCCGCAGGACACCCCGGGCGAGAGGCCCAGGAGTGGCACCCGGGAGTGCGCCCGCTCGTGGGGGCGGAGGCAGGATGGAACTCATGAAGCTGAAGCTCACGAAGAAGTCGCACGCCTGTATCCGGCTCGAGAAGGACGGGCGCACGCTCGTCATCGACCCCGGCGGTTTCAGCGAGGAGGACGCCGCGGTCGGCGCGGACGCCATCCTGGTCACGCACGAGCACCCCGACCATTTCGACGAGGGCCGGCTGCGGGCCGGTCTGGACGCCAACCCCGGCGCCGAGCTGTGGACCCTGAAGTCCGTCTCCGACCAGATCGCGGCGGCGTTCCCCGGCCGGGTGCACACCGTCGGCCACGGCGACACCTTCACCGCCGCGGGCTTCGACATCCAGGTCCACGGCGAACTGCACGCCGTCATCCACCCCGACATCCCGCGCATCACCAACGTCGGCTATCTCGTCGACGGCGGCCGCGTCTTCCACCCGGGCGACGCCCTCACCGTCCCCGACCAGCCGGTCGAGACGCTGATGCTCCCGGTGATGGCCCCCTGGAACAAGATCGCCGAGGTCATCGAGTACGTACGCGAGGTCAAGCCGCAACGCGCGTACGACATCCATGACGCCCTCCTCACCGACCTCGCCCGCCCGATCTACGACCGTCAGATCGGCGGCCTGGGCGGCGCGGAACACCTGCGGCTGACGCCGGGCACCTCGGCCGAACTCTGAGCTCAAGGGCGCCCGAGGGTCCGTTGTCAGACCCGCCCGGTAAGTTGTGAGGCATGCGGATTGCCACCTGGAACGTGAACTCGATCACCGCCCGCCTCCCCCGGCTGCTGGCCTGGCTGGAGAGCAGCGGCACCGACGTGCTGTGCCTCCAGGAGGCCAAGACCACCGCCGAGCAGTTCCCCACCGACGAACTGACCAAGCTGGGCTACGAGTCGGCGGTGCACGCGACAGGCAGGTGGAACGGCGTGGCGGTGATCTCCCGCGCAGGCCTCGAAGACGTGGTCAGGGGCCTGCCCAGCGACCCCGGTTACGACGGCGTCCAGGAGCCCCGCGCCATAGCGGCGACCTGCGGCCCCATCCGCGTCTGGTCGGTGTACGTGCCGAACGGCCGAGAGGTGGACCACCCCCACTTCGCGTACAAACTCCAGTGGATCGAGGCCCTCAAGGCAGCGGTCGCGGGCGACGCGAGCGGCAGCCGCCCGTTCGCGGTACTGGGCGACTACAACATCGCCCCGACAGACGACGACGTCCACGACATCGCCGCCTTCGAGGGCTCCACCCACGTCACTCCCGCCGAGCGAGCCGCCCTCACGGAACTCCGCGAGTCCGGCCTCACCGACGTGATCCCGCGCCCCCTCAAGTACGACCACCCCTACACATACTGGGACTACCGCCAACTCTGCTTCCCCAAGAACCGAGGCATGCGCATCGACTTGGTCTACGGCAACGAGCCCTTCACCAAGGCGGTCAAGGATTCGTACGTGGACCGCGAAGAGCGCAAGGGCAAGGGCGCGTCGGACCACGCGCCGGTGGTGGTGGACTTGGACGTGTAAGCGGGCGCTGAACCTACAGCAACCGCAAGTCCAAAGCCTCAGCCAGCGCAGCGAGCCCCGCATTGCCCGGATGCAGATGATCCCCGCTGTCATACACCGGCAGCATCCGGGACGGGCGCTCCGGATCCCGCAACACCGCATCAAAGTCCAGCACCCCGTCAAACGCAGAGCTGGACCGTATCCACGTGTTCACCGCGGAGCGGCCGGCGTCGGCGGCAGGCGTGCAGCGAGCCTCCCCCTCACAGGGGACGATCGTCGCGCCCAGCACCCGCAGCCCCCGCGCGTGCGCCCGGTCGGCGATCTCCCGCAGCCCGGCGATGACCTGCTCCGCGCTCGCGCCCCAGCGGACGTCGTTGACGCCTTGGAAGACGATGACCGTACGGGCCGACGTCTGCGCCAGGACGTCACGGTCGAGGCGGTTCAGGGCGCTCACGCCGCCCATGTCGGCGGAGACGCCGTCGCCGGGGTAACGGTCGGAGACCACACGGTTCGCCGAGATACCGTGGTTCAGGACCCCGTAGCGCGGGACCACGTCCTGGTTCCGCAGCCGCCTGGCGAGCACATCGCCCCAACGCAGGTTCGCGTCCGGCGTCGACTTCTCGCCGTCGGTGATCGAGTCCCCGAGCAGCACCACGGAACCGGGCCCGCCGCCCACGTCCACACCGGTCAGCAGCGGCCAGTTGCTGATCGTCGAGGTGTACGCGTCCGGGCCGGCGTCCGCGGCATGGTCGCCCGGCTCGCTGAGGTACGACCGCTGGACGGCCAGGCTGTGCATGGGCGCGGCGGTCACTGTTCCCGGCAGATGAAAGCTCACCAGCAGATTGGCATCGGCGGGCACATCGAAGCCGAGCGGATCGCTGAACGCCTGTGCCCCCGCGGGGATTTCGGTCCCGGCGGCGCCCCGGAACGACAGCGGCACGGGAGCGCTTCGCGGGCTCGCACCGGACGCCTGGACCGCCACCGTCGCACTGCCGATCCGTACGGGCGCGGCGGCGAAGGTGTTGTCCAGCCGGATCCGTACGCGCGGCCCGCCCGCCGAGGTGTGCACCACGAGGCGCAGCGTCCGGTCCGTCCAGGGCCCGACCGCCCCGTACCCGGAGGTCGACGTGGCCCAACTGCCCGTCCAGCCGGGCGAATCGGCGCGTACCGACAGCGCGAACACATGCAGTTCGTCGTTGCGCGGCAACTGGACGGAGGCGACGGTCCGGCCTTCGGCGAGCGGCACGGTGACGACGTACAGCCGTGCCTTCTCGGCGAGTTGGCCGCCGGGCGTGTTGACGTGCGGCAGCGCCACGGCCTTCGTGGCGAGGGGGCCGCGGCGCCAGTCGGGTGCGGTCAGCCGGTACGTGGAGTGTGAGCCGTTCGCGTACCGCACCACACCCGTGCCCGTGGCCGCGTCACCGGCCGTGCCCGCCACCAGGAAGGCGAGGGCGTCGCCACGGCCGTGGACCCGGACCAGCTGGCCGTCGGCGCGCACGTTGTCCGGCTGCCCTGCCGTCTTGAGGGGCCAGGTCAGCCGGGCGCCCTGGACGGTCAGTGTGCGGCCCGGCGTCCAGCCCGCGGCGGTCAGGTCCCGGGCCGACAGGGAGCCGCCCGAGCCGTCGAAGTCCGCCTCGCCGGGGCGCGCGTCATCGCTGACGGCCGTGTTGTCGAAGAGCCGCTCCAGCGGGAGCGGCCCGGTCCGGGTGGGCAGCCCGGCCTTCGCGGACGCGGTCGGCACCGCCATCATGAGAAGAGCGAGAGCGACGGCCGGACCCCAGACACGTCGGTGCACGACCGACTCCTCCCGTTTGCCGACAATACGAACAAGCCGAACAAGACGACACGTGCGAGACGTGCGAGACGACAGATGTGACACGACAACTGCGAGACCACAGGTGCTCCGCGAAGCTAAGGAGGCGTCAGGAACCCGTCAATGATCGACGCGCGAACTCCGGGCGAAATCCCCTGGAACAAGCGGCCCAGCGTGCCCTGTGGTGCGCCGGGCGATACGGATGACAGGCTGGGAGTATGAACATCTCGTTCCTGGGCAACTGGCGCAAGAAGCGAGACCCCGCCAGAGTCACTGTCTTCTCGGACAGCGAGAGCGATCGTGAGGGGGTGGCCGAGCTTCTCTCCGAGTGCGAACTGCTGCGCTCCCAGGCGGAGCGGGCGGGGATCGAACTCGACGACTCCCCGGCCTCGTTGGAGGCGCTCGACCAACTGCTGCCGCGCTGGCGCGACGACGAGGAGAGCCTGCCCTGGCTCGGCAACGACGCCGGCCTGTATCTCGGAACGGTCATCCTGCGCACGGTCCCCGGCGCGACCTGGCAGCTGTGGCCGAGCGGTCAGCCGGTGGTGCGGCTGGAGTCCGGCCGCGAGATCGACGTGGTCGCCGCCGGGCACGAGTGGGCGGCCAGTGGCGTACCGGAACTCTCCCAGCTGTACGGCGAGGTGTCGGAGGCGTAACAGGGCTTATGCCCGAAACGTGCGGATGTCGTACATTGGCTGCACTTCTGTCTGGATAGCTGGATAGTTTGCGGCCACCGCGACACAGCGACGAGTGGGTAGGGCTGGGCATGGTTGTCGATCCCCTGATCGAGCTGAGCGACGTCAACAAGTACTTCGGCGATCTGCACGTCCTCCAGGACATCAACCTCACCGTCGGCAAGGGGGAGGTGGTCGTGGTCATCGGCCCCTCGGGGTCGGGCAAGTCGACGCTGTGCAGGGCGATCAACCGGCTCGAGGTGATCCAGTCGGGGGAGATCAGACTCGACGGCAAGCTGCTGCCCGAGGAGGGCAAGGACCTCGCGAGGCTCCGCGCGGAGATCGGGATGGTCTTCCAGTCGTTCAACCTCTTCGCGCACAAGACGGTCCTGCAGAACGTCTCGCTGGGCCAGGTCAAGGTCCGTGGACGCAAGAAGGACGAGGCCGACCGTCGCTCGCGTCAGCTCCTCGACCGAGTGGGCCTCGCCGATCAGGCCATGAAGTACCCGGCACAGCTCTCCGGCGGCCAGCAGCAACGCGTGGCCATCGCCCGCGCCCTCGCCATGGACCCCAAGGCGATGCTGTTCGACGAGCCGACCTCGGCCCTCGACCCGGAGATGATCAATGAGGTGCTGGAGGTGATGCAGCAGCTCGCGCGCGAGGGCATGACCATGATGGTCGTCACGCACGAGATGGGCTTCGCGCGCTCCGCCGCCGATCGCGTCGTCTTCATGTCCGACGGCCGCATCGTCGAGGACCGTACCCCCGAGGGATTCTTCACCGACCCGCGCAGCAACCGTGCCAAGGACTTCCTCTCCAAGATCCTCAAGCACTGACGAGTGACGCGTTCAAGAACTCCTTGAGGGAGCGGTACCTCTCGGGCGATGGCGATGGGGACGACCCGCCTCGCAGCAGCCGGAGATCACTGCCCGCGCAGCGGCACCGACACATACGACGGATCGGCCGGGGGCGAGGAGAAGGTCAGCTGTGCGCCGTCCGGATTGTGCTCGATGTAGAGCGGGTCGACCGTGTCGACGACCAGAGCGAGCCGGTGCCCCGCCGGGACGTCGTACGCCGTGGAGAACAGCTCCAGGTCGACACCGAACGGCTTGCCCGGCGTCTGCCCGTGGAACGTGTACGGCGCGTTGCTGACCAGCTTGCCGAGGCCGAGCGGGCCCACGTCGTAGAGGTACGCGACGAGGGTGCCGCTCTCCTTGTTGCTGGCGACCGTGGTGTGCAATTTCGTGGTCCCGCGCACCTGTTGGGCGCTCTTGTACTTCTCCGACTGCCATACGGCTGCGTGCCGGCGGGGCAGGAACGGCATCGAGGCCATCGGGGGCAGCTGGGCCACCTGGTCGAGGATGCTGGACAGGAAGACGGTGCCGCCGTCCGCGCCGGAGTTGGTGTTCGCGCGGATCGTGGTGGTGCCCGCGAGGTCGATCTTCTTCCGGGTCGCGGTGACCGACTTCCAGTCCGGGTAACCCTCGTAGCCGCCGGTGGAGCGGGACTTGAGCCGGACGGGCTGTTCGCGGTCGATGCCGTTGGCCTCGCCCTTGAGGTGGTGGTCGAACCAGCGGGCGGTGTCGGTCCATACGTCGTTGGGCAGGCCGAAGAGGCCGGTCGCCTCGTTGGTGGCGTGGTCGCCGGGGCGCAGTTCCAGCCGCTTGGGGCCGGTGAGCTTCTCGTAGAAGTCGGCGTACTGGTTGGGCGGGAAGATCGTGTCGCCCCAGGCGTTGGCCATCATGACCGCCGTGCCGTTGGCGTTGATCCGGTCGACGTACGTCGCGGGGGAGCGCTTCTTCCCCCAGGCGATGAGCTCCGGCTCCCTGGCCAGGTTGGAGGCGAAGAAGTCCTTGTAGATCTGCTTGAGTTCGGGGCTCTGGCGGCCGGTGATGGTGCCCGCGACGTCCAGCAGGGCGGTCGCCTGGGAGTGCTGGGTGCGGCCGGAGTAGATCGAGTCGATCAGGTCGGCCCAGCCGCTGAGTGCGGCGACCGCCTTGACGCGCTTGTCGTGTGCGGCGGCGAGAAGGCTGATGCCCGCGCCGTACGAGAGGCCCGCCATGCCGACCTGGTCCGCGTCGGCCTGGGTGTTGGCGAGGGCCCAGTCGATGACCTTGGAGGCGTCGGCGATGTCGGGCGGGCCCGCCACTTCGATATGGCCGCCGGATTCCCAGAAGCCGCGGACGTTGTAACTGACGACCACATAGCCGGAGTTGGCGAGCTTCTTGGCCTGGGCGAGGTACTCGACCTGGGGCAGGCCCCAGCTGGTCGGCAGGACGATCAGGGGGTAGCGGCGGGTGCCGTCGGCGCCTGCGGGCGTGACGACGTTGGCCTTGAGGGTGGTGCCGCCGTCGCCGGCGATGTCTACGAACCGGACGCCGCCGGCCGCGGCCGACGTGCCGGGCGCCGACTGGGCTGCAGGGGCGAGTCCCAGAGCCGTGCCGGCGAGCAGAGTCGCCGAAACGGCACCGACGGCGGTGGTACGCAGGCCCTTGCGAGGGCTTCCCATGGGTCACTCCTCACTCGTGTCAGTGCAAAGTGACCCGACGGTAACCGCCGCCTCTTACCGCAAGTAACCCGTCGGTAAGTTACGTGCGAGTAACGATCGTTGAAATGTGTAGGAACCTAGGAGGCGCGATGTCCCTTCTGCGGAGCGGCCTCCACCGCCGGGGTCTGCGCGGCCTTCGTGACGTCCGCGACGAGCTCGACGACATCAGACCCGTACGCCTGCGAGTTGACGACCTTCAGCAGCAGGACGAAGGAGTTGTTGCCGTGCTTGCGCGCCAGCTTCTCGTGCTGGCGGGCGAGATAGCGGGTGGCCGCCTGGTTGGTGATCGCGCGCTGGCCGCAGAAGACGAACACGGGCCTCGTCGTGTCGTGGCCCTGGCCCGCGGTGAGCCGGGCGAGAAACGCGTACTCGGTCCGGCCGGGCTCCAGGCGATAGGTCTCCCCGCCGATCTGGAAGGCGCCGCGGTCCGGGCCCGGCTCCGGATCCGTGTTCAGGCGGACGCCCGGCAGCAGCGAGTGCAGATGCGCGGCCATCCGGCGATTTGCCGAGGGATGGCCCACGCAGAACTCCGTACGTTCCCCGAAGCCCTGCTGCGCCGCGTCGTGCGCGACGAGTTGGGAGTGTGCCCCGCAGTCCTTGATCAGCGCGGAGAGTTCGAGCAGCGCGGCGACATCGTGGCGCACGACCGTGAGATCCGGGCCGCCCGCGTCGCGATTCACCACCAGCAGCGACTCGGAGTTCTCGGGCAGCCCGAAGAATGCCTGCTTACGGCGGAGTCTGCGCTTCCACAGGTACGTACGGGCGAGCCAGCCGAGCGCGGCGCCGATGACGGCCAGGGCCGCGCCCAGAACGATGTTGCGCACGTCGTCAGTCATGGGCGCGCATGGTAGCGGGCGCGCCGGAACACTGTTCGAGGAGTCCCTGACGGGATCATGGCGAAGAAGTACGCTGCGCAGACGGCTGTTAACTGGAGGTAGGGATGCGTCGTCGTCCGGTCAGGCGGAAGCTCGTGGTTCTGGCGGTCTCGGCCGCCGTGGTGTCGGTCGGGGCGGCACCTCCGTCCGCGCCTGCCACCGCGACGCCGAAGAAGGAGCCGGTCGCCGTCGGATACGGCGGGGCCGTGTCGAGCGTCGACGCGGACGCGTCCGCCGCCGGTATCGAGGTCCTGCGCAAGGGCGGCAACGCGGTGGACGCGGCCGTCGCCACGGCCGCGGCGCTCGGCGTCACCGAGCCGTACTCCGCGGGCATCGGCGGGGGCGGCTACTTCGTCTACTACGACGCCAAGTCCCGTACGGTGCACACCATCGACGGACGCGAGACGGCACCGCTGACCGCCGACTCGGGGCTCTTCCTGGAGAACGGGCAGCCGATCCCGTTCGCCGACGCGGTGACCAGCGGCCTCGGCGTGGGGACGCCCGGGACGCCCGCCACCTGGCAGACAGCGCTCGACGCCTGGGGCAGCAAGCGGCTGAGCCCGCTGCTGAAGCCCGCCGAGCGGCTCGCGCGCGAAGGGTTCACCGTCGACCCGACCTTCCGCTCCCAGACCGAGTCCAACCAGGCCCGCTTCAAGGACTTCCCGGACACGGCCGAGCTGTTCCTCCCTGGCGGCCAACTGCCCGTGGTCGGCGCCACCTTCAAGAACCCCGATCTGGCGCGTACGTACGCGGAGTTGGGCCGCAAGGGCGTCGGCGCGCTCTACCACGGCAAGTTGGCCCGCGACATCGTCGACACGGTCAACGACCCGCCCGTGGACCCGGCTTCCGGGCGCAACGCACGCCCGGGCGAGCTGTCCTTGAAGGACCTCGCGGCGTACGAGACGAAGCGGCAGGTCCCGACGAAGACGAAGTACCGCGATCTGAACGTCTACTCCATCGCCCCCTCCTCCTCTGGCGGCACCACGGTCGGCGAGGCGCTCAACATCCTTGAGAACACGGACCTTTCGAAGGCCTCGGACGTCCAGTACCTGCACCGCTACATCGAGGCGAGCCGTATCGCCTTCGCGGACCGGGGGCGCTGGGTGGGCGACCCCGCCTTCGAGGACGTACCGACGAAGGAACTCCTGTCGCAGAAGTACGCCGACTCGCGGGAGTGCCTGATCAAGGACGATGAGGTGCTGACGAGCCCGCTCGCGCCGGGCGATCCGCGGAACCCCGTGGCCTGCGCGACCGGCGATAAGGCGGCGCCGACGACGTACGAAGGTGAGAACACCACGCATCTCACGGCGGCCGACAAGTGGGGCAACGTCGTCGCCTACACCCTCACCATCGAGCAGACCGGCGGCAGCGGCATCACCGTGCCGGACCGCGGCTTCATCCTCAACAACGAGCTGACGGACTTCTCCTTCACACCCGCGAGCCCCGACGTCCACGACCCGAACCTGCCGGGCCCTGGCAAGCGGCCGCGCTCGTCGATCTCGCCGACGATCGTGCTGGACCAGCACAACAAGCCGGTGGTGGCGCTCGGTTCGCCGGGCGGCGCGACGATCATCACGACCGTGCTGCAGACGCTGACGGGCCTCGTCGACCGTGGCCTGCCGCTGGTCGACGCGATCGCGGCACCGCGCGCGAGTCAGCGGAACCAGGCGACGACCGAGCTCGAACCGGGCCTGTGGAACAGCGAGTTGAGGACTGGGCTGGAGTCGATCGGCCATGGCTTCCGGCAGAACCCGGAGATCGGCGCGGCGACCGGCGTTCAGCGGCTGCCGCACGGGAAGTGGCTGGCGGCGGCGGAGAAGGTACGGCGCGGGGGTGGGTCGGCGATGGTGGTGACACCGGCGAGGTAGTTCAGGGTTCGGCGTGGCCGGTCTTGTCGTAGCTCAGCCCTCGGCCTGACTGGCCTCGTCCGTACTGTCGCCCTTGCTGTCGCCGGTGTTGACGGCCCTGGTCTCGTCCGTGTGGAACACCGGCTCTCCGTACTCGATGTCCACCGTCACGTGGCTGCCCGCCGTGAGCCGGCCGTCGAGGAGGAGGCGGGACAGCCGGTTGTCGATCTCCCGCTGGATCGTGCGGCGCAGCGGCCGGGCGCCGTACTCGGGCTCGTGTCCGCGCTGCGCGAGCCAGTCGACGGCCCTCTCGGTGAAGGTGACCGAGATGTCCCGGGCGCGCAGCCGGCTCCGGGTCTGATCCAGCAAGTGCTCGGTGATGCGGTGCAGTTGATCGCTGGTGAGCTGCCGGAAGACGACGACCTCGTCGATCCGGTTGAGGAACTCCGGCCGGAAGTGCTGGCGCAACGGGCGCAGAACCTGCTCACGGCGGGCCTGCTCGTCGGCCTCGGCGTCGCGCGCGGCGAACCCGAGGCCGGTGCCGCGGGTGATCGCCTCGGAGCCGAGGTTGCTCGTCATCACGATCACGGTGTTGCTGAAATCCACCGTGCGGCCCTGCGCGTCGGTGAGCCGGCCGTCGTCGAGGACCTGCAAGAGGATGTTGAACACGTCGGGGTGGGCCTTCTCCACCTCGTCGAGCAGGAGCAGCGAGTACGGGTGCCGCCGTACGGTCTCGGTGAGCTGCCCGGCCTCCTCGTGGCCGACGTAGCCGGGCGGGGCGCCGACGAGCCGGCTGACGGTGTGCCGTTCCTGGTACTCGCTCATGTCCAGGCGCACCATCCGCTCCTCGCTGCCGAACAGGGCCTCCGCCAGCGCACGGGCCAGCTCCGTCTTGCCGACCCCGGTCGGGCCGAGGAAGAGGAAGCTGCCGATCGGCCGGTCCGGGCTGGCGAGACCGGCCCGGGAGCGCAGGATCGCGTCGGCCACGACCCTGACCGCCTCGTCCTGTCCGACGACCCGCTCGTGCAGATGCTCCTCCAGGCCGAGCAGCCGGTCCTTCTCCTCGGTGGTGAGGCTGCTGACCGGGATGCCGGTCTGCCGGGAGACCACCTCGGCGACGGCCTCGGCGGTGACCTCGAGCTGCTGCCCCTCGTCGGCCTCCCCGTCGCGCCCCGCCTCGATCTTCGTCTTCAGCTCGCTGATCCGGTCGCGCAACTGAGTGGCCTGCTCGTACTGCTCGCTCGCCACCGCCTGGTCCTTGTCCCGGGTGAGCTGCTCGACCTCGCGCTCCAGGGCGCGTACGTCGGTGCCCTTGGTCCGGGCGCGCAGGCGCACCCGGGCGCCCGCCTGGTCCATCAGGTCGATGGCCTTGTCCGGGAGATAGCGGTCCGTGATGTAGCGGTCGGACAGCTCCACGGCGGCGACCAGGGCCTCGTCGGCGTAGCGGACCTGGTGATGGGCCTCGTACCGGTCGGACAGGCCGCGCAGGATCTCCAGCGCGTCCGACGGGGAGGGCTCGGGGACCAGGATCGGCTGGAACCGGCGCGCCAGGGCCGCGTCCTTCTCGATCCGGCGGAACTCCTCCAGCGTCGTGGCGCCCACCACGTGCAGCTCACCGCGGGCCAGGGGCGGCTTGAGGATGTTGCCCGCGTCCATCGAGCCGCCCTCGCCGCTGCCTCCGGCACCGACGACGGTGTGCAGCTCGTCGATGAAGACGATCAGCTCGTCGGAGTTCGCCCGGATCTCGTCGACGATGTTGGTCAGCCGCTCCTCGAAGTCACCGCGGTAGCGCGTCCCGGCCACCACGCCCGACAGGTCCAGGGCGACGACCCGGCGGCCGGCGAGTACGTCGGGCACGTCGCCGTCGGCGATGCGCTCCGCGAGGCCCTCCACGATGGCGGTCTTGCCCACGCCCGCGTCGCCGATCAGCACCGGGTTGTTCTTGCCGCGCCGGGACAGCACCTCGACGGTCTGCTCGATCTCCTGGTCCCGGCCGATGACCGGGTCGATACGGCCCTGCCGGGCGAGGTCGGTGAGATCCCGGCCGTACTTGTCCAGGGTCGGGGTGGGCGAGGAACGTGCCCGCTCCTGGTGCGCTGGAGCGCCTGCCGCCGGGGCCGATCCCTCGGGCGGGAGGGGGGAGGGGCTGAACTGGGCGGCGTTCAGGATGTGCCCGGCGGCGGAGTCGGGGTTCGCGGCCAGGGCGCTGAGGACGTGCTCGGGGCCGATGTAGCCGACGCCTTCCGCCCTGGCCAGGGCGTGGGCGTCGAGGAGGGCGCGTTTGACGGCGGGGGTGATACCGAGGGGGG
>NZ_JAAKZX010000241.1 GCF_011045025.1 Streptomyces ureilyticus
GGGCGCGGTAGGTGCAGTGGTATCCCAGTAGGTTCGTGTCATGGCGGACACGCCACGGATCATAGTGACGCTGCCGACCGAGCAGGTCACCGAGCTCAGAAAGCTCACGGACAACGTCTCCGGGTATGTCGCCGAGGCCGTGGCGCGCCAGATACGTCACCACCTGCTCGGCGCCGATTTGCTGCGCCACCAGGAGGAGCACGGGGCCTTCACCGAGGAGGAGCTGGCGGAGGCTCGCTCCAGGATCTGCGCTTCGTGGTGATGGTCTTCCGGTCCCACCAACAGCCACTTCCGAACGGCGAGTTCGGCGCCGAGCCGTCAAACGCCGACCGGAACGCAGAAGAACTCGCGCTGCCCAGGCTCCCCTTCGAGCGTGAGGCGGCTCTCGGGCCGGCCAGCCTGCCATCGCCTGGCCGCCCCGTCGTGCGATAGCTTCGCTTGTGCGTACGGTTGTTGCTGAGGCGGACGTGACGGGGGTTGCGGCGTGGTGGGGTTTCGGCCGACGGACTGGCATGTGCTGGATCTGGAGAAGGATCCGACGCCGGGGGATCCGGACCGGGTCAAGTCGCTGGCCCGGCAGTTGCACGAGTTCGCCGATGACGTGCAGGACGCGCTGCGCCTGGTGAAGGGGATGGCGGACGAGGACGCCGTCCTGTCGATGGTCGGCAAGACCGCCGATGTCTTCCGTGACGAGTTCTCCGGGGTCCCGAAGAACCTGAAGAAGCTGAAGAAGTCCTACGACTTGGCCGGGGATGCGCTGGCGGCGTATTGGCCGAAGTTGGAGCGGGCGCAGGCGCTGGCGGACAAGGCGCTGGTCAAGGGGCGGGAGGCGCAGGCGGATCTGACTTCGGCCAAGTCGCGTCTGTCGACGGCTGATTCGTGGGTGACGCGGGCGACGAAGGAGGCGGACAAGTACAAGGACGATCCGGGTTCGGCGGGCAAGGATGTGCCGAAGCCGGATGAGTCCAAGGTGCGTGCGGCTACGCGGGATGCGACGAATGCCAAGTCGGCGCAGACGTCCGCCCAGTCGGATGTCACTGCCGCGCAGAGCGCGTTGGATGCGGCGAAGAAGATGGCCGCGGACGCGCGGAAGATGCGTGAGGACGCGGCGCGGGAGGCGAAGAACAAGCTGGAGGAGGCTTCCGACGCGGGGATTCAGAACCGGGCCTGGTACGAGGAGGTCGGGGACTGGGTCTCCGACAACTGGGACACCATCGTCGAAGTCTGCAAGGTCGTCGTGGCGGTGCTCGGTTTCCTCGCGTTGATTATCGGCGGGCCGATCCTCGGTGCGATCGTCTTGGTCGCAGCCCTGGTGGTCCTCGCGGACACCCTCAACAAATACGCGAAGGGCCAGGCCTCCCTATGGGAAGTGGGCTTGGCAGCACTCGAGTGCATACCGGGCATGAAGGGGCTGACCACCCTCGGCGGCCTCGCCAAGGGCTTGAAGGCCTTCGGCAAGACCGGCCTCAAAGGCATGGCTCTGGGCGTCAAGGGCCTTGGGAGGGGCACACGTGCGCTGGGCCGGCAGATGCAGAAGCTCTTCACCTGTGGTGACCCGATCGACATGGCCACCGGGCAAATGGTCATGTCCGAAAGCGATATTGTGCTGGACGGCGTCCTCCCCCTGGAGCTGGAACGCCATCACCGCACGGGTCTCCGGTCCGGCCGCTGGTTCGGACCCAGCTGGGCGTCCACCCTGGACCAGCGGCTCATTCTCGAACCGAACGGCGTCCGATTCACCACGGCTGACGGCATGATCCTCAGCTATCCGGTGCCGGAGCAGGGCATCACCGTGCTTCCGGTGGAGGGCCCGCGCTGGCCGCTGGAGTGGGACGGAACCGATGTCGGAACCATGATCGTGCGGCAGCCTGATTCCGGCCTAGCCCTCCACTTCCGGCCGCTGCCCGGACGGTCATCGGCAGAGCTCCCCTTGGTCGCCCTCACCGACCGCAACGGCAATGCGATCGAGGTGACGTACGGACCCGACGGAACACCGCAGGAAGTTGCGCACACGGGCGGCTATCGCATCGGTGTGACCACGGAGAAGGGCCGGATAACGTCGCTCACCCTGCTAAGCGACCCTGAGCAGCCGACCCTTCTACGCTACGCCTACGACTCCCACGGCAACGTTGCGGAGATCTACAACTCCTCCGGGCTGCCGCTGAAACTCTCCTACGACGAGCAGCGTCGTATCACGGGGTGGGAGGATCGCAAAGGGACTTGGTACCGCTACACGTACGACACCGAGAGCCGCTGTGTCCGTACCACCGGAACCGAGGGCATTCTCGATTACACGTACGTCTACGACACGGAGAACCACACCTCCGTCGCGACGAACTCCCTCGGGCACAGCACCACTTACCGTTTCAACGACGCGTACCAACTCGTCGCCGAGATCGATCCGCTCGGGCACACCACGACCCGGGCCTGGAACCGCTACGACAATCTCGTCTCCCTCACCGATCCGCTCGGCCGGACTACTGCCTACGAGTACGACGAGGCGGGTAACACCATCCGGGTCGTCCACCCCGACGGCAGCTTCGCCCAATACGCATACGACGTTCATGGCTTGATGGTCTCGGCCACGGAACAGGACGGTGCGAACTGGCAGTACGAGCACGACAACCGCGGGAACGTTGTCGCGATCACGGATCCGACCGGCGCCACCACGGCCTACACATACGACGAGCGAGGTGCGGTCGCTTCAGTCACGGATGCGCTCGGCAACGAGAGCCGGGTACGCAGCAACGCGTCGGGACTCCCGACGAAGGTGGTCTCTCCGGTGGGTGCGGCCACCGGGTTCGTGTACGACGCGTTCGGCCGAGTCCGTGAGGTTGCCGAAGCCGACGGCGGAACCACGGTGGTCTCCTGGACGATCGAGGGGCTGCCGGAGCGACGGGAGTTCCCCGACGGATCCGCCGAGAGCTGGATGTACGACGCCGAGGGCAATCTCCTCGTTCACACCGACGCGCGTGGCTGTGTCACACGGTGCGAACCCGCCCCCTTCGACCGTACTGCGGCCCGGGTGGCCCCGGATGGCACCCGGATCGAGTTCACCTACGACACCGAACTCCGCCCGGTAGGAGTTCGCAACGCCCAGGGCCATACATGGACTTACGAGTACGACCCACTGGGCAGTGTCGTTCGAGAAACGGACTTCAACGGCCGGACGGTCACGTACCGGTACGACGCCGCAAGCCGAATCACAGAGCGCACCAACGGTGCTGGCCAAACCGTCTGCTACCTCCGCGACCTCCGTGACCGGGTGATTGAACAGCGGGACTCGGACGGCCATGTCACTAGATTCGAGTACGACCAGGCCGGAGGCCTCGTCCGAGCAGCGAACCACGATGCCGAGCTGCTCTTCACGTACGACGCGCACGGCCGGGTGTTGACGGAATCGTGCAACGGTCGTGTGTTGACCAACTCCTACGACGTCATGGGCCGCCGGGTGCAACGGAGGACACCCGGCGGGGTGCTCAGCGAGTGGCGTTACGACGCCGCGCACCAACCGGTCGAACTGCGCGGTTCCGGCAGGGCAGTGAAGTTCGGGTACGACTCCGCCGGGCACGAGGTCCTGCGTTCCCTTCCGGCCGGTGCGTCACTGCTCCAGGAGTGGAGTGCTGCCGGCCACCGTTTGGTGTCGCAGAGTGTGCGGGCACCGGAAGTGGCAACCGGTGGCCTCGACCGGCGCTACTCCTACAGCTCTGACGGCCTGCCCTGCGCCGTCGCCGACTCTGTCACGGGCACTGCGGCGTACGAGCTGGACGTGACCGGCCGGGTAACCGCTGTCACCACCGCGGACCACCAAGAGAAGTACACCTACGACACAGTCGGAAACCTCATACATTCCGAGCTGCCCGCTGCGGCTGGGAGTCATCACGTCGGCGTTCAGGGGCAGATGACGTACAGCGGAACGCTCGTGCAGGCTGCCGGAGGACGGTCCCGATACGAACACGACGCCCAGGGCCGGGTGGTGCGCCACACGCGCGCCCTTCTGTCGGGCGGGTCGCGCACCTGGCTCTTCACCTGGGACGCGGAGGATCGCCTGCGCACCGTTACTACCCCTGACGGGAGTCGCTGGCGCTATCGCTACGATCCGCTGGGTCGGCGCATCGCAAAGGAACTTCTCTCTGCGGACGGCGATGCGGTGGTCGAGCGCACCGTTTTCGTGTGGGACGGCACCCGACTGGCGGAGGAGAGCCGGAGGAGCACGCCCTGGGAGGACGAAGGCCGCATCACCACATGGGACTGGGAGCCGGGAGGTGACCGCCCTCTTGTCCAGCGCACTCACTCCGGGGAGCGGTGGGACGACGACGCGTGGGTCGACGAGCAGTTCTACTCCATCGTCACCGATCTCGTTGGCACGCCCACAGAACTGGTCGATGAGACGGGGAGAACGGTCTGGCGTTCCCGCTGCACTCTCTGGGGCCTGCCGTTGGAGGACCCGTCTCCGGGCTCGGTGGACTGCCCGCTGCGCTTCCCGGGCCAGTACTTGGACGCGGAAACGGGGCTCCACTACAACCACCATCGTTACTACGACCCCGGAACAGCGCGCTACCACAGCCCTGACCCGCTTGGTTTGGAACCGGCCCCGCACCACCACAGCTACGTCGTCAACCCGCTTGTCTGGATCGACCCACTCGGCCTCGCGCCCTCGTGCAAGGCCGTCATCCGGCACTACACGGACAAGAACGGCTACAACAAGATCATGGGCGGTGGCGGGAAGGACGGCATCACCCTCAAGGTTCCGAAAAACACCCAGAGTAAGAATGCCGCTGCGGTGTACGTCACCCCCATGAGTCCCGCCGACATCGCCAAGAAGCCTGGCGGGTTCAAGTCCTACCTTGGCCTCACCAAGGAGAAGAGCGAGTACATGATCGAGTTCGAAGCCGAGAAGAAGTTGTTCTCGGGGCGCCTCAGGGGTGGTCGTGACCACATTTGGTCCTCCAACACTGATGTGGCCATCCCTCGCGACGCGATCAGGTACCACGGCCCGACGTCGGGCTGGAAAGCCTGAACGACGCGTGCGGCCATCATCGAATACCCCACACCACCGCGAGGAACTTCCATGGATATCACCGGCCACTCGACCGACTTCATCGCGGACGCGTCGTTCCCGGAGGCCATGCACCATTTCGTTCGACGGGGCCAGCAGCGGTGGCCGGGACTGTTTGTGTACGGCGAACCGCTTTCGCCCGGCGCGGCGGCGCACTGGCGTCTCCCCGAGGTGGAAGACGACGACTTCTCGGGAATCGTCACCTTCTCCTCCGGCCAGGAGATGGAGGATTTCTGGGAGGACAACGGTTACGCACTCGACGACTCGGGGCAAGGACCGTACTCCGTCTTCTACCGACTCCATGCGCATCCGCTGCGCGGGACAAACGTGTCCGGGGTTCAGGCCGAGACTCCCGAGGCCGAAGAGGCCGTCGAAGGAACGGCACTGCTTCTGTCCGAGTACTACGCTGTCAGCGTGGTCACGCCCGAGGATCCCGCCATCGATCCGTTCTCCGGAGGCGTCGTGAACGACTTCATGGAGTCTTTCGGGGCAGCAGGTCGCTCCTGGAACAGAACGTAAGCACCAGTTATGGCGTCCGAGTGGGACTGGGAAACCGGCGAAGGCCTGCTGGGTATCGACGACCCTGCCGAGGTGGACACGGCGTTCGAGCGCGGTGAGCAGCGCCTCGGAACGGCAGTGATTGGGTTGGCCTTCAACTGTTCGCTGGAGGAGGCGTCACCGCGCATGGTCAGGGCGATGCAGTTGCCGGACGCCGGTCAGCGGGGCTTCGTGTTCACCGCAGCGGGGCACGCTGCTCGACTCAATGGAGAGTTGACCCCGGAGCTGCTCGCGGCCCTGCGTGTGGAGGGTCCCGGAGGCGTTGCCGAGCATCCCATCAGGGACACGCTGGCGTACGTACCGTTCCGGAAGCTACCGCCGTGGTTCAAGTGGCGGTGGGTGTATGTGACTGTGCGGAACAAGTTGGAGGGCTGGTGGCTACGGTCCGTGGAAGCGGTCGGGGACGCCAGGCGGGCCCTGCGCGGAGGTCGCTCCTGAGCGTCGGCCCGAGCGGCTTCGAGGGACTGACCAACCAGGAGCTCTGCCAAGCCCGTAGAACACCGCACACATGGATCGCATCACCTGGTGCCGAGTAGCGTTGCCCCGCTCATACGAACCCTCGCCCCACCGGGAGTTGTCTGTGAACCGCCGTCCCACCTTGCTCGCCGTGCTCACCATGACCGCCGCTGCGGCACTGGCGCTGTCCGCCTGTGGTAGCGGCGATAGCGACAGTTCCAAGGACAGCGACAAGGTCGCGGGTGCTGAGGCCGGCAACGAGGAGTCGGCTTCGCCGAGCGCGGGTGCGACCGATGCAGTCGCTCGTCCTCAGGTCAAGCTGCCGTCGGACGTCACGGACAAGTATGAGAACTGGAAGACCGGGGACGACACCGAGGACGCCGTCCTGGCGGACACTGCCAGGCGCATCGATGTGACGAACGACGCCATCCTGCGCGGCGATACCGGTGCACCGGGCCTCTCGTTCTACTACCGAGACAAGGCGTTGACCGGTGCCGTGGAGTGGGTGCAGGCGTACGTGGACGCCAACCTTTCGTTCACGGGCACGACTCGTTACTACGCCCCTCAAGTCACGCTCTCCGGCGAAAATTCGGCGACCGCCGTCTACTGCTCCGACGAGAGCATGGGCTTCAACAAGGACCGTAAGACGAACAAGGTCGACAAGACGCCTTCGGACGAAAGTCCCTACGTGCTGTACAACACGCGCCTTGAGATGAACGGGCAGGGCGTTTGGCAGACCACCAACCTGGTCTCGAAGCGGGGGGACAAGAAATGTACTGCGTAAGCATATTGGGACGCGCCTTGCCCCGTAATTTCTAGAGACTTGCGAGGTCCGTGGAGTGTCAGGACAGATAGTCCCCATGCCGGAAGAGAGACTCGCTCGCGAGATCTTTGGGCCGCTGGGCGGGATTGTGCAAATCGGCTCGGTTGTTGGCACCGGCACGTGGGCGGTTGCCGAGGCATCGGTTGGTGAGTTGGTGAGCCGCCGGAGGGATGAGGTGGACCAACTGCTCGCCGTCATCCGTGAGATCGGTGGGTTCAGCGACGTGGTGATGGCGATCGCCGACGAGCTGGGGTATTTGCGGGAGCACGAGGTGACGGCTCCGTCCCTGCTCCTCTGGTCCGGCGTTATTGAGCAGATCTCGCCCCGCCTGGAAGAACTCGAGGAACCGTCGGCGGTGCGGCGCATGTGCCGCATGGGCGCTGATCTGCAACTGGCGTATTTCTTGCATGCCTTGGTCACCGCCGCCATCACCGAAGGATGCGATGCACGACAGGGTGCAGAACGGATCGTCGAGGCTCTCAACATTGCTGTCGCCCTCGCGGGCGATGCGGCACGGAGCACTGCTGAGGACACGTTCAGGACGTGGCGCGTCACCTTCCTGCCGGGCATTCTCCGCCCCGGATCGAGCGCCCCGGAAAGCGGCAAAGCGGGCTTCCGGGCCTACGCTCGGTTGATGGAAGACCTGTTGGACGCTTGATGCGTCCGATGGCCGGCGTGACTCATGCGGATGAGCTCCTGAACCTCACCGTGCTCTGCCTGCCTCCGTCAAACCTCGGTCCGTCTCGCCGTGAACGACCGGAGCGTACGGTCCGAAGAATTCCTGGGAATCATGACGATCTGATCGCCGCGTACGGCACAGGGTGTTTCGATGAATTCTTGTGGATCTTCGCGAATGGTGCGAAGAATGCGAATCTTGATATCAGTGAGAATACCCGCACGATGCAGTCTATCCTTCGCGGCAAGGAAGTGCCTGTTCTGTGTGAGGCTCTGAGTCGGCACCACGCTTCCCCGGAAGAACTCATCCAATGGGGAATTACCGATAATGGCGATTCGATGCTGTGGCTTCCCGTCGGTGATGCCGAGAGTTGGCCGACAGTTGTCATTCAAGCCGGACAGCTCGATTTTGTGATCTCAGAAAAGAGCTCTACGGGCGTTGTGTTGGGTCTTCTGGCAGGGGCGCTTCGCATTAGTTTCTTTCCCGATGACTTCCCGAGCGATCACCCGGAATTTTCGTCAGATCCCTGTGCGTAGACGAATCTCGCACCCCGGATCCGCTCGGCTATCGAGGCGGAGCTCCGCGGTTCGAGAGGCAGCGGCTCAACCGCGATGCAGGCCGTCGCCCACGTTAGGGTCACCAACCCGGCGAGGGTCATCACAGCTACGCCCTCCAGTCGCGCAAGAACGACCAGGGTGTCCGGGCTGTCGAGAAGCTCGATTCGCAGAGGTGAGTGCGAAGTGCCAACCCTGAGGTGAACCGGGGCCTCCGTCTGTTACTGAGCTGTATCCGCTTCGTTGAAGATCGGGCCAGGTGCGGGCGACGTCGTCCTACGGTTTGCACTGGCCAAGGCGGCAGTGGCCCCGCTTCCCGGAGATCACTCAATCTAAGGCTCGCGGCTGCCATTTGGTGGGCTTATGGGCGCTTTGGGGTTGGTGTGGAGTTGCCGTCGACGTAATTCGCTCTGGTGTCACCACCGTTGCATCGATAGCGTTACTCCGCTCATGTCAACCCTCGCCCCACCGGGAGTCGTTAGTGAAGCGCCGCCCCACCTTGCTCGCAGCGATCACGCTGACCGCCGCTGCGGCCTTGACTCTGTCCGCCTGCGGCGGCAGTGACAGCGACAGTTCCAAGGACAACGACAAGATCGCGGGCGCTGACACCGGGGACTCATCGACCTCGGCGTCGCCGAGCGAGAGCGCGCCGGAATCTGCCGAGAGGCCGAAGATCGAGCTGCCGTCGGATCTCAAGTACACATTCGAGTGGTCGAAGACTGGCGACAAAGACAAGGACGCGGTCCTGGCCGACAGAGAGCAGTCCATCCAGGCGGTGGACATGGCTATCGCCAACCAGGATCCGCTGGACAAGGCGTACCTCTACTACTACGAGGGTGAGGCTGCTGCCCAGACGGAGCAGTACATCAAGGAGTACGTCAAGGCCAAGGCGCGTACCACTGGTACCTCTCGCTACTACAACGCGACCGTCGATGTGAGTGACGCCGACAGCGCCTCGCTTGTGTACTGCGAAGACCAAAGCAAGGCGTTCGACATGTTCTTGAAGCCAAAGAGGGTCAACAAGACGGGTGTCACCAAGAACAGCTATGTGCTCTACGCTCTCCAGTTGCTCAAGAACGACGAGGGTGTCTGGGCCGTCGAGAAGCTCGATTCACAGAGGGGGAGTGCAAAGTGCCAGCCCTGACCGTCTGTAGCAGAGTCTTGGTAACGGCCGCGCTGTTCGGCTCGATGCTCTGGGGCGCCACTCCTGCGCTGGCTGAAGAAATCGTTGGTGGAGGCGCTGAGGGTCCAAAGGAAGAGGCTTCCGGAGATGCCGAGGGCGGCACCCTCTCCGCAGGCGTGGTTGTCTTCGACCGTTCAAAGAACGGCACGGGAGAGTCCGCAGGCCCCGTGACGACCACTGCGGCCAACTGGACCCCGCCGCCCTGCTGGTATGCCCCGAAATACACGCCCGAACAGCTCCAGAAAACGATGGAACCGATCTGGGAGTCCGGTTCGACCGGTGGCGAGTGGGACAGCAAGCAGCGCAACCGGTACGTCAACGGCGAGCCGTACAAGGACTTCAACAAGGACAAGACCGGCGAGGGCTACTTCTGGGACTCGTATGTCGACGAGGACTACCCCGACGGCTGGGACAAGTGCACCGAAGCTCCATTCTGGGTGGACGAGGGCGACCCGCCGCCGGCCGACATCGAGAATGCCGTCACTCCCGAGATCCTCGCCCAGCTCGCGTACAAGGAAATCCAGGTGCCCGGCACCGAGGTGACGCTGGCGCCCGAGGGCACGACCAAGGTCAATCTGCCGACCTGGGCATGGCTGGACGGCGCCGACTTCAAGCCGGTCTCGGTCACCGCGTCCGTCCCGGCGCTGGACATCGAGGCGACCACGACCGCCGTGCCGGTCTCGCTGAAGATCGACCCAGGCACCGAGGATGCGGAGACCTACCCGGCCTCCGGCGAGTGCGAGATCAACAACGGCAGGATCGGCGAGCCGTACGCCAAAGGCAAGGCCGACGAGACGCCGCCGTGTGGCGTGAAGTACCTGCGCTCCTCGGGCGACGGTTCGTATCCGCTCACGGCCACGGTGACGTGGGAGATTTCCTGGGTCGGCACGGGTGTCGCTGAGGAACAGCCGCTTCCGAACGGCGAGTTCGGCGCCGAGCAGGACGTGATCGTGCAGGAGATTCAGTCCGTCAACCGCTGACCGCGGCGGCGGACCCATGCCGCGGCCGACTGTCCCCTCTGAGGGGGCGGTTGGCCGGGCAGGACCACGAACCCTTTTCCGCCCCATCCGATACAAGGGCCGTCTCCAGCAGGGGTGTCCAGCGGGACGCGACGGCATGCCCTTTCTCGTAGAACAGCCCGCCACTCACCTGGAGTCATCAGTGAACCGCCGCCCTTGTCTGCTTGCAGCGCTTGCGCTGGCCGCCGCGGCAGCCCTGTCGTTATCCGCCTGTGGTGGCGGGGGCAGCGGTAGTTCTACGGACGACGACAAGACCGCAGGCGCCAACAAGACCGGGGGCGCTGGCGTCGGCAGCACGAAGTCGCCGTCGCCGAGCGAGAGTGCTGCAGCCTCCGGCGAACGCCCGAAGGTCGAGCTGCCGTCGGATGTGACACACACCTTTAGCCCCGAGCAGTCCAATGACGCTGTCCAGAACGCGATCCTGAAGGACAACGCGGAGCTCATCCGCGCGCTTGACGCGGCCATTGTTGCTCAGAACCCTCGGTTGCCCGCCCTGGAGTTTTATACGGAGGGCGAGGGTGCGGTGGCCGCCGAGAAGTGGGTTAAGGCATTCGCGGACGCCGGCTGGACGATCACCGGAAGCGTGCGCTACTTCGACCGGCAGGTCAGGGTGAGCTCCGAGGACACAGCTTCGCTCACTTACTGCGCGGATGAGAGCAAGGGCTTCAGCAAGGTCATCAAGACCAATGAGGTAAAGAGGACGAAGGTCACCAAGGACAGTTACGTCGCCTATGCGGTCCGGGTGGAGAAGAACGCGGACGGTGTCTGGGAGCTCATGGAGATCAACTCGGCCCGAGGGGCCGACAAGTGCCAGCCGTGAGCCTCATGGGAGACACCGGCCGCCGCGTCCAATCGTTCACGTAACACGTGGGCATGGTTGGGTCTTCAGGGCTCGTATCAGTGCGCCCAGGCGTGGGCGGGTTGTTATGAGGATGACCTCGGGTTCGTCGCTTTCGCGGAGGTGGATCGTTCCGGGGGAAGCAGAGGCGATGTAGAGGCAGTTCGAGCCGTCGCCGCTGTACGTGGATTTCTGCCAGTCGGTGGTGTGCACGGTTGGTCCCTCTCACGTGTCCCGGATGAGGCGGTGGATGAAGTCGCGTGACTTGGCGGGGCTGAGGGCGCACGACTCCATGCGGTCCAGCACGGAACGGTACTTACTCAACTGTGCCTCGGCGTCGAGGAATTCACAGGCGCCGTGGTGGTTGTCCAGTTGGACCGTGTCGAGTTGCGGGACGGGGCCCTCGACGTAGTCGAAGGACTGGCCCGTGGTCGGGAAGTGGTCCGCTCCGAAGGGGACCACCCTGACGGTGACATTGGGCAGCTCACTCATGTCGAGCAGGTGCTTGAGCTGGCCGAGAGAAACGGCAGGGCCGCCGAAGCCCATGCGGAGTGCCGTCTCGTGGATGATCGCCGAGTACGGGGGCGGGTCCTGCCGGTGCAGGACGCCCTGCCGCTTGATGCGCAACGTGAGGCGGTGCTCGATCTCGTACTGGCGCATGGGCGGGGCCACTTGCTGGAAGAGGGTTCGGGCGTGGTCCGTTGTCTGCAGCAGTGCCGGGATGTGGACGATGAGTGCCGCGCGTAGCCCGGTGGCGTGGTGCTCGAGTTCGGCGAGGTCGATCAGCGCGGCGGGCAGGTGCTCGCGGTACTCCTCCCACCACCCACGAGTCCGCCGCCCGGTCATTGCGGCGAGGGCGTCGATGAGCCGGTCGTCCGAGCAGTCGTAGACATTGGCCATGGAGCGGACCCGGTCCGCGCTGATGGGCGTGCGGCCGGTCTCGATCATGCTGACGCGCGCCTGGTTGACGCCGAGCAACTCGGCGGCGCCGGTGGCTGTGAGCCCGGCCCGTTCGCGGAGTTTGCGCAGCTCGGCGCCGAATCTCCGTTGCCTCAGCGTCGGATTGCTGGTGGGCGGCAAAGCGGTTCCTTCCTGGCCGCGACGCGGCTCCCTGCTCCCTCACACGAGTGAAGCCTGGATGCTTCCCGTGCAAAAAGTTAGATCCATCTAACCATCTGCTCTACGGTGGTCACGTACCGCCCAACTCCCGCCGCCTGTAAGCCGGAAGCGCACCACTCCAGGCAATGCCACCGCATGGCGCCAGCGTTGAGCGAGCTCAGGTCCCCTTCCCTCCTGGAGGCATCCATGGCCACCGTAGCCCCGCCCAACACCTGGTCGTACGCCCTTCGCCTGCCCCATGACTCCCGCGCCGCACGCGTCGCACGTATGACCGTGCGGGCCGCCCTGGACGGGCACGACATGACCGAACTCCTCGGCATCACCGAGCTGTTGACCTCCGAATTGGTCACCAACGCCTACCGCCACACCAAAGGCCCCGCTTCCCTGCGGCTGACCGCGCTGGATGACGAGCGGCTGCGGGTCGGCGTATGGGACAGCAGCCCGCACATCCCCGCGCCCTTCGACAGGCCTCCCGGCGACCGAGTCCCGCCCATCCCGCTCGCCCCGACGGACGCGGAAGGCGGGCGTGGGCTGCTCCTGGTGCAGGAGTACGCGAGTTCCTGGGGTGGCTGGCCTCTCGGTGGCCGCCTGCTCGGGCGCGGGGCCGGGAAGTTGTTGTGGTTCGAGGTGGGAGGGGGCTGGATGAGCCCATGAGTCAGAGCCATGAGTCCACGCCTGCGACCACCGCCACCGCCACCGCCACCGTCGTCGGAGTACGGTCGCGCAGATAGCCGTAATGAATTTAGGCTAAGGGGAGTCCGGCTATGCGACAGCCGGTCAGGAGGGCCAGCCCATGCCCACTCCAGCCGCCGCTCCGGCGGCCACCGAGCCGGCGGCGGCCGGACCATGGTGACGTTCGACGCCCTGGTACACCACGCGGTCGAACTCTCCGGCGTTCACGGCCGCCGCCCCCGCGTCCTGTACGTGGGCACGGCGATA
>NZ_JAAKZX010000242.1 GCF_011045025.1 Streptomyces ureilyticus
GGTCGTGGCGGGGGGTGGGCGGAGGGACTGCGCGGTGGCGATGACGTGCTCCCGGGCGTGGGGCGTCGTCGGCGGGGGCGATGACGCAAGGGACTCGGAAGCCCGATTTCAACCACCGGGCGATTGATGCGCAGGCCTGATCCGGGTGCTTATCAATCTCGGGCTGAGGTGATCGATCCAGTTCGGACGCTTATCAACGGGCCCCGGCCGCTTGTTAGTTTGGGGGAGCCGGTCGTGACCGGCGGGACGGGGGAGACAGGGTGGGGCGTCGAGAGAAACCGTTGGATCCGGCCGCGGGGCCCGTGCAGCGGTTCGCGTACGAACTGCGCAAACTCCGTGAGGAGGCGGACCGGCCCACCTACCGGGACATGGCCAGTGCCCTACAGGCGGACGTGCGGATGAGGCACCTGCCGGCATCTGTCAGTTGTTCTGGAGGAACCGCTTCGCCAGCGACTCACCGAGGGACGCCGCCACGCCGCGGCTCTCGATGGGGGAGACGCGTGAGTTCGTGAACACGATGTAGGTGACGTCCGAGGCGGTGCCGCCGGTCGTCGGCTCCGGGTCGATGCCCAGGGCCTCGGCGGTGGCGTACGAGGCCTCGCCGATGATGTCCGTGGGGCCGGTGTCGCCGACGACGGCGTACTGGACCTGGTTGTTGTGGATGACGGCGACCACGCTGCCGCCCTTGATGCCGGCGTTCGCGTAGTCCCAGATGTCGCTGGGGGCGGGCACGACGACGTACGGCAGCGTCTGGGAGTTCAGCGGTCTGCCGTCGGACTGAGGGAAGGCCGTGCCGGCATGGAACCAGGGGTCGGTGTCCCTGTTGCAGCGTGCGGTGACCTGCCCGTCGCAGGTGATGTCCATGTCGGCCTTCCAGAACACCGCGCCCTCCTTGCCGCAGACGGGGACGGAGGGCGACTTCCCCTCATCGGTGCTGTACAGGCCGTCCGAGATGCGCGAGCAGGACGCCGCCTCGGCCAGCAGGTCGGCCGCACGGACCGTGCCCTCTCGCGCTCTGGTGGGGGTGACGGACGCGTCGGCGGGGAGTGCTCCGGCGGCGAGGAGTGTGGCGGGGGCGGCAACGGCGAGGGTCATAGTTCGCATACGCACTGTGGGGCCCTTCTGTCCGGGAAGTCTGCCTTTCGACGACCCTGACCGACCCTGATCCCGGCGGCGTGGAGGCAGCGCCCGGTCTTACGCCGCACGGCGGAGCGTTCCCTGTCGAGACACGGGCGTACGGCCGGACGGACGCGCGAAGCCGCCGCCCGAGTGCGGTGGGCGGCGGCTTCGAGTGGGCCGAGGAGTGTGTGGTGTGTGCGGTCAGGTCAGTGGAGGGTTGCCGGGTCGGGGCCGATGCGGCGGTCCTCGTTGAGTGCGCTGATCGCGGCGATGTCCTCGGTGTCGAGGGAGAAGTCGAAGACCTCGATGTTCTCCTTGATCCGGGACGGGGTCACGGACTTGGGGATCACCACGTTGCCGAGCTGGATGTGCCAGCGCAGGACGATCTGCGCGGGCGTACGGCCGTGCTTCTGGGCGATGGCCACGATGGCCGGGACCTCCAGGAGCCCCTTGCCCTGGCCGAGCGGTGACCAGGCCTCGGTGGCGATGCCCTGCTCCGCGTGGTACTCACGCGAGGCGAGCTGCTGCAGGTGGGGGTGCAGCTCGATCTGGTTGACGGCCGGGATGACGGACGTCGCCTCGATCAGCCGGTCCAGGTGCTCCGGAAGGAAGTTGGAGACCCCGATCGACTTGGCGCGACCATCGGCCAGCAGCTTCTCGAAGGCCTTGTACGTGTCCACGTACGTGCCCCGGTCCGGCATCGGCCAGTGGATCAGATACAGATCCACGTACTCGAGGCCGAGCTTGGCCAGGGACGTGTCGAAGGCGCGCAGCGTCGAGTCGTAACCATGGTCGGCGTTCCAGAGCTTGGTGGTGACGAAGAGGTCCTCGCGGGCGATGCCGGAGGCGCGAAGAGCCCTGCCCGTGCCCTCTTCGTTGCCGTAGGCGGCGGCGGTGTCGATGCTGCGGTACCCGGCCTCCAGAGCGGTGGTGACCGCCTGATCCGCCTCGTCGTCCGGGACCTGCCAGACACCGAAACCCAGCTGCGGCATCTCGACGCCGTTGTTCAGGATGATCGGGGGGACCTTGCTCACGAGCTCTCGATCCTTCAGTCGTAGGTTGGCATCCCATCATCAACGATCACAGGCCGTCAGTCATTCCTGTCCCGTCTCGTGTGATGTGAACTACGCCCCGTCTACGCCCGGTACAGCGCCTCTACCTCCGACGTGTACGCCTTCTCGATCACCTTCCGCTTCAGCTTCAGCGACGGGGTCAGCAGCCCGTGCTCCTCGGTGAACTGATGGGCGAGTATCCGGAACGTACGGATCGATTCGGCCTGCGACACCAGTGTGTTCGCCGCCACCACCGCCCGGCGGACCTCGGTCTCCAGGTCCGGGTCGCGTACCAGCTCAGCCGGGGTCAGCTTCGGTTTGCCGCGCATCTGGAGCCAGTGCTCGACGGCCTCCGCGTCCAGTGTGACGAGCGCCGCGATGTACGGCCGGTCGTTGCCGACGACGATGCACTGGGCGACCAGCGGATGGTCGCGCACCCGCTCCTCCAGCTGCGCGGGCGAGACGCTCTTGCCGCCGGACGTCACCAGGATCTCCTTCTTGCGTCCGGTGATCGTGAGGAAGCCGTCCTCGTCGAGCGAGCCCAGGTCACCGGTGGCCAGCCAGCCGTCGTGCAGGGCCGCGTCGGTCGACTTGGGGTCGTTGAGGTAGCCCTGGAAGATGTTGGGGCCGTGCAGCCAGACCTCGCCGTCGTCCGCGATGTGCACGGTGGTGCCGGGGAACGGCTGCCCCACCGTGCCGTACCGGGTGCGCTCGGGCGGGTTGGCGGTCGCCGCGGCGGTGGACTCGGTGAGGCCGTACCCCTCGTAGATCTGGACGCCCGCGCCCGCGAAGAACAGCCCGAGCCGCCGGTCCATCGCCGAGCCGCCGGACATGGCCTGCTTCATCCGCCCGCCCATCGCCTCGCGGATCTTGGAGTACACGAGCTTGTCGAAGAGCTGGTGCTGCACCCGCAGCGCCGCCGAAGGGCCGGGCCCGATGCCCCAGGCCTTCGCCTCCACGGCGTCCGCGTACCGTACGGCGACCTCGACGGCCTTCTCGAACGGGCCCGCCTTGCCCTCCCGCTCGGCCTTCCTGCGGGCCGCGTTGAAGACCTTCTCGAAGATGTACGGCACTGCCAGGAAGAACGTCGGCCTGAACGCGGCGAGGTCGGGCAGCAGGGCCGCCGCACTCATCTGTGGCTGATGGCCGAACTTGACCTTGCCGCGGATCGCGGCGACCTGCACCATCCGCCCGAAGACGTGCGCCAGTGGCAGGAACAGCAGGGTGGCCGCCTCGTCGCCCTTCTTCGAGTGGAACAGCGGCTCCCAGCGCTCGATGGCCGTGTCCGCCTCGAACATGAAGTTGCCGTGCGTGATGACACAGCCCTTGGGGCGGCCGGTGGTTCCGGAGGTGTAGATGATCGTCGCGACCGACTCGGGCGTGACCGCGCGCCGGTGCCGGTGCACCACCTCGTCGTCGAGGTGTGCGCCCGCCTCGTACAGCTCCTGCACCGCGCCCACGTCCAGCTGCCAGAGCCGGCGCATCATCGGCAGCCGGTCGATGACTGTGGCGATCGTCATCGCGTGGTCCTCGTGCTCCACCATCGCGGCCGACACCTGCGAGTCGTGCAGCGTCCAGAAGACCTGCTCGGCCGAGCTCGTGGGGTAGATCGGCACGACCTGGGCGCCGATGGACCACAGGGCGTAGTCGAAGAGGGTCCACTCGTAGCGCGTACGGGACATGATCGCGACCCGGTCGCCGAAACGGATGCCCTGGGCAAGCAAACCCTTGGCAAGAGCCAGCACTTCGTCGCGGAACTCCGCCGAGGTCACATCACGCCACTCACCGTGCTCGTCCTTGCGGCCGAGCGCGGGGTACAGGGGGTCCTCCAGGGCATGGTCGTAGACGGCATCGGCCAGGCCGCCCACCGGCGGCGCCGATGCCAACGGAGGGTTGGTGAACTCGCGCAATCCCCGCTCCTTGTGGCGCTCCGCACAGCGCCGTGAAAGCTACCCCACGTGGCGCTGCCGCGGGAGTGTCGGCGACTTGTGGGTTCATGGTGTTATCTGTGCTGGTCACGGACTTATTTACGGCTTCAACGGGGTAGGTCGGGACAGAATTCTTACGGGTGCGTAGGTTTCCGGTTCGTAATCTCCACGGAATCTCCTCCGGAAGGTGAGGGGTGGGGTGGGTGCCCCTTAAAGACTCAGCGTCCGCCAGGAAGGTTGAGTCCCGGCTCAGCGGCCGGTGTGCGGGCTTACGCCTCCTTGCAGGATGCGTGTTGCCAGGGCGTTTGCGGCGACCCGCGACTGGGTGGGGCGGGTGGCTTGGGTTACTACGAAGTCGACTCTGCCCAGTTCGGGGAGGGCTGCTCTTGGTGGGACTCTCACCAGGCCAGGAGGGATCAGGCCCTGGGAGTGAGCCATTACGCCGAGGCCTGCTCGGGCCGCTGCGATGAGGCCGCTCAGGCTGCCGCTCGTGCAGGCGATGCGCCAGGGGCGGCCCTCGCGTTCCAGGGCCTCCAGGGCCAGGGCGCGGGTGATGCCCGGCGGGGGATAGGCGATCAGCGGCACCGGACTCGCGGCATCCAGGCGGAGGCGTTCCGCGCCGATCCAGACGAGGCGGTCGTGCCAGACGAGTTCGCCTTGGGGGTCCTCGGGGCGGCGTTTGGCGAGGACCAAGTCCAGCTTTCCGTCGGCCAGTTGCTGGTGCAACGTGCCCGAGAGCTCGACCGTCAGCTCCAGGTCGACCTCGGGGTGGTCGTGCCGGAAGCCCTCGAGGATCTCGGGGAGGCGGGTCAGTACGAAGTCCTCGGAGGCGCCGAAGCGCAGCCGGCCGCGCAGCCGGGTCCCCGTGAAGAACGCCGCCGCCTGCTCGTGCGCCTCCAGGATGCGGCGCGCGAAGCCGAGCATGGCCTCGCCGTCTTCCGTGAGCTCCACGGAGTGCGTGTCCCGCGAGAACAGCTGCCGCCCCGCCGTGCTCTCCAGCCGGCGCACATGCTGGCTGACCGTCGACTGACGCAGGCCGAGGCGGCGGGCGGCCTGGGTGAAGCTCAGCGTCTGGGCCACGGCCAGGAACGTGCGCAGGTGTGAAGGGTCGTACACGCCCCTCAGGCTATCGCGATTCGCGATGACAGTCAGAGCCGTATGCCGGATTCCCGATCACGGTCCGGAGGAGGACCATGACGAGGGCACGATCCTGCGCCCGGACCGACAGCCGACATCCCGACGTACTGACGTACTGACGTACATAGAACCGACTCAGCAACGGAGCACCGTGAAACGCCTGACGTGGCCGTCCTGGCTGCCGATCGACCCGTACATTCTGCTCTTGCTCGGGACGGTGGGCCTCGCGGCGCTGCTGCCCGCCCGGGGGACGGCGGCCGATGTCGCGTCGGGGGCGTCGACGGGCGCGATCGCGCTGCTCTTCTTCCTGTACGGGGCACGGCTGTCGACCCGTGAGGCAATGGACGGGCTGCGCCACTGGCGGCTCCATGTCACCGTCCTGGCCTGTACGTTCGTGGTGTTTCCGCTGCTCGGTCTGGCGGCCCGCGGCCTTGAACCGGTGTTCCTGACGCACCCGCTCTACATCGGACTGCTCTTCCTGACGCTGGTTCCCTCGACGGTCCAGTCGTCGATCGCGTTCACGTCCATCGCGCGCGGCAACGTGCCCGCCGCGATCTGCGCGGGCTCCTTCTCCTCCCTCGCGGGCATCGTGATCACCCCGCTGCTCGCGGCGACGCTCCTCGGCAGCACCGGCGGCGGCTTCTCCGCGGACTCGATCCTCAAGATCGTGCTGCAACTGCTCGTGCCGTTCGTGGCCGGGCAGGTGCTGCGCCGCTGGATAGGGGAGTTCATCGGGCGCCACAAGCGGATCACCGGCCTCGTCGACCGCGGTTCGATCCTCCTGGTCGTCTACGCCGCGTTCAGTGAAGGCATGGTCCAGGGCATCTGGCAGCAGGTCAGCCCGCTGCGGCTGGCGGGGCTGCTCGCGGTCGAGGCGGTGCTGCTCGCCGTGATGCTCACGCTCACCTGGTACGGCTCGAAGGCGCTGCGCTTCAGCCGTGAGGACCGGATCGCCATCCAGTTCGCCGGGTCGAAGAAGTCCCTTGCGGCCGGACTGCCCATGGCGAGCGTGCTGTTCGGGGCGCAGGCCTCGCTGGCGGTGCTGCCGCTGATGCTCTTCCACCAGATGCAGCTCATGGTCGGCGCGGTGATCGCCAAGCGCCGCTCCCGCGACTCAGAGCCGGAGCTCAGCCCGAGCCCAGCTTCAGCGTCACGAATCGCGGTCGGTACAGCGACACGTTCCGACTGAGATTCGCCTGTGCCGCGGCCCCCGTCGCGTCCAGCCAGTTGACGTCGTAACTGAGCACGAGCCGCCCGCCGAGCGCCGGGTGCACCTGCGGGTTGTACGCCGCGACTCCCGACCTCTGCTCGGGCAGCGGCGGGCTGAAGCCCTTGGTGGGCCCGCGCCAGGGCCCGGTGGGGGAGCACGCCCAGTACGAGGTGACGGTCGTCAGCCCCTCGGCACCCGCCGCCATCGTGAACAGCACCCACGTACCGCCGTCCCGCACGACCGTGAACGCGCTGCCCACGCCCTTGCGCTGCCCGTCTCCGAGCACGGGTTTCATCCGTGAGGAGATGGCGGACCACCGCCCGCCGTCCCAGTACTCCCACGCGTCCGGTTCCGCCAGCCGGTCGCGGGGCGCCCGCGCCACGTACGCCTTCGAGGCCGGACGGGAGGCGGCCTGCGCGTCGTCGCCGCCGAACACATACGTCCAGTCCTCGTCCTCGGTCACCGCCGTCGTGCCGAACAGCACCCGCCGCTCCGGCTCCCGCACCTGCTGCTGGTCGAGGACCTTGACGATGCCCTCGACCCGCAGATCGGGCAGCGAGAGCGTGGCCACCTCCGTGGAGGTGGGGACGCCGTAGATCCAGGGGTACGTGCCGTTCGTACGGGTCCACAGCAGGACGCGTACGACCTTCTCCGAGGACCCGGGGGAGCGGGCCTCGACCTTGGCCGCGACGGGCCAGCGCCACTCACCGGGGGCCGGGTCCGGGAACAGCGGCGCGGGCAGGGTGTTCTGGAGGCGGCCGTCGGACATGACGACGGCCGAGTTGCGCACCAGGGGCGTGTTCTGGTCCCGCCAGGCGTACGACTCGCCCACCGGGTTCGGCGGCCCGTACACGTTGCCCAGATACGTGTCCGAGAACAGCCACAGCACCCGGCCGTCCGGCAGCCGCACGGAGTGGGTGCCGTCGCCGCCGGTCCAGTCGTCGGCCCGCGAGGCGTCGTCGCCGTACCGCGTGAACTCGCCGTTGAGGTCCGGCTCCGCCGCCCAGGACGAGACCGTACGAGGCGCGCAGGCGCCCTCCCGGTCGTCGTCTTCGTCCGGGAGGGCGGTGAGCAGCACCGCGCCGAGGACCAAGGCAAGGAGGAGTCCCAGCCCGGCCCCCGAACGGTGTCGTACTCGTGAGTATTCGGGCACGGCACGGGACGTTAGTTGCTGCCGCGCACCCGGTCCATGGGAAGCCACAGGACGGTGTCCCGCGTCACAGAGCCCCTGCTGCTGACTCCGTGCAACTCCGTGTCGCTGAGCGCCCGGTCATAGACCCGTACATCGTCGATCGCGCCCGCGAAATGCGCCCGGCTGTCCAGCTTCTGACCGATGTGCACACCGAACGGTGAGTTACGGCTCACGGATCCCGGCAGGTCAGCCGTACTGATCGGCGTGCCGTCGATGAACATCGTGAGCGCCCCTCCACCGCGCCGCAGCGCCAGATGGTGCCACTGCCCGTCGTTGTACGCGCCACTCGTGCGGACCGAGGCGGACCGGGGCGCGCTCGCGCCGTCCCGGACCGTGATCAGCCCCTGAATACGATCCGAAGCGGGCTCACCGCGCAGCCACACCTGCGGCTGTGTGGTGCCGACCCCGCCCATCCAGAGCAGTGGCTGTTCACCGCTGGTGGCCGTGTAGCGGAACCACAGCGACGCCGTGAAGTTCTTTGGCCCCAGCGGCAGTTCACTGTCGTACGGCAGCCTTACGGCGTCGTCGGCGCCGTCGAACTCCATCGCCCGGCCGAGCACGCCGTCCGTCGGGCGCGCACCGCCGAGGACCGCCGCGGGACGCTTGGGAGAGGCCAGGTCGGTGGTCTTCGGGTCGGGTCCGCGACGCGGTTTCAGCCAGTCCTCGGTGAACCGTGCGAAACGGATCTCGTCGCGCGCGTCTATGGCCCCGCCCTCGTACATCAGGCCGACCGTGTCACGGCTGACGCCCACCATGTCCGAGTAGCCGGACCAGTCCGTCGTGACGACCGTGCCACGGTCCACGCTGTCCCAGGTACGCCCGCCGTCGTAAGAGGACCGGACCATCATCGTCCGGCGCCGGTCCGGATCGGCGGGACAGGCGAGCAGCAGCCGGTCGCCCAACCGCAGGGTGGAACCCTGGACTTGGGGCGTGTAGAGGTCCGGCTGGGTACGGAAGGGCGACGTGAAACTGTCGCCGCCGTCGCGGCTGAACGTCTGCGTACGATGCCCGAGATCGGTGCCGTCCTGCTCACGGCCGCTGATGAGGATGACCCCGTCAGCCCGCTCGGTCATGGTGATCTCGGACGGTTTCTGGCGGAACGTACCGCCTGCTGGTATCGGATACGAGTCCGTCGCCCCGATCCGCCAGTTGTCGCCGCCGTCGTCGCTGACGATGAGGGCGGCATGGTTGGCGGACACTCTCCCCCAGCCTCCGGCCGGGGGGACCCCCATCTCGCTTCGCTCGCCGTTCCACGTCTCGGTGTTGACCCCGAAGACGAGCCGCCCCGCGTGCCTGCCACGGCTCAGCTGGATGCCGTGCACGGGCCCGGTCGCGTACCAGGAGTTCCAGTGGTCGGGCAGGATCTCGTCGCTCAGGTCACGTGGCTCGGACCAGGTGCGCCCGTCGTCGTCGCTGTGCTGCATGTGGGGCGTGCGGTCGCATGGCACGTCGCAGTTGCGACCGTCCGTACGGCCCGTGTTGTACGTCTCCGCCAGCAGGATGCGGCCGGTCTCGCGGTCCACGATCGGTGCGGGGTTCCCGTGGGTGTCGCCCCCGCCCTCGTTGACGACCTGAAGGGGACTCCAGGTGCGCCCGCCGTCCGTGGAACGCTTGAGCACGATGTCTATGTCGCCGGCGTCACTGCAGTCGTTCACCCGGCCTTCGGCGAACGCCAGCAGCGTGCCGTTCGTCGTTTTCACGACGGCGGGGATCCGATAGCACGCGTATTCGGGATCTTGGGAGGGCTTGAAGAGGACCTGCTGCTCGAACGAGGTGGTTTCGGCGGCCGGTTGGACCCGCTGTTCGTCGGGAGCCGGCTGCGGGGAGAGTGCGAGCAGCGCGGCGGTGGCGACGCTTGCGATGACGGTGGTTCTGAGGCGTGCGCGAACACTTGACGGCATGGTGCGACCTGCCCTTCATCCGTCCGGACATCTGGACATCCCACGTCCAACGTGCGCGCCACGCACGGTACTTGGGGTCTCAGGGGGCCCACAAGGAGCGTGCAGGGGTCGTTCTGTCGGGTGGCGTGATCATGGATGTCCCTGCGGCGACTGTTAAACGTCCGGGGGGACGGATGGGGGGCCATGTGTTGCGGCTGCGGGAGTTCATTCTGACGGCGCAACAGATGAGTCAGGGTGGATCGTTCCTGGGCGGATCGTCACTTGTGCCGATTCAAACACCGGTCCAGGCAACGTCAGCCCGTCTGGGGGCACACCTCCCAGCGGTAGCTGGGGGAGCTTGAGGACGAGGCCGCAAGGCCGATACGGGGGCCTGAGGGCAGAGCCCCCAGGGGCGGCGCGACTGAGGCGAAGCCTCATCGCGACGCAAAAGGCTGTGGCGGAGCCCCAGTCACCGGCGCAGGGGGCGCTCCCCGCCGGTCGGGGCCCCGCCGCCGTGTCGCGGGGAGCCGGTCAGCCGTGGGCGGCCGCGGTCCGCAGGGCGATCCGGTGTTCGCCCGCGTACACGTTCATGGAGGCGCCCCGGAGGAAGCCGACGAGGGTCAGATCCGACTCCGCCGCCAGGTCCACCGCGAGGGATGAGGGCGCGGAGACGGCGGCCAGGACGGGTATGCCCGCCATCACCGCCTTCTGGGCGAGCTCGAAGGAGGCCCGGCCCGAGACGAGCAGGATCATGCGGGAGAGCGGAAGCGCGCCGCTCTGGAGGGCGCGGCCGACCAGTTTGTCGACCGCGTTGTGCCGGCCCACGTCCTCACGGATGTCGAGCAGCTCGCCGTCCTCCGTGAACAGGGCCGCCGCGTGCAGACCCCCGGTCCGGTCGAAGACCCGCTGGGATGCCCGCAGCCGGTCGGGGAGGCTCGCGAGCAGCTCGGGTTCGAGCCGGACCGGGGCGGCTTCACCGTCGTCGATGGCCCACCGAGCCGTCGTGCGGACGGCATCGAGGCTCGCCTTGCCGCAGAGGCCGCAGGAGGAGGTCGTGTAGACGTTGCGTTCGAGAGTGATGTCCGGGATCGAGACGCCCGGCGCCGTCTTCACGTCCACGATGTTGTACGTGTTCGAGCCGTCGACGGTCGCGCCCGCGCAGTACACGATGTTCTGCAGCTCATGCGCCTCGCCCAACACACCCTCGCTGACCAGGAACCCCGCAGCCAGCGCGAAGTCGTCCCCCGGAGTACGCATCGTGATCGCGAGCGGCTTGCCGTTCAGCCGGATCTCCAGGGGTTCTTCGGCGACGAGCGTGTCCGGGCGGGTGGAGACGGCCCCGTCCCGAATACGGATCACCTTGCGTCGTTCCGTGACTCGTCCCATGTTCTGATCAGCCCCGGTTCTGTACGTGCTGGTAGCCGAAACGGCCCTTGATGCAGAGGTTGCCGTGGGTCACCGGGTTGTCGTGCGGCGAGGTGACCTTCACGATTTCATTGTCCTGCACGTGGAGCGTGAGATTGCAGCCCACTCCGCAGTACGCGCATACCGTGGTCGTCTCGCTCTGCGCCGACTCGTCCCACGTACCGGCCGCCCGCATGTCGAACTCCGATTTGAAGCTGAGAGCTCCCGTCGGGCACACCTCGATGCAGTTGCCGCAGTACACGCAGGCGGAGTCGGTGAGCGCGGCGTCGTGCTCGACCGCGATACGGGCGTCGAAGCCGCGCCCGGCGACGGAGATCGCGAAGGTGTTCTGCCACTGGTCGCCGCAGGCGTCTACGCACTTGTAGCAGAGGATGCACTTGTCGTAGTCGCGGACGTAGAGGTCGTTGTCGATCTTCGGTTGTTCATTCAGCCGGGCCGCGTCCGGGCCGAAACGGTCCGGCTTGGCCTCGTACTCCTTGATCCACTCGGCGACTTGCGGTGTGGTCGACAAGTCGACTGAGGAGGCGAGGAGTTCGAGGACGATCTTGCGGCTGTGGCGGGCGCGTTCGGTGTCGGTCTTGACCTCCATGCCGGGCTCGGCCTTGCGGGAACAGGCCGGGACGAGAGTCCTGGACCCCTCGACCTCGACGACGCAGACGCGGCAGGCGTTTTTGGGGGTGAGGGTGTCGCCCTGGCAGAGCGTCGGGATGTCCTTCCCGGCGGATCGGCAGGCGTCGAGGATCGTCGAGCCCTCGGGTGCTCGCACCGGCTCTCCGTCGATGGTGAACTCCAGCAGACGGCGGGGGATCCCCAGCGGCGTCACGGTCATACGGCGGCTCCTGTGCTACGGCGGGTCGCGGTCATTCGTACGCCCCCAAGCGGTCGATGGCGGATTCCACGGCGTTCCACGCGGTCTGCCCGAGACCGCAGATCGAGGCGTCGCGCATGGCGCGGCCGACTTCCCGGAGCAGGGCGATGTCGCCGGCCGCGTCCGTGCCCGTGCGTTCGGCGATGCGGTGCAGGGCCTCCTCCTGGCGTACGGTCCCGACCCGGCACGGCACGCACTGGCCGCAGGACTCGTCGCGGAAGAACTCGGCGATACGGAGCAGCAGGCGGGGGAGTGGAACGGTGTCGTCGAAGGCCATCACGACCCCCGAGCCGAGCGTCGTGCCCGCCTCCCTCGTCCCTTCGAAGGTGAGCGGGATGTCCAGCTCGTCGGGGCGTACGAAGCCGCCGGCCGCGCCGCCGAGGAGGACGGCGCGCAATCGTTTACGTACGCCCGCCAGGTCCAGCAGTTCGCCCAGGGTCGCGCCGAACGGGAGCTCGTAGATGCCGGGGCGGTCCACGCTTCCTGACACGCAGAACAGCTTGGGGCCGGTGGATTTGCCGGTGCCGATCGCCGCGTACGCCTGTGCTCCCATCGTGAGGATCGGCAGCACGTTGACCAGCGTCTCGACGTTGTTCTCGGCAGTGGGTTTGCCGAACAAACCCTTCTCTACGGGGAAGGGTGGTTTCGAGCGGGGCTCTCCTCTGTAGCCCTCGATGGAGTTGAAGAGGGCGGTTTCCTCGCCGCAGATGTACGCGCCCGCGCCGCGGCGGGTTTCGATGTCGAAGGCGTAGCCCTGGCCGAGGATGTCGTCGCCGAGGAGGCCGCGGGCGCGTGCCTGGTCGATGGCGTGCTCCATGCGCTGGAGGGCGCGGGGGTACTCGCCGCGCAGGTACAGGTAGCCCTTGTGGGCGCCGATCGCGTATGCCGCGATGGTCATCGCCTCTACGAGGGAGTACGGGTCGCCTTCCATGATCACGCGGTCTTTGAAGGTGCCCGGTTCGGATTCGTCCGCGTTGCAGACGAGGTAGTGGGGGTGGTCGGGTTGGGCGGCCGTGGCCTGCCATTTGCGGCCGGTGGGGAAGGCGGCGCCGCCTCGGCCTACGAGGCCGGCGTCGGTGACCTCGCGGATGACGGTGGCGGGGCCTAGGGCGAAGGCCCGCCGCAGGGCCGCGTAGCCGCCGTGCGCTCGGTAACCGTCGAGGGAGGCTGGGTCGACGGCGCCGACCCGTCGCAGCAGGATCAGGTCGCTCTGGCCTGCTTGGGGTACGGCCACCGACGCGGGTGGCTCCTCGGGTGCTGAGCCGGGGGTGGTGGCCGCGAGGACGGTGGATTCGACGGTGGCGGGGGCGGTGACGGCGGTGGCCCGTAGGGTTTCGCCCCCGCCGCCCCTTCCCATACCCGACCCTGGGGCTTCGCCCCAGACCCCACCAGGGGCTCCGCCCCTGGAC
>NZ_JAAKZX010000243.1 GCF_011045025.1 Streptomyces ureilyticus
ACCAACCAGGTCGTCGGCAGCGTCAAATGTGTATAAGAAAAAGCCCACCCCGCGAACCGAGCCCACCGACGCGGACGTCGAGGCCTTCAAGCAGCAGCTCGGCCGCCCGCCGCGCGGACTGCGCGCGATCGCGCACCGCTGCCCGTGCGGCCAGCCCGACGTGGTCGAGACGGCGCCGCGACTGCCGGACGGTACGCCGTTCCCGACGACGTACTACCTGACGTGCCCCCGGGCCGCCTCCGCGATCGGCACCCTCGAGGCGAACGGTGTCATGAAGGAGATGACGGAGCGCCTGGCCTCCGACCCCGACCTGGCCGCCGCGTACCGCGCCGCCCACGAGGACTACATCTCCCGCCGCGACGCCATCGAGGTCCTGGAGGGCTTCCCCAGCGCGGGCGGCATGCCGGACCGGGTGAAGTGCCTGCACGTACTCGTGGCCCACTCCCTGGCCGCGGGCCCCGGGGTGAACCCGCTGGGCGACGAGGCGCTGGCGATGCTGCCCGAGTGGTGGTGGAAGGGGCCGTGCGTGCTGCCGGCCCAGTCCCAGGAGGACCTCCTGAAGCTCGGCGCCAACGGCGGCGGCTTCTTCACGACTGAGTCCGGGGCTGAGTCCGGTACGGAAGAGGAAGGTGGCGAGAAGTGACACGCGTCGCCGCCGTCGACTGCGGTACGAACTCCATCCGCCTCCTCGTCGCCGACGCCACTGTGTCCAATAGCGCCTTCGGCGCGGGGACGACGGGTCAACTCATCGACCTGGACCGGCGGATGACCATCGTCCGCCTCGGCCAGGGCGTCGACCGTACGGGCCGCCTCGCGCCCGAGGCCCTGGAGCGGACGTTCGCCGCCTGCAAGGAGTACGCGGCGATCATCAAGGAGCTCGGAGCGGAGCGCGTCCGTTTCGTGGCGACCTCCGCCTCCCGGGACGCCGAGAACCGCGACGACTTCGTACGGGGCGTCCTGGACATCCTGGGCGTCGAGCCCGAGGTCATCACCGGTGACCAGGAGGCGGAGTTCTCCTTCACGGGAGCGACCAAGGAACTGAGCGGCCGGACGGACCTCGCCAAGCCCTACCTGGTCGTGGACATCGGCGGCGGCTCCACCGAGTTCGTCGTGGGCGACGACCACGTACGCGGCGCGCGCTCGGTCGACATCGGCTGCGTACGTATGACGGAACGCCACCTCGTGCACGACGGGGTGGTCGCCGATCCGCCGACTCCCGCTCAGATCAACGCCATGCGCGCCGACATCGAGGCGGCTCTGGACCTCGTCGAGCAGAGCGTGCCCCTGCGCGAGGCCCGCACGCTGGTCGGCCTCGCGGGTTCCGTCACCACGGTGTCGGCGATCGCGCAGAACCTCCCGGCGTACGACCCGGGCGTCATCCACCACTCCCGGGTCCCGTACGCCCGCGTCCGCGAGATCACCGAGTCCCTGCTGACCTCCACCCACGCCGAGCGAGCCGCGATCCCCTCCATGCACCCGGGCCGCGTGGACGTCATCGGCGCGGGCGCCCTCGTACTCCTCTCGATCATGGAACGGATCGGAGCGAGCGAGGTCGTCGTGAGCGAGCACGACATCCTGGATGGGATCGCGTGGAAGGCGGCGGAGGACCTTTAGCGGCCCTTCAGTACGCCGCTCACCCACTTAAGCTACCCACGGGTAGTATCGCCTGAGCGGTTCCGGTAACGTATGAGCGCGTCTGAGGGGCGCTGGAAGCCCCTCAGGAACATCTCGCCGAGAAACTTCGTGAAGTTCTTCACAAGGAAATCGACCCTGCTGAGGGAGGTTTTTACGTCCCGAGGCGCCCATGGAGCCATGCGGGGTTCCGGAGTGGACGTACAAGACCGTTTCGGGGGCGGCGGGAGGCAGCGAATCAGACGACTGGTTCAGCCGGGTCGCGGGCCCAAAGAGCAGCTCACGCGGTGTTGACAACGCCCCAAAGCACCCCATGGTTCCTTCGTGGAGGCGGGGGCGGGGAATGCGGGCCGGGCAGTGTAGCAGAGGGTGCGACCGAGCTTGTGAAGGGGCGCACGAGCTACCCCCCTCTGGCGGGTGGATACTCGATGGCATGAGCACCACGGAGCGTCCCAGGATCCTCGTAGTAGGCGGTGGGTACGTAGGCCTGTACGCAGCTCGGCGCATTCTGAAGAAGATGCGCTACGGCGAGGCGACCGTCACGGTCGTCGACCCCCGGTCGTACATGACCTACCAGCCCTTCCTCCCCGAAGCCGCCGCCGGCAGCATTTCGCCTCGGCACGTCGTCGT
The DNA here is from genome assembly GCF_011045025.1 of Streptomyces ureilyticus. GTDB lineage: Bacteria > Actinomycetota > Actinomycetes > Streptomycetales > Streptomycetaceae > Streptomyces > Streptomyces ureilyticus. Next base: position 2,263 of record NZ_JAAKZX010000243.1, read on the forward strand.
CCCGCTGCGACGCGTGCTGCCCAAGGCGGAAGTTCTCACCGGCCGGGTCACCACCATCGACCAGGACCGCAAGGTCGCCACGATCGCCCCGCTGGTCGGCGAGGCGTACGAGCTGCCCTTCGACTACCTCGTCATCGCGATGGGCGCGGTCTCCCGCACCTTCCCGATCCCCGGCCTCGCCGAGCAGGGCATCGGCATGAAGGGCGTCGAGGAGGCCATCGGCCTGCGCAACCACGTGCTGGAGCAGCTCGACAAGGCGGACTCCACGACCGACGAAGAGGTCCGCCGCAAGGCGCTCACCTTCGTCTTCGTCGGCGGTGGCTTCGCCGGCGCCGAGACCATCGGCGAGGTCGAGGACATGGCCCGCGACGCGGCCAAGTACTACAGCAGCGTGTCCCGCGAGGACATGCGGTTCATCCTCGTCGACGCCGCGGACAAGATCCTCCCCGAGGTCGGTCCCAAGCTCGGCACGTACGGCAAGGAGCACCTGGAGGCCCGTGGGGTCGAGGTGTACCTGTCCACCTCCATGGACTCCTGCGTCGACGGCCACGTCGTGCTGAAGAACGGACTCGAGGTCGACTCCAACACCATCGTGTGGACGGCCGGCGTCAAGCCGAACCCGGTCCTGTCCCGCTTCGGTCTGCCGCTCGGTCCGCGCGGTCACGTCGACACCCAGGCGACCCTCCAGGTCCAGGGCACCGACTACATCTGGGCCGCCGGCGACAACGCCCAGGTGCCGGACGTCGCCGCTCGCAAGGCCGGCGTCGAGAACGCCTGGTGCCCGCCGAACGCCCAGCACGCGCTGCGTCAGGCGCGGGTCCTCGGCGACAACGTGATCTCCGGTATGCGGGGCTTCCCGCAGAAGGAGTACGCGCACGCCAACAAGGGTGCGGTGGCCGGGCTCGGCCTCCACAAGGGCGTCGCGATGATCGTCATGGGCAAGGTGAAGATCAAGCTCAAGGGGCGGCTCGCCTGGTACATGCACCGCAGCTACCACGGGTTCGCGATGCCGACGTGGAACCGCAAGATCCGAGTCTTCGCGGACTGGACGCTGGCGATGTTCCTCAAGCGCGAGGTTGTCTCGCTCGGGGCCATCGAAACTCCGCGCGAGGAGTTCTACGAGGCCGCCAAGCCGGCGCCCAAGGTGGCCCAGTCCGCCGAGGCCCAACTCCCGCCGGCCACCCGCCAGAAGTCAGAGGAGAAGGCCAAGGCCTCCTGACCTCCGGTCACTGATCGACCCGAAGGGGCTCCCCGCCATCCGTGGTGCGGGGGGCTCCTTCGGCGTTTTTGCTTCGCCCCCGCCGCCCCTACCCGTCCCATCCCTGGGGCTGCGCCCCAGACCCCGCATCGGCCTGAACGGCCTCGTCCTCAAACGCCGGACGGGCTGAAGTCAGCGCGGCCCGGCGGAAATTCAGCCCGTCCGGCGTTTGAGGACCGGGGTCCGGGGGCTGGCCCCCGAATCGGGGTCCGGGGCGGAGCCCCGAAAGGGGGTCTGGGGGCGGTTCACCTTCTTAAGTGCGGGTAGCGTCTGACCTGCACAAACAGGCTGTTTCGAGGGTAGGGCGCGCATCCTGGGCGCCCAGAATCGAAGCGCAGGTGTGGCCGTTCCGTGACTGTTTCGCGACTTTCCGGCGTGATACGTGCGCGCAAGACAGCGCGCCCCCAACCGGGCCTGTGCGGCTGCCGGTTGGGGGCGCTGTTCCCGTACCGGGCGGGGGAAAGCCGGTACGGGGGCCTAGCGTGCTGCCCGTGCCCCTCGCAGGGCCCCGGAAGCGGCAGCCTTCGGGTTTGGTGCTGGTCGTGCTGGTCGCCTACTAGCGCGTGCTAGGCGTCGTGCTCGCGGTAGGGGTTGTCTCCTGTCGGCGTGACTCGCCAGAAGGTTTCCGCCATGGCTTTGTACTGACGATGCGTCGGATTCAAGCCTGTGTGTTTCAGCGCCCAGACCTCAACAGGCAAGCGCTCATTGTCGGTTGGCTGTGCCTGCGCCCCGCAGGCGAGGCATTCGGCCGAGTAGATGCCCTGCGGGGCGCCTTCCGCGGTTTCCGCGCCGAGCGTCCATTCAGCGGCTCGGATGATGGAGCGGGTCACTGTGCCCCCCTGGTCGTCTGGTCGGCTGGCCCCGGTCCGGCAGCGCGGGCAGGTGCACGGCGGGTAGCCGCTGGAGATTTCCGGCACCTTTACGGGGCGGACAGTCCGCGTGCGCTGGACGCAAGTGCGGTCGCCTGTCTGGGAGTTGACCCGGTATACGCCGATGGTCATCGTCACGTGATCACGCGTCCTTTCCGGACGCCTCGCGGAGCGTCTTGACCAGGACGCCACCGGTCACGCAGTAGACGCCGTTCGTGCACAGAGCACATTTCGCAGCATGCTTCAACAAGCCCTGAAATGCAGGGTGTTGAGTGCTTACCGTGTCGCTTCCGCCTGTCTCCTGGGCGCGCTCATGGACGCTCACCGCGCTGCCCCCCAAGGGTGCGCCTGGGCGCCTGCGCGTGCGCTGCGGGGCGCCTCGCCCAGGTGTGCCACGTAGGGCCGCACGAGAGCGCCTGTGTGGTCCCACGGGCGAGGCGGGAACCATTCGGCGCGCTCCCGTGGCTGGGGCGCCTGCACGGGCCCTGTCGGCTGCCCTGTGCGGTGCCTGCGCGCTGCGACCAGGCGGGCGCCCAGCACGTTCGGAGCGAGGCGCCTAGCGCGCGCTACAGGGGGCGCCTGCGGCGTAGCGGTGCGGCTGTGCCTGCCTGGGGTGCGGGGCCCGAGTAGGGCGCCTCTCACCCATGCGAGTAGCTGTGATAGGTAGTGCATCGGCTGCCTGCTCTCTCAGGTGGTCCATGCCCCCGGACCGGTCGCACGGTTGCGGGGGTCTTGCGTCTGCTCACGCTCCCGCGCTGCACGCAGGCTGCACCACGGCAGAACTGCCGCATTTAGGCGGCATCTTGGCTGCACGCGCTACCCTGACCAGGGAAGACGGCACCCGGACGGAGTACGGGCATGGCAGGAAAGCGGCAGCGTCTAGCGCAGCGCCGGAAGGCGAGCGGCTACACGCAGGAACAGTTCGCGGAAGCCTTGAAAGTCGACCGCACCACGGTGCAGCGCTGGGAAAAGGGCGAGGTTGACCCGCAACCGCATCAGCGGCCCAAAATGGCAAAGCTCCTGCAACTCACGTCCAGAGAACTGGACGAATTGCTAGCCGCGGACGTTCTGCCCGTTACTTCGGCGCCCAGTTGGATTGTTCCCGCTCAGCCGGCAAATGATGACGAAATGGCCGCTTGGGAATTGGCTCGACGCGTTCAGGTAAGCGACGTCGGACCGGAGACTCTGACGCGTCTAGAGCGGGCCTTTGATGAGCTGGCAACGGCGTATCCCGTTACGCCTCCGCATAATCTCTTGGAGCGTGTACGGCAGCACTCGGCGTATGTGGTGAGTCTGCTCGACGGGCGCAAGACGCTAGCTGAACATAGGCGGTTGCTGGTCGTCGGCGGATGGCTGTCACTGCTCGGCGCAACGCTGCACATTGACCTGAAACAGGGCCACGCTGCAACGGCCAGACTGCAAGCGGCGGTTACTCTCGCTCGGCAGGCGGAACATCCGGAAATCGAAGCGTGGTGCTACGAAACCGACGCGTGGCGCGTGCTGACAGATGGCGACTATGTACGGGCCCTTGAACTGTCCCTAGCCGCTCAGAGCGTCGCCCCTGCGGGAACGTCGGCGTTGATTCAAGCGACCGCCCAGGAAGGGCGCGCACGCGCGAGGCTCGGTCACGCAACAGAGACGTATGCGGCCATCGACAAAGTGCAGAAGATGGCTGCCACGCTAGGAATTCCGGACCGTCCGACAGAGCATCACTATCAGTACGACCCTGCAAAGGCGCTTGCCTACACAGCAACTACGCTGGCATGGCTGGGTGATGCTGCCGCGGAACCTTTCGCACGCGAGGTAATCGCGCGTCTGAGTCCGTCAGATGACGTCACGAAATGGCCGCGCCGAGTGGCTTCGGCCAATATCGACCTGTCCCTAGTACTCCTCGCAGACAACCGCCTAGACGAAGCCTGCAACTCAGTACAGAAAGCCATACTCAGTGGGCGCGTAGTCCCGTCAAATCACTGGCGAGCACTGGAAGTTGTGAAAGCCGTTGAGGTGAGGCAGCTACCGGAAGCGCCCGAACTGCGCGAGGCGTACGAGGGTCTAAAGGCCATCGAGGCGTAGCGGCTGCCGTGAACGCAGAAAAGGGCCCCTCTACCGTCCCGCGAATGCGAGGCGATAGAGGGGCCCTTACTGTGTGCTGGCTTAGCTTCCGCCGCCAACGAAATGTTTGATACTGCCGGTCAAATCGACCATCGCCGAGTCTGCCCGCATGAGTGCGCGGAAGGTCACCAGGTCGGTGTCAAACGCGAAATCATCCGAGCGTTCAAAGCGGATGCCCCCAGCGATGCGAACAAAGTACGTCGAGAAATCGCCGAACAGAACAGACTTAGCGTCAATCGCAACGGCCGGAACGTTCGGGTCAATGACTACCGGCTTAGACAGGAGCAAGTCAGGCTGCCCCGCAATGGTGGCAGGCTGCCAGATGTACTGTCCGTTAGTCGCGTCCTTAATCTTCCGGATGGTTGCAGCCGTGCCGTCGGCCATCATCCAATTACAGGAAGCGCTCATCCGGTACGGGGCAATGACGCTGTAGAACAGCTCAATGAGCAAATCTGCGCCCCTGTCGGCTGTCTCCTGGGCGCCGAAACCGCCACTCACACCAGTAGGCCCGGTAGCTCCTGCCGTCGAGTCAGTGAGGATTCCTCGCGGCTGCCCTGCGCCCGTACCGCTCAGCGCGTGAACGCCGAACGCGTTGCCCAGGGCCCTGCCCGCCTGGGCGCTCAGATAGCCCTCTAGGTCAACGCCTGAGTCTGCGAGGAGTTCCGTACTTACCTGGAATTTCGCGCCGTACTTATAGGCGCCCAGGTCGACGCTGCCGAAAGCCGGATCACTGGTCGAGATCGTGCCAGCCTCCGCGACCAGGGTAGCCGTGCTGTGAGCGGTCGTCTTGGGTACAGGGATTGTCTCGCCCGACGTCGTGTTGAGCACGGTCACCCCGGCTTGCATGACGCCGCTGGATTCAATCAGGTGCGCCATCAGGCGATTATAGAAACCCTGCGGGACGACGCTTCCGCCTGCGCCGGCAGAAAGCTTAGAAAGCGCGCGGAAATCGATTGGGCTACCAGGGTTCTGGATTTCGATAGAACGGCTTCCCTCGCCCCTCGCCCAGGCTCGCAGTTCCGCGTTGCGGATAACTGCGCCCGCTCGACCGGGGGCGCTCAGGATGGCGTCCGCGTCGCGTGCGCGCCGTTCGTCGCTCTGAATCCGCGTGATGCGCTTGTCGTACTCGTTAATGTCGTCGTTGAATTGCAGCCACTGCCGCTCTTCCTCGCCAGTGAACGAACGCTTTTCATCGGCTGCACGGTCGGCAAGTTCCTTTGCCTGTTCCCACGTGCGGAGGCGGTTAGCGTGCAGTTGCTTTATGAGCTGACTAGACATGGGTGTTCCCACCTGTTCCATTAGTCGTGACTGGAATTCAGGTGGGTTTCGCCCTGCCTGGGATTGCTCGGTATTCAGTTAGCGGGATGTGTTGCGCACTGTCCCTTTGCGACGCGCGATAGCCCCTGCCGGAAGATGACAGGGGCTATCGCGTGTGCGGTGCGAGGTGCGTTGCGCGCTGCCTCGCGGTTGGCGAGCGGCTAAACGGGGTGCGAGGTAAAGCGCCTACAGGAAACCTCGCACGCTTTATAGCCGTCCCGCCTTTGGGTCCGGGGGGATGAGTCGGACCCAAGCTCATGATCACCCTGGGAGATTCGCCCCGCAAGGAAAAATGGAAGTTGGGCGTGGGGCTGGGATTGGCCCTGTCTAAAAAATCGGAGGCTTTCCGCGGCTCAAGCGGCCCTGCGTCGTGCTCGCCACACTAGGAAGTAGCAGGCGATACACAGTCCGGCTGCGTGTTGAGGCTTGGTGCAGTGCTGGGCGGTGCAGGGTCCGAGGAGTTGCCCGCGTAGTCGCCGGTAGCAGGCTCTGCATAGGCCTCGCACGTATGGCAGTGCGGTGCATCCTGCGGTGCGGCATTCAGGCGTCATGGCTGCCCCTTGTGTGTGCCTGGGCGAGGCTGTGTGCCCTAGTGCGGGCATGGTGCAGGCGCATTCATCTTCGCTTGCTTCCTTTCTTTCGTCCAGTGCCAATGTCCAACATCCCACCCCTATAAGGGGGTGGGATTGGATTGGAAGTTTGCTAGTCCAATTGGACGCCGTTGGAATCGTTGGACGTTTCAGGGATCAAGGTTCCTTGTGTCCCGTCGGGCAGAGCCCATTTCTGGCGCGCCTTAGTGCCGATATTGCGCACTGCACCCCTTGCATGCAGGCTGTTTACCGCCCAATACACTGTTGACTTTGGCAGTCCCGTGACCTCTATGAGCTGAGCGGTTGTCGCGCTGGTTGTTCCAAAGGTGTCCCGCATGGCGTCCAACACTGCCCGTTCGCTGTCCGCCGCCTCTGTCATGTTCACGTGCGCGGGATCGAACGCGTTGGACGAATGCAGGACAGCCGACGCCCCTACGTCCCGCAGGCACAGAGAGATCTTGGGGAAGTCCTCGACGTCCTTCTGTTTCTCGCTGTAGACGTATACGCGGTCCCCTTCTTTGACGACCTTGATCACACTGGTTGCTGCACCTTCGATAGCAGACGCACCGCGCAGGTCTAGCCCATTCTTGCCGGAATGGTGGACCAGGAGAATGCAGGCGCCACAAGCGCGCCGGATCTTATCGGCAGCATTGACCACCTCGCCCATTTGGCCGTTGCTGTTCTCATCCGCGCCAACAGTGACGCGTGCCTGAGTGTCGATAACTACCAGGATTGGGCCTAGCTCCTTGATTAGCTCAATAAGGGCGCTCAGGTCTTCCGACCTGAGTAGCTGCACGGCCATGGGTAGGAACGTGACGTCACCCATCGGAACCCTAAAGGCTTCCTCCCAGGCCCTTACGCGCTTGCGTATGCCGGACACGCCTTCCGCCACGATATAGAGCACTCGGCCTTTCGTGGTGGTGTGGCCGTGCCATGGCATTCCATTGGCTATGCATCCTGCCCAGTCGAGCGCAACGAATGATTTGGCGCCCCCAGGCTTGCCGAACAGCCACGCGAGGGAATCCCGGTACAGGATTCCGTCAAGGACAGGAACAGGGTCGCTTATACTCTCTAGTTGACTACTGCGGACCAATGCGGCGCGTAGCTCTGCCAGCCGTGCCGGTATGGGATTCTCGGCAGGCTCGGCGGACACACCGGCCCTAGCGGCTATCTCCGCCGCTCTGTCTGTCATCAGGCCACCGACCTAAAGGCGCTTCGAATGGTCGCCATAGCTTCGATGGGTGATATACCTATGTCGCCTGCCGCCATGCTTAGTGCTTCCTCGGCTTGCTCCCTGGTTATTTCCTTGGCTGCCACCATCTCAGCCGCTCGACAGGCAGCCCAATGAATCGCGGCATTCCTGCGCCCTTCCTCGGCGTGCAATACCGTTCTGAGTAGGCCTGTGAGCCTGCCCTTTGCGCTGCCGTTGTGCCCAGGCTGATTGAAGGGCGAGGCGCTGCGGCTTGCGTATGGGTCGCGCAGTAGGCCAATCAGCCATGCAGGGGCAGCAGCAACCGGCACGTTGTCGAGTACGACGTATGCGCCTTTCTCTGACCAGGAAGGCGGGGCAACGACTTGCCCGCCATTGGCGCGTATGTCAAGGCCATTGCCCAGGCGTCCAGCCTTGTTAGTCAGCTCATAATCAAGGCCAGCCCATGACCAGTAGTAATGAACGCCTCCGCCACCTGTCCCGACTGCATAAGTGCGAGGCAGGTTTCCGTGTTGCCGTTCAAGGGCTGCGAGTGTTGCGCTTCCGCTTTTCCCGTCGCCGTCGTCAATGTCGAGTACCCATAGGTTTGACGCCTGCCCGGTTATGACACACACATTTCTCGTAGGGTCGTCTCTATACCATGCCGCAATCACTGCCATATTCGTTGTGGCGTTCTCTTGCCACCCCTTCATTACCGGGTGCTTCAGTCCCCTGGGTGCCCACATGAGGCGCCATCCCAGGCGGGCATAGGACAGGGCGTAGTCAATCGGTAGGCTCATTGGTCGCGCCCCCGCTAATCCGGTCCTCTAGGACCGTCGGGAGTCGCCCAGCGGCTAGAGCTGCCCGTATCGCATCAGGCACGTCTGTAAGGGCGCCCCGCAATACGGGGCAAGTGTCGTCGTGGCCAACATTCATGTGATAAATGCCGGACGGGTCGCGCGTGACGCCGTTAACGCGTGAGTTGCAATGGCTGCATTTGTAGTTCCTCGCGTAATCCTTGATTGCTTTGGGCGGCCCTTTTGGCGCCGGCTTCGGCTTCCTGGACTTCTTCTTCTTGGGCATGTTTCATCACATCCATAGATGGTTGGGAAAACTCAAGGCAAGATCCTTGACGCCCCATGGCTGACCGGTCATCGCGGGATGTCTGCCCCGCTCGGGAATTCAGCCGCTGCGCTTAGGGTTCGTTCCCCTCGCAGTTGGGCGGTTGTGAAGTTGTTGAGTGCAGGGGGAGTTACCGCCCAGGGCGCAGGAGATCACGCAGGCGCGCGATTTGCTCGGGCGTGGGAAGCGGGGCTGTTTCGACAACCCGCCTGATGTGTTCCTCAAGTGTCAGCGCCTTCAAAGCACGCTGACACTCGGTCACATCGGCATCGGGGTTCTGACGCTTGCGCCCTGCGATGCGGGCACGGAGTTTCGCCGTCTCGGGAGAGATAGGCACTGGAGACTCTCCGGAATATGTCCCGTCGGGACTAGGGGAGTGAGTCCGGCTGCGGTGTGCAGCAAAACCCCAGCCTACGCAAATAGCTCGGAAAGGCAAGAAAAAGCTTTAATTGCAGAGTCGGCCCACTCCACACCGGATTTGAGCACGCATGCGCGCGGCCCTGCACGGCCACCAGGCGCACGAAAGCGCCCCCGCCCAGGAAAGGGACGGGGGCGCCGTTGGCCGTGCGCTACGCGGCCGTACAGACCTCACAGGCAGGCTCTCTGTGCCAGTGGATGCGCTCGGCGGCAGTCTTGCCCCGACCGCGCGTGATGCGCACCTCGCCCAGCCAGTCAGCCGACAGCAGTAGGCGCGCTGCCTCGCGGCGTGCTTCAACCGGCGCGGCGTCCCAGTCCTGGGCGACGTCCTTACCCGGCTTGATCAGGTCCGTGAGGACGGCAGGAAGGGTGAGCCTGCGCTCTTCGTCTTCCAGGGCGCTGATCTTCTTGCCCAGCGTCTCGACCATCCGCGCAAACATCCGCGCCTCCGCGATGCTCTCAGGCTCCGCGTTCTCCGCCTCGCCCCTCTCCGCGCGCAGGCGGGACAGCTCCGCGCGGATGCCCTCCACCTTGCCGGAGTCACCCGAGGATGCGGTGAAGTCCTCAAACACCCTGTCCGACGCGAGATAGGCCAGGATCACGCCGGGGCGCCCAGCCTCCCCGATGATCAGCGCATCCACCTGCGCTTTGCTGATCTGGACGCAGCGCCGTTGACGGCAGAAGTAGTAGGCGCCCGCACTGTCCCCGCCCGCGGCAACCTGCCCGCCGCACACATCGCATTTCATGGTCATGGTCAGGACGTGCTTCGCCCGGCCGTTGCGGGTACTGCGGCGTTCCGGCGCGAGCAGCATGCGGCGCACGGCCCAGAACGTCTCTTCATCGATCAGGGGCGCCCAGATGGCGCGGTACAGGTTCGTCTCTGTGTTCTGCGCCGTGAAGGAGCGCCCGCGGCTCTTGGGCGTGTGCTTGCGGTACCCGCCATAGGCGGGACGGAGCGCCATCGTCCGCAGGTGATCATTCGTGAACGGACGGCCGGACCGGTTGACGTGCCCAGCCTCGCCCAGGTCGCGCGCTATGGAACGCATGGACTGACCCGCGCGCAGGCGCCGGAACAGTTCCTTCGGGACGGCCGACTCTTCCGGGTTTTCAACCCAGTTGATCAGCTTGCCGTCCTTGGGGTCGTACTGCGGCATGTAGCCGTGCGGCGCCGTGGCGTTCGGGCGCCCCTGCTCTGCCTGCGCGGCAGACGTACGCCGGTTGCGCATGCTGACCTTGTCGCTCTCTGTCTCGGAGTCCGAGGCATCCTCGCGCAGGTTGCGGCGGTCCTTCCAGTGAGTCAGGTCGTACAGTCGGCCGTCACTCGTGATGAAGATCTTTTTCCCGCGCGCCTCGCACAACTCCATCAGGTGCAGCCACTCAGACGTCTTGCGGCTGTAGCGGCTGTTCTCCCACAAGATCAGCACGTCTTCCGTGAACGCCCCGGACTCAAGATCGGCCACAAGCCGCGCCCAGTCGTCCCGTGTCTTGGACGCGTACCGGCTTGCCGACCGGTCGTTGTCGACGTAGGCCGCGCCTGTGATCGCGATGTGATGGCGCGCGGTGGTGCGCTCGTTGTCGTCGTGCTGCTCCGTGACGGAACGCTGCCGCCCAGAGCTGTCCTGGGACACTCGCAGGTACTCACGCCCCGTAAGGACGTCGAGGGCGACGGATGCGGCGGTCAGGGTGGCGTTTGCGCTGGTGTAGGGCATGCGCCCAGCATGCATGACTGCCAGCACTTAAGAAGATGAACGGGGCGCAGCCCCCAGCGGGGGCCCAGGGGGCGGAGCCCCTGGCTTCGGG
>NZ_JAAKZX010000244.1 GCF_011045025.1 Streptomyces ureilyticus
GGGTGGGCTCCTGTCGGGACACGGCTTCGGCCGGGGGGACACTGCTCTTCAACCACCCAGTGTCCCCCAACCGCTCATACGTCGGTGACGCGCAGGCCCGCATGGGCCTTGTAGCGGCGGTTCACCGAGATCAGGTTCGCGACCAGCGACTCGACCTGGTGGGCGTTGCGCAGCCGACCGGAGAAGATGCCGCGCATGCCGGGGATACGGCCGGCCAGCGCCTGCACCATCTCGACATCCGCCCGTACCTCGCCGAGCACCATCACATCGGTGTCGATCTCCTCGACCTCCGGGTCCTGGAGCAGTACGGCGGACAGGTGATGGAAGGCGGCGGTGACGCGCGAGTCGGGGAGCAGCGCGGCGGCCTGCTCGGCGGCGCTGCCCTCCTCCGGCTTCAGCGCGTACGCGCCCTTCTTATCGAAACCGAGCGGGTTGACGCAGTCGACGACGAGCTTCCCGCTCAGCTCCTCCCTGAGCGACTCCAGCGTCTTGCCGTGCCCGTCCCAGGGCACCGCCACGATCACGATGTCGCTGCGCCGCGCGCACTCGGCGTTGTCGGCACCCTCGACGCCGTGCCCGAGTTCGTCCGCGGCGGACTGCGCCCGCTCCGCGGCCCGCGAACCGATGATCACCTTCTGCCCTGCCCGGGCCAGCCGGTAGGCGAGACCCTTGCCCTGCGGTCCGGTGCCACCGAGCACGCCCACGACGAGCCCCGACACGTCGGGCAGGTCCCAGGGGTCCTTGGCCGGGGCCTTGGCGGCTTGCTGTGCACTGTTGTCGGTAGAGGTCATGGCCCGACTTTACGTCCGCACCGCCGCGCCCCGGCGCTCAGGTGAGGTCCGTCACGGGCACTCTGCGGAAGGTGATCGTCTCGTACGCGCTGAAGTCGCCCGTCTCGTAGAGGAGGCCGACGGTCGAGGCGTCGAGACGTACGAGATCGGAGTAGGCGGCGGGCAGTCCGTCCACCGTGTGCACGGGCCGCCAGGTGACGCCGGCGTCGGTGCTGGCGCGGATCGTCATGAGGGCGCGGTAGCCGGGGACGGCGGGGCCGGAGAAGAGCAGCACGTCGGGGTCGCGGAGCTGGAGAACGCTGCCCTCGCAGACCGGCGCGACCAGCCCCGCCTGCGGCCGGAAGGGCTTCACGAGGGTCTGGCCGCCGTCCGTGGAGTAGGCGTCGGCGCGGGTGCCGGGCGCTGTCGCGTCGTTACGGGTGTTGAAGTAGACGCGGCCGTCGGGGAGTTCGGCGGCGGTCGTCTCGTTCACGTTGATGTAGCCGTCGGTGTTGTCGTCGAGGTAGCCGAGGCGCCAGGTCTCGCCGCGGTCGTCGCTGAGGAGGCAGTGGCCGCCGTTGTACTTGCCCTCGGTGCCGTTGTCCCTGCCGGTCGGCGGGAGGGAGTGGTTGGCGGGGACGACCACGCGGCCGCCGGTGAGCTGGACGGCGTGGCCCGGTGTGGTGGCGTACCAGCGCCAACTCGCCTTCTTCGTCTGTGCGGTGATGTCGCGTGGCGTCGACCAGGTGACTCCGTCGTCGTCGCTGTGCTGGACCCAGACGCGACGGCCGTCGGCGGCGCTTACCTTGCCCCTGCGGATGGCGTCTTCGGTGGCCAGTGCCGCGTTGCGGACGTGGACGAGGAGGAGGCGGCCGGTGTCCAGGACGACCGGGGCGGGGTTGCCGGCCAGGTTGTCACCGTGCTTGGCGGCGACTTCCAGGGGGCCCCAGGTGCGGCCGCCGTCCGTGGAGCGCTTCAGCACGATGTCGATGTTGCCGAAGTCGTCGTGGGAGCCGACGCGGCCCTCGCACAGGGCGAGCAGGGTTCCGGCCGCCGTGGTGACGACGGCCGGGATACGGAAGCTTGCGTAGCCGTGCTGGCCTGCGCGGAAGGGTACGGATGCTTCTGCCATCGGGGCCTCCGCCGCGTTGTGGGGTGATTGGGCCCCTTGCCCGCGGGGGGCCAATTCGGGGTGAACGCCACGTTACGAGTGGCCGGTTGGGGTTTTTCTTTCCCCAGCCCCGCCCCTTCCCGGCTGTGTCAATTTGCGGCTCCGCCGCGTGGGGGGGGGCTGCGCCCCAGGCCCCGCTGCCTCCGGCTGGGTGAGGCGCGACCCCTCACCCACCACGCACCCGAGGGGCGCGGGGCTGTGACATATGCGGCTCCGCCGCGGGGCGCGAGCAACCACAACGCACCCGCACCCGCACCCGCACCCGCACCCGCACCCGCCGGAGGCACCCCGCGGGGTGGCGCGACAAGCCACAACGAACCCGCACCCGACAACGAACCCAACCGCCCAACCGACGGAGTCACTCGCGCGGAGCGCCGTCATGCCAGCGGGGGTCCGTTTCCCATTCCAGGTTGCGTTCGCGGGCGATCTCCAGCGCGTGCTCGGCCTCACCCCGGGAGGCATACGGGCCGATGCGGTCCTTCGCGGGGCACTCGGGGCCCTCTTCGACCTTCTTGTGCTCCAGGCAGTAGTACCACTCGCCCGGTTTGCCGACCGTGCGCTTCTTGAACAGGGCCATGGCTACGGCTCCTTTCGCCAGAGTCATCGTCCCCCAGCGGGCGCTGGTTAGACTCGCTGGCATGTCTGGCCAGTCGCTGCTCGTACCAGGGGAGCTCTCCCCCATCCGTCCCGTCCCGGGAAACATCAGGCGTCCCGAGTACGTGGGTAAGCCCGCCCCCACGCCGTACAAGGGCCCGGAGGTGCAGACCCCCGAGACGGTCGAGGCCATGCGGATCGCCGGGCGGATCGCCGCGCGGGCGCTGGCCGAGGCCGCGAAGAAGATCGCGCCGGGGGTGACGACGGACGAGCTGGACCGGGTCGCCCATGAGTACATGTGCGATCACGGGGCCTACCCGTCCACTCTCGGTTACCGCGGTTTCCCCAAGTCCTTGTGCACCTCGCTCAACGAGGTGATCTGCCACGGCATTCCGGACTCCACGGTGCTGCGGGACGGCGACATCATCAACCTCGATGTGACGGCGTACATCGGCGGGGTGCACGGCGACAACAACGCCACGTATCTCGTGGGCGAGGTGGACGATGAGTCGCGCCTGCTCGTCGAGCGCACGCGCGAGTCCCTGACCCGTGCCATCAAGGCCGTCAAGCCCGGCCGGCAGATCAACATCATCGGGCGGGTCATCGAGTCGTACGCGAAAAGGTTCGGCTACGGGGTCGTACGGGACTTCACGGGGCACGGGATCAACTCGTCGTTCCACTCCGGGCTGATCGTTCCGCACTACGACAACCCGAACGCGACCACCGTCATGCAGCCCGGGATGACCTTCACCATCGAGCCGATGCTCACGCTGGGCTCGTACGAGTACGACATGTGGGACGACGGGTGGACGGTCGTGACGAAGGACCGCAAGCGGACGGCTCAGTTCGAGCACACGCTGGTCGTCACCGACAGCGGGGCCGAGGTGCTTACGCTGCCCTAGCCCCTTGACCAGCCGCGTTCACGGCGTCAGAGCCGCCCGCTCCCTCCCCCGGGAGCGGGCGGCTTTTTCATGTGGTCCGACGGGTGGGTGTGCTGGTGATTCGGGGTAGGGTTTTGCCGACAGGGTGTCGGGAAATCGTTGACTTAGGTAAGCCTAACCATAGAAGATGAGCCCGGCTCTCGTCTTCCCTTCGGCCTCGGAGGTTCACATGAACTCGTCGGGTACACCGTTCTCGACGCTCATCCGTACGGCGTCGCATGAGCAGCACGTGGAGGCGGAGACGTCGACGTTCATGAGCGACCTGCTCGGCGGCCGGCTCGGCGTGGACGCCTACGCGCGCTACACCGAGCAGTTGTGGTTCGTGTACCGGGCGCTGGAGGAGGGGGCGGAGCAGTTGTCGGGCGACCCGGTCGCCGGTCCTTTCATCCAGCCCGAGTTGCTGCGGCTCGCCGCGCTCGAGCGGGATCTCGCGCATCTGCGCGGCGGCGACTGGCGAGCCGGGCTTACGGCGCTGCCTGCGACGCAGGAGTACGCGCGGCGCGTCACGGAGTGCGCGCTCACCTGGCCGGGCGGCTATGTCGCCCACCACTACACCCGTTATCTCGGTGATCTCTCCGGTGGACAGATCATCCGTGACAAGGCGGAGAAGACGTGGGGTTTTGCGCGCAAGGGTGACGGGGTGCGGTTTTACGTGTTCGAGCGGATCGCCAACCCGGCGGCGTTCAAGCGGGGTTATCGCGCGTTGCTGGACGAGGTTCGCGCCGATGATCTGGAGAAGCAGCGGATCGTCGCTGAGTGCAAGCGGGCGTTCGCGCTTAACAGCGCGGTCTTTTCTGCGTTGGGTGAGGAGTTTCGCGTCAGTGCGTGAGCACTCCGCGCGCTACGGGACGCGTCCACACAAAGCGCCCCGTAGCCCTCAGTGCTCCAGGAACACCCTGCCGCCCACCTCTACCCACCCCTCCGGCTGTGGTGCCGTCAGGAGTTGTGAGCCCGTGCCCTGGGTGATGTTCAGGGCGCGGCCCAGTTGGGCTGTGAGTTGGAGGGCCGCTGCGCCTGTTGCCTCGTCCTCGTCTATGCCGTCGCCTCGGCCCGGGAAGCCGCGGGCGCGGACACGGCCCGCCGCCTCGTCCTGCCAGGCCCAGGCGTAGAGCCACTCCCCTAGTGGGGGCACCTCCAGCGCGTCGACCTCGGCGGCCGACCCGTACTGCCGCAACGTACGCGGCAGGGCCCACTCGGGCCGGGCCTCGATCCAGCTGAACTCGCCGTCCAGGCGGGTGCCCACCACGCCTGCGGGCGTGACGAGTTCCGGTACGTCGAGGAGCCAGGCCGCACCGACACACGGGTAGCCGGCGAAGGGCAGGCGCGCGCCGGGTGTGTAGATGTCGATGACCCCGCGCTCGGGATCATCGACGAACACCGTTTCGCTGAAGCCGAGTTGGGCCGCGAAGGCCTGGCGGTCGTCGCGTTCCGGCATCAGGGAACCGTCGCGTACGACCGCCAGGGCGTTCCCACGTCCCCCGCCGGGGCCACAGAACACGCGCAGCACGTCGTAATCAGTCACTCGGGCATTCAAGCATCAGCCCGCGGCCGGCTACGGATCAGCCTCTCATTACTCCTCCACGGGGTTCTTGACGCGTCTTTGACCGTTTCGTGGGGCGCCGATTGAGCCACCGTGATCTGGCCGTATTTGTGCACTTTTTATGAGAGCTGAATCACTTTACGGGCGGCCGGCACTGAGGTAAGCCTCAGATAAGTTAGGGCAGCCTCACTTGGAGTCTTCGGCTCCTCTGTGCACTTCCCTTGAGCTTCCTTGGAGCCCGTATGCGCGCCGTCCGCCTCTCCGTCGTCACCGCCGCCGCCACCGCGGCGGCGCTGGCCGCCGTCACCGGCTGCACCGAGAAGAGCGACGCCGCGGGCGGCGACGGCGTCATCGCCGTGACCGCCACCGATACCAAGTGCGAGGTGTCCAAAAAGGAGTTCCCGGCCGGGCACGTCGAGATCGACGTGGAGAACAAGGGCTCCAAGGTCACCGAGGTCTATCTGCTCTTCCCGGACGACCGGATCGTCACCGAGCGCGAGAACATCGGTCCCGGCACCAGCCAGAAAGTCACCGCCGAGGTGAAGGCGGGCGCCTACCGGATCGCCTGCAAGCCGGGCATGAAGGGCAAGGGCATACGCCAGGACGTCACCGCCACGGGCGGCGGCAAGGTCGCCAAGCGCGACCCGCGTCTGGACAAGGCCGTCGCCGACTACCGGGCGTACGCGCAGCAGCAGGCCGACGAGACGCTGCCCAAGGCGAAGGTCTTCGCGGAGGCGGTCAAGGCCGGTGACATCGAGGCCGCGAAGAAGGCGTACGCCGACTCGCGCATCGGCTGGGAGCGCACCGAGCCGGTCGCCGAGTCCTTCGGCGACATCGACCCGAAGGTCGACCTGCGCGAGGACGGTCTGGAGGAGGGCCAGTCCCTGGAGAAGGACTGGACCGGCTGGCATCGCCTGGAGCGGTCGCTGTGGCAGGACAAGAAGCTCACCGACCGCGATTCCGAGCTCGCCGACCAGCTGATCACGGATCTGACTGACTGGCAGAAGCGGGCCGGCAGGGCCGAGATCACCCCGACCTCGATGGGCAACGGCGCCAAGGAACTCCTCGACGAGGTCGCCACCGGCAAGGTCACCGGCGAGGAGGAGCGCTACTCGCACACCGACCTGGTCGACTTCAAGGCGAACGTCGAGGGCGCCGAGAAGTCGTACGAGCTGCTGAAGCCGGTCGCCTCGGAGAACGACGCGGCGCTGGCCAAGGAGCTCGACACACAGTTCGCGGCGCTGAACACGCTGCTCGACAAGTACCGCACGGACAAGAACTCCTACGAGTTCACCTCGTACGACAAGGTCGGCAAGGCCGAGCGCAAGGAGCTCTCGGACGCGGTCAACGCCCTTGCGGAGCCGCTGTCCAAGCTCGCCGCCGCGGTCGTGAAGTAAGAGGGTCTGCCGCCATGACGGACACCACGAACAGCACGGACAGTACGAAAGCCGCGGACGAGACCGAGGCGACGGGTGACATGCAGGAGTCCAACTCCCGTACTCCGTCCCGGCGTTCGCTGATCGGCTGGGGCGGTGCCGGGCTCGCGCTCGGGGCCGCCGCGGCCGGCGGGGCGGTGGCGATGGCCCGTACGGGCGATGACGCCGAGCCGACCGCCGCCGAGTCGGGCGCCGCGGTCGCCTTCCACGGCGTGCACCAGTCGGGCATCGCCACACCGGTGCAGGACCGGCTGCATTTCGCCGCCTTCGAGGTGAAGACCGAGGACCGGGCCGAGTTCGTCCAGTTGCTGAAGGACTGGACGGCGGCGGCGCGGCGGATGGCGGCCGGGCACACGGTTGGTGAGGGCGCGTACGGCGGTCTGGCCGAGGCGCCGCCGGACGACACCGGTGAGGCGCTGGGCCTCAAGCCGTCGCGTCTGACGCTGACGATCGGCTTCGGGCCGTCCCTGTTCGGGAAGTTCGACCTGGCGGACCGGCGGCCCGAAGCCCTGGTGGACCTGCCGAAGTTCGCGGGTGACAACCTCGACAAGAACCGCAGCGGCGGCGATCTGTGCGTCCAGGCCTGCGCGGACGATCCGCAGGTGGCGGTGCACGCGATCCGTAACCTCGCCCGGATCGGCTTCGGCAAGGTCGTCATCCGCTGGTCCCAGCTGGGATTCGGCAAGACCTCGTCGACGACTCCCGAGGAACAGACCCCGCGCAATCTCATGGGTTTCAAGGACGGCACCCGCAATATCGCGGGGACGGAGACGGACCGGCTCAAGAAGTTCGTGTGGGTGGGGGCGGAGGGGCCGTCCTGGATGGCCGGCGGCTCGTATCTCGTGGCGCGGCGCATCCGCATGAACGTCGAGACCTGGGACCGTACGTCGCTCCAGGAGCAGGAGGACATCTTCGGCCGCGACAAGGGCGAGGGTGCTCCGGTGGGCAAGGCGAAGGAGCGCGACGAGCCGTTCCTGAAGGCGATGAAGCCCGACGCGCACGTCCGGCTCGCGCACCCCGACTCCAACAACGGGGCGACGCTCCTGCGCCGCGGCTACTCCTTCACCGACGGCACGGACGGGCTCGGCCGCCTGGACGCGGGGCTGTTCTTCCTCGCGTACCAGCGCGACGTGCGCAAGGGCTTCATCCCGGTGCAGCGCAGTCTGGCGATCGACCCGCTCAACGAGTACATCCAGCATGTGGGTTCGGCGATCTTCGCGATCCCGCCGGGCGTCCGGGACAAGGACGACTGGTGGGGCCGGGCGCTGTTCTCCGAGGAGGCGTAGACCGTGTTCAGCAACTACCTGATCGGCCTGCGTGAGGGCCTCGAAGCCAGTCTCGTCGTCTGCATCCTCGTCGCGTATCTGGTGAAGACGGAGCGACGGGACGCGCTGAAGCCCATCTGGATCGGCATCGGCGTCGCGGTCGGCATCTCCCTGGGCTTCGGCTTCGCTCTCGAATTCGGCTCACAGGAGCTGACGTTCAAGGCACAGGAGGCGCTCGGCGGTTCGCTGTCGATCCTCGCGGTGGGTCTGGTGACGTGGATGGTCTTCTGGATGCGGCGTACGGCCCGTCATCTGAAGGCCGAGCTGCACGGGAAGCTGGACGCGGCGCTGCAGATGGGTACGGGCGCGCTGGTCGCCACCGCGTTCCTGGCGGTCGGCCGGGAGGGCCTGGAGACGGCCCTGTTCGTGTGGGCGTCCGTGCGCGCCTCGGGCGATGGCACCCAAGCTCCCCTGATCGGCGTCCTGTTGGGCATCGTGACCGCGGTCGTACTCGGCTATCTCTTCTACCGCGGGGCCCTGCGGATCAACCTCTCGAAATTCTTCACCTGGACCGGCGGCATGCTGGTGATCGTGGCCGCGGGCGTTCTCGCGTACGGCTTCCACGACCTCCAGGAGGCCGACTTCCTGCCCGGCCTGACCGACAAGGCCTTCGACATCAGCTCCACCATCCCGCCGGACAGCTGGTACGGCACGCTCCTCAAGGGCATCTTCAACTTCCAGCCGGACCCGACCGTGCTCCAAGTCATCGTGTGGGCGCTGTACTTGGTACCGACGCTCGCCCTCTTCCTGTCGCCGATGCGGCTCGGCGGCGGGACGGCGCAGACGCCCGCCCCGGTTCGCGAAAAGGTCGAGGAGGCCTGAGCGGAGGCCTGTGGTCACCCTCGTACGTGATCCCACGGTGCGGCGCGTTTCCCCGCCCCGATAGGGTTCGCCTCCGGGAAGGGGAAGGTGAAGACGATCCGATGAGAACGCCGCAGACACTTCGCAGGTGGGGCCGGCTGAGCACGTCGGCGGCAGCGGTCACCGTGCTGTCGGTGACGGCGAGCGGGTGCATGGTGGTGCACGGGGAGCGGGAGATCCTCCCGGGCGCCACGAAGACCGAGGCCGCACGTGCCCTCAAGGACTTCACGGCCGCCTACAACGAGGCCAACGCGGCCAATGACCGGGCCCTGGACGCCGACCGGGTCACCGGCCCGCTCGCCGACATCGACGGAGCCAAGCTCAGGGCGGGCGCGAAGAACCAGCCGGGCGGCAATCCCGACTACGCCCCGCTGAAGCTGACGGACACCGAGTTCACCATCCCCAAGAAGGCGGGCTGGCCGCGCTGGTTCGTGGCCGACTCGAAGGCCAACAAAGGTGGCGGCAGCACCCGTTGGCTCCTTGTCTTCACCCGGGGCGGCGCCGACGAGGTGTGGGAGGTCGCGTATCTGACGATCCTCGCCGCCGACGACGTACCGGAGTTCAAGAAGGACAAGGACGGCTGGGCCGAGCCGGTCACCGCGAACGCCGCGGATCTGGCCGTACCGCCGCAGGACCTGGCCGAGACGTACGCGACGTATCTGCAGGACGGCGGCGCCGCCTTCGCCGCGGGTCCGCACACCTCCGCGTGGCGGGACCTCCGCGAGAAGAACGCGGAGAAGCCGGGCCTGGTCCGCCAGTACCTCGACGAGCCGCTGACCTCCGGCGAATACGCCCCCCTGGGCCTGCGCACCACGGACGGCAGCGCTCTGGTCTTCTTCACCACCCGCCACTACGAGAAGCAGACGGCGGCCCAGGGTGTCCCGCTGAACGTCTCCGACGCGAACGTAAAAGCCCTGATGACAGGCGATGCCAAGCAGTCGATCACCCTGGAGTCGGTGTCGAACCAGGCGGTACTGGACCCGGGCCCGGGCGCGGCAAACCAGAAGGTGGAGTTCTTGGCGAGGATTCAGGGGCTTACGGGGGCGAAGGGGGAGTAAGGGGTACGGGGAACGCCCCGTCAGGGGCGCCCGGCGTCAGCCCCGCATGGGCCACGCCGTCACATGCTCGGGCTCAGCGCCGGCGAACCGCGCGCACTCGTCCGTCAGGATCTCGAGCAGAGTCAGTGGATCCGGGAGCGGATGCTCGGGCCCACGCAGCCAGGTGACCGACAGGTCACCGGGAAGCTGGGCGGGCGGCACGAGCACGTACGACCCACGGCAGTGCCACCGCAACCCCGGATGCTCATCCATCGTCTCGGGATGGCAGTCCAGCTCACAGGGCCACCACTCGTCCTCGTCCTCAGGCGTACCGCGCGTCGCCGTGAAGAAGAGCATCCGGTCACCGCCGGACTCGGCGACGGGCCCGACCTCGACACCCGCGGCGAGCAGCCGCTCCAGCGCCTCGCGACCGGCCTCGAGGGGTACGTCGAGTACGTCGTTAACCATGCCCGTCGCGGTGATGAAGTTGGCCTGCGGCTGATGCCGGGCCCACCGTTCGATCTGCGCGCGGTCGGTCGTGGACTGGGTCTGCCAGGCGAACGACACGGGGTGCCGGGCGGGGGTGGGACAGCCGACGCGGTCGCAGGAGCACCGGTAGCCGGAGGGGTGGGCGGCGGGCGCGAGCGGCAGCCCGGCGCCTGCGGCGGCGAGGAGCAGTTCCTCACGGCTGGTGTCGTCGGCGGCATCGGTCATCAAGGGACGTCGGCGGCCGCGCAGCCACTGGGAGATCTTGCCCTGCCCGCCGCCTGAACGGCGGCCGAACTCTGCGCTCATCTATCCCCTCGCCTCGCTGTTGTGCGGACAGCGTGTTGCGGACAGCATGCCTCATGGTCTCACCATCCGGCGGCACGGGGTGCCGAAGCTCCCGTCCTGGGGTGGGTGGGGCGATGCGTACGCGACACGGGGATCAGGCGTTATCGCGCATTTTGAGGGGATTTAGCCGCCTGTTCTACGTACCCCTGGTGTCGCTCTGGTCACAATCTCGGGTCAGCGCGGGGTGAGGCCGTGGAGCGCGTAGTCGACGAGGGTGTCGACGTACTCGTACGAGATCGGGCCCGTGTGCTGGAGCCAGCGCTGGGCGAGGGGCGAGACGAAGAGCTCCAGGGCGATGCGCGGGTCGATTTCGGGGCGTACGGCGCCCTGGTCCTGGGCGGAGCGCAGCCGCTGGACGTAGAGCTGGAGCGAGGGTTCGAGGAGCTTCGACACGAAGACGGCGCCGAGTTGCTCGTTCACGACCCCCTCGGCGGCCAGCGCGCGGCTCGGCGCCTCGAACCGGGGGTTGAGCAGTTCGTCGACGGTGGCGCGCAGCACGAACTTGAGGTCGGCCGCGAGGTCGCCGGTGTCCGGGAACTCGAAGGGCTCCTGCCCCTCCTTCGCCGCCAGCTCCGAGGCCTGCTCGCTCAGATCGAGAAAGGCTTCGAGGAGTACGTCGGCCTTGGACGGCCACCAGCGGTAGATCGTCTGCTTGCCGACGCCGGCGCGGGCGGCGATGCCCTCGATGGTGGTCTTCGGATAGCCGACCTCACTGACGAGGGCGAGGGCGGCGTCGTAGATGGCGCGACGGGATCGCTCGCTGCGGCGGGTGGAGTTGGGGGCGGGCTTCTGCGAGGGCTGGGCGGACTTCTGGACCATGCGCCGAATTTACCAGCTTGACAAGACGCGGCGTCTCGCCACGGGCGCCTCCGGCGCAGGGGTTTTCGCCCCCGCCGCGAGTCGGCGCTACGCCCCCGAGGGAGGCCACCCGTCGCCCCAGTCCGCGTCGCGAGCCGCCCGGTACAGCGGACCATGGCGCTTCGTCACCGTCTCGCGTCGCAGACGCTCCTCGGTTTCGCAGAGGTCGAGGAGTACCTGGCCCTTGCGGATCTGCGGGCGGCGGACCACGCGGGACGGAGCCGGAGTCGCCGGGAAGCGGGCGGCGGCGACGTAGCTGAACTTCTCGTCCTCGTATGCCAGGGAGCCGCCCTTGACCTGCCGGTGCAGGGAGGAACGGCTGACCCGGGCGGAGAAGTGGCACCAGTCCTCGCCGGGGGCGATGGGACAGGTCGCGCTGTGGGGGCAGGGGGCCGCGACGTGGAAGCCGGCGTTGATCAGGCGGGCGCGTGCTTCGATGACGCGGATGTAGCCGTCGGGAGTGCCGGGCTCGACGACCACGACGGCCTGGCCGGAGGCCGCGGCGGCGTCGACGACGGCGGCACGGTCGCCCTCGGTCAGCTCGCCGAGGACGTACGAGATGGTCACGAGATCAGTGCTCTCGATCGTGAGCGCCGCTCCAATACGAGAGCGCTGCCACTCGGCGGCCTTCAGCTCCGGATGGGCGGCGGCGATTTCGCGCCCGACCGCCAGCGCGGGCTCGGCCCAGTCGAGCACGGTGACCGCCCGCGCCCCCTCCCAGGTGGCACTGACGGCCCAGGTCGCCGCCCCGGTCCCGCCCCCGACATCCACATGACTGGCGGGCTCCCACCCGGGCACCGCCGCCGCGAAGGCCTCCAACGCCGAGCGCACCGCCTCGTATGTCGCCGGCATCCGGTACGCCGCATACGCGACCACATCGGAACGATCCCGCAACACCGGTGCGTCCGTCGGCGTCCGTCCCCGATAGTTCATGATCAACCGCTCGACCGCCCGCGCGGCCACCTTCGGCGGAAGTCCGTCGACCAGTCCGGCCAGGGCGGTGCGCAGGGAGTCATCAGGGGATGGTGAGACGTTCACATGGTGATTCTATGGTTGGGGCCACGACGGTTGAGGCCGCGACGACGACCGAGAGCAGTCTGGGAAGGACCGACCGACATGATCATCTTTGGCACCAAGGGATACCTCTACCAGCTCGCGATACTGACGTTCATGTGCGGCCGCTGCGGCAACCCCGCCGCGCACACCCTCAAGAAGCGCGTCACGAAGTTCACGCTGTTCTTCGTGCCGCTGTTCCCGTTCTCGACGAAGTACATGACGCAGTGCACCTTCTGCGGCGCGGAGCAGCGCATCACCAAGGAGCAGGCGGAGCAGCTGCAGGCACAGGGCGCGAACGGCCCCGGCGGCCAGGCATACGGACAGGGACAGCCCCACCAGCAGCAGCCGTACCAGTCCTGAGACCCGCAACAGCCTTGCCCCCACCCCTCACATCCCCCGCAC
>NZ_JAAKZX010000245.1 GCF_011045025.1 Streptomyces ureilyticus
GTCTCCCACCACCGCCCTTCCAAGGCCGCGCTTCGCGCCTTTTTTTCTGCGTAGACATGGTCCGCGACGGCGAAGATGCCCCAGGCCGCGGCGAGTGACGCGAGCGTGCTGATCAGCAGGCCCGCGTCCGCGTACGACAGCGGGGTCACCGCTGACACGGTCCGCTCCAGCCACGGCAGCAGCGGGAAGAATGCCAGGTTGGAGTGCACGTCGCCGTTCGGGAGGCGCACCTCGTAGCCGTAACCGAGTTCCGCGACCCGTGTGTACCAGAGCGAGTCCCAGCGTGCCGTGAGCAACTGGTGCGCGCTCTTGTCGCGAGCGGCGCTCCACAGCGCGAGCGCCGTCAGGCCCAGCGCGCGGACCGCCGCGTACCCCAGCAAGGCGGGGGCGACGCGGCGCGGCCAGGGGCCCGGACGGGCCGGCGCGACAGGCGTTTCAAGATCGGTCACGGGATCGATTATGGGCCGCGCCCGGAACCGGACGGCCCCGCGGGGCGTGGTCGGACATGGGGAGCGTGGCGTACGCCACACAGGATCTGTGAGGGACGTGAGAGCCCCGCCACTCGCCACTGGCGGGATCTCGCGTACTCTGACGTACTCACTCGCCTTTGTTGCGTGAGACCGGGACACCGCTCCTCCCGGCCGCAAACCGCAGGGACTCCCCACCCCGCGGATCCGCCGAACGCGAGGGAACTTCTGGGAGGTACGTGCATGTCCGGGACGACCACGGCCGCTTCGCGTTGCCGTCGGGAGGCCGGGGCCGGTGCAAACCGATGGGTCGTCCTCGTCGTCCTCTGCGTCAGCCTGCTGCTGGTCGCCGTCGACGCCACCGTGCTGCATGTCGCGGTGCCCGCCGTCACCGAGGATCTCAGGCCCGGCGCTATCGAGCTGCTCTGGATCGTCGACATCTATCCGCTGGTCTGCGCCTCGCTGCTGATCCTCTTCGGCACGCTGGGCGACCGGGTCGGCCGCAGACGGATTCTCCTGCTCGGGTACGCCCTCTTCGGCGTCGCCTCCGCGCTGGCGGCCTGCGCCGACACCGCGCACGTCCTGATCGCGGCGCGCGCCCTGCTCGGCGTCGGCGGCGCGATGATCATGCCCGCGACGCTCTCGATCCTGCGGCAGGTCTTTCCCGACCGGCGTGAGCGGGCCATGGCGATCGGCGTCTGGAGCGCGGTCGCCGCGGTGGGCGCGGCCGTCGGTCCGCTGCTCGGCGGGTTCCTGCTTGAGCACTTCTGGTGGGGTGCGGTCTTCCTCATCAACATCCCGCTGATGCTGGTCAGCCTGCCCGTCGGGCGGTGGCTGCTGCCCGAGTCGACCGGGGACGGCGAGGGGCCCTGGGACGTCGTCGGCGCGCTGCTGGCCGCCGCCGGGCTCTTCGGCGTCGTCCTCGGCGTCAAGCGGCTGGGCGCCGGGGAGATGCCGCTCAGCGCCTACACCATCGCGCCACTGATCGTGGGAGCCGGGCTGCTCGTCGCCTTCGTACGGCGGCAGCGGCGGCGCAAGCATCCGCTGGTCGATCTCCAGCTGTTCGCCAGGCCCGCCTTCAGTACGTCCGTCGGATGCATCGTGCTCGCCCTGCTGGCGCTGGTCGGTCTGGAACTGATCGCCGCGCAGTATCTCCAGCTCGTCCTCAATCTCTCGCCGCTGGAGACCGGGCTGCGGCTGGTGCCGCTCACCTTCGCCGCGATGGCCGCTGGTCTTGTCGGGGCGAAGCTGCTGCACCGCTTCGGGCCGCGGACCATGGTCAGCCTCGGCTTCTGTCTCACCGCCGCCGCGGTCATCATGCTCACGGGGATGGGCAGCCACGACAACGCTCCGCTGCTGCTGACGGGGTTCGTGCTGCTCGGGTTCGGGCTCGAGGTGACGCTGTTCGGGGCGTACGAGTCGATGCTCAGTGAGGCTCCGCAGTCGCAGGCGGGCGGGGCCGCGGCGATCGGGGAGACGTCGTACCAGCTGGGGGCGGGGATTGGCGTCGCGCTGCTCGGGAGCGTGATGAACGCGGCCTACGCGCCGGGGCTGCACTCTGTGCGGGGGGTGCCTGCCGCGGATTCGGCTGCGGCCAGTCATTCCTTGGGTGAGGCGTACGAGGTCGCTGCGCGGCTGGGCGGGGGGTCGGGGGAGGCGTTGCGGCATGCTGCCCGGGACTCGTTTGTGCATGGGCTGCATGTGACGTTGCTCGTCAGTGCGGTGTTGCTTTTGCTCGGGGCCGTTATGGCTTTGCGGTTGCCGCGGGCCATGGAGTGCGGTTCGCCCGCGGCGGGCTTCGCTGAGGTGCCTGGGCCTCGGGAGGCCTCGGCGCACCTGCGGGCGGAGTCGTCCGTCTGACCCGTGCGTCGTGGTTGCGGTCAAGACTTTCCCCCCCCACGCACCGCCCGTTTCAACTCCGCTGATCTGTGCGGGTTCCCAGTGGGCGGTGCGGCGCCGTTGGCGGCTGCGGGTTCGTAGACCGCGGATCCCGGACCGCGGACCGCGGTTCGTGGGAGGAAGCAGTCCCTCTCGACTTGCGTGACACTGCGTCGTAACGTCAGCCGTGCGTTGTGGTTAACAGTGCTAGTTTTCGTCGCCGGAGGCCCCCATGTCCGCATCCTCGAAGCTGCCCCCCTTCGACCCCGCCGATCTCCTCGGCCTCGACGAGCTCCTCGAGCCGGAGGATCTGGCGATCCGGGACACCGTGCGGGACTGGGCCGCGGATCGCGTGATGCCGCACATCGCCGAGTGGTACGAGACCGGGGAACTGCCCGGAATCCGGGAGCTGGCACGTGAGTTGGGGGCGATCGGAGCGCTGGGCATGTCGCTCAGCGGGTACGGGTGTGCGGGGGCCAGTGCTGTGCAGTACGGGCTGGCCTGCCTGGAGTTGGAGGCCGCCGACACCGGGATCCGGTCGCTGGTGTCCGTGCAGGGGTCGCTCGCCATGTACGCGATCCACCGGTTCGGGTCCGAGGAGCAGAAGCAGCGGTGGCTGCCGCCGATGGCCACCGGCGAGGTCATCGGGTGCTTCGGGCTGACCGAGCCCGATCACGGGTCCGACCCCGGGGCGATGCGTACGTACGCCAAGCGCGACGGGACCGACTGGGTCCTGAACGGGCGCAAGATGTGGATCACCAACGGCTCGGTCGCCGGCGTCGCCGTCGTCTGGGCGCAGACCGACGACGGGATCCGCGGCTTCGTCGTGCCCACCGACAGCCCCGGCTTCTCCGCGCCCGAGATCAAGCACAAATGGTCCCTGCGGGCTTCGGTCACCAGTGAGCTCGTACTCGACGACGTGCGGCTGCCCGCCGATGCCGTACTGCCCGAGGTCACCGGGCTGAAGGGGCCGCTCAGCTGTCTCTCGCACGCCCGCTACGGGATCGTGTGGGGTGCGATGGGTGCCGCACGGTCGAGTTTCGAGGCGGCGGTCGAATACGCGAAGACGCGTGAGCAGTTCGGGCGGCCCATCGGCGGATTCCAGCTCACCCAGGCCAAGCTCGCCGACATGGCGGTCGAACTGCACAAGGGGATTCTGCTCGCCCACCATCTGGGGCGGCGGATGGACGCGGGACGGCTGCGTCCCGAACAGGTCAGCTTCGGCAAGCTCAACAACGTACGAGAAGCGATCGACATCTGCCGTACCGCGCGCACGATCCTGGGCGCCAACGGGATCTCGCTCGAATACCCCGTGATGCGGCACGCCACGAACCTGGAGTCGGTGCTGACCTACGAAGGCACCGTCGAAATGCACCAACTGGTGCTGGGCAAGGCGCTCACCGGACTCGACGCCTTCCGGTAGCCGTCAGGCTCCGGAAGGCGGGCCGGTGAGCGGCCTTGCCTAGCTCTGGTTGAAGAAACCGTCGGTCCGACGGCCTACCGGCTCCCCGCTGACGATCTCGGTGTCGGCGGGGGTCAGCAGGAAAACACGGTTCGACACGCGCTCGATCGAGCCGCGCAGGCCGAAGATCAGGCCGGCCGCGAAGTCGACGACGCGCTTGGCGTCGGCCGGCTCCATGGCCGTGAGGTTCATGATGACGGGGACGCCGTCCCGGAAGAGCTCGCCGATACCACGGGCGTCCCGGAAGCTGTCCGGGGTGACCGTGCCGATCCGGCGGCCCTTCTGCTCGGCGGCCTCCGACGCCACCTTCACTCGCGGATCCGTGACCCAGGCATCCCGGGGCTCGGAACCTTCGGCGTAGTCGTCGTCGTAGTAACGCTCGTCATCGTTGTTGTCGTCGACGAGGCCAAGCCAGGCACTCGCCTTGCGCACCGATCCCATGGACGCCTCCTCTCACAGCGGTCTTGTCTCTTTCCGCCTCCCCATGGTCGTCCATGATGCGGATGTCGCGCCAAGGGGATAGACGCCGCGCGGGGGTTTCGTGACGGTACTGGTGCACAACGAATTAGTCGAGAGCCCGCGTTTCCCAAGGCCCTTGCCGTATACGGCTGCTGACTAAGAGTGAAATATGATTCTTCACGGCGTATGGGTGACGGCCGGAGCGTACGGGTGAACGAGGTGGTCGATCCGGCGCCGTAACTAGCCGCCTGACGGTGACTCAACGCCTGCCGAGGGGCTGTCTGACGTGGGTTTCGGGGAATACCTTGGGCATGTCGATTGCCGCGGGGGAGTGCAATTCACACCCTCTGACCTCAGCAACCTCCGCGGGGCATACGCAAGTTGAACGCTGCACGGCCGAAAGGCGCCCTTGCGCAGGTCGGCCGGGCGGTCGAATATTCCGTCCAGCGCCTGCCAGGCGCACAACGTGTTCGGAATCCGGACATGTGGCCTCTGGCTGCGCCTCACGGGCCCCGACCCCCACGCGGGCCCCCGACTTCCCATGTGGAGGAACGTAAAAGTGAGGACCAAGCGCACCACCCCCCGCAGCGGCATAGCGAGACGCACCCGGCTGATCGCCATCGGTGCCGGACTCGTGGCCGCGGCCGCATTTACCGTCCCCAACGCGAACGCGAGCGACGCACAGACCTTCAGCACGGCCCAGCTCAAGAAGGCCGGCACCTCGGTACTCCAGGCCGATGTGCCGGGCACCGCCTGGGCGGTCGACTCCAAGACCAACAAGGTCACGGTCACCGTCGACAGCACCGTCTCCGACGCGGAGATCGCGAAGATCAAGGAAGCGGCGGGCGGCAACGCCGACGCCCTTCAGATCAAGCACACCCCGGGCAAGTTCAACAAGCTCATCCAGGGCGGCGACGCCATCTATGCGAGTAGCTGGCGCTGCTCCCTCGGCTTCAACGTCCAGAACAGCAGCGGTACGCAGTCCTTCCTGACCGCCGGTCACTGCACCGACGGCGCCGGCACCTGGTACTCCAACTCCGGGCGCACCACGGTCATCGGCTCGACCGCCGGCTCCAGCTTCCCGGGCAACGACTACGGCATCGTGCGGTACTCCGGGTCCGTCAGCAGGCCCGGCACCGCCAACGGCGTCAACATCACCCGCGCGGCCACGCCCAGCGTGGGCACCACCGTCATCCGCGACGGCTCCACCACCGGCACACACAGCGGCCGGGTCACCGCCCTGAACGCCACCGTCAACTACGGCGGCGGCGACGTCGTCTCTGGTCTGATCCAGACCAACGTCTGCGCCGAGCCCGGCGACTCCGGCGGCTCGCTCTACGGCAGCAACGGCACCGCGTACGGCCTGACCTCAGGCGGCAGCGGCAACTGCTCCGTCGGCGGCACGACGTTCTACCAGCCGGTCACCGAGGCCCTGAGCGCCTACGGGGTCAGCGTCTACTGATCGGCGCGCACGGCACGTAGCAAGGCACGAAGAACACAGGTACGCAGCCAGCAGTGGACGAGCCTCCGCATGTATGCACGTACGTATGTGTGCTGCGGGGGCTCGTCCTCCTCGTACAAGGACTCCTCAGGCAGGGCGCCTCAGGCGGACGCTCGTGGAATCAGCCAGTCGAGTACGTCCGGAAGGGCCTCCAGGGCCGCGAAGTGACCGGCCTCCGGGTCCAGTACGGGCCGGGCGCGTGGGATGCGCTCGGCCAGCCACTCGAAGTGGCTCACGGGGGAGAAGGTGTCCTGGGCGCCGTGCCACAGCAGTACGGGCCGGGTGATCGACGCAGGGTCGAAGCCCCAGTTGCTCAGCAGGGCGAGATCGTCGTCGATCCAGCCGTACGCCGAGCTGCGCAGCGCCTCGCGGAAGGTGCGCAGCAGCATCTCGCTGATGGCGGGCCGGGCGATGATCCGCCGGTCGGAGTCGGTGAGGCCGTCGCGGATCGACACCAGGAGCTGGGCCGGGTCCTTGCGGATCGCGGCGGCCCGCGCGGAGATGCGCTCGGCGAAGTCCAGCGGGTCGGTCAGCGCCTGGGTGAACTCCTCGACGTTGGACGCGGCCATCCCGTCGAACCAGCGCAGCCCCTTTGCGTCCGGCGGTGCGAGGCTCATCATCGCCGCCACGCGCCGCACCCGGTTCGGCAGCAGCGCCGCGCAGGCCAGCGCATGCGGGGCACCGCCGGAGCGGCCGAGCACCGCGAACCGGCCGAGTTTCAGCGCGTCGGCCACCGCGGCCACGTCCCGCGCCGCGTGCGCGACCCGGCGGCCCGGGCCCCGGTCCGAATCCCCGTACCCCGGGCGGTCGTACGCGATGAACCGCACCCCGGGGCGCGCGTCCACCAGATCCTGGGGCACCGCCCCGGACCGGCAGCCCGGTGTGCCGTGCAGCACCACCACCGGCGTGCCGTC
The DNA here is from genome assembly GCF_011045025.1 of Streptomyces ureilyticus. GTDB lineage: Bacteria > Actinomycetota > Actinomycetes > Streptomycetales > Streptomycetaceae > Streptomyces > Streptomyces ureilyticus. The sequence continues at coordinate 6,682 of NZ_JAAKZX010000245.1, forward strand.
CGGGTCGCCCCACTCCTCGATCGCCAGCCGGCGTCCGTCCCGCATTCGAATGCCGTTCGGCACCTTTGTCCTCCATCTCCCCTTCGCGTCCGGCCCGGAGTTACCGTCGAAGTACCTGAAGTACACACCTGATGCGCCCGATACGGACCCTGGGGGTCGCAATGATCGAGGAGCTGGTGACGGCCGGGCTGACTCTCGGATCCGTCGGAGCGGTGTACGTGGCGGCGGCGGCCCGGGTCGTCAAACAGTACGAGCGGGGCGTGGTCCTCCGGCTCGGCAAGCTGCGATCCGAAGTGCGCGGGCCCGGATTCACCATGATCGTGCCCTTCGTGGACCGGCTCCAGAAGGTCAACATGCAGATCGTGACGATGCCGGTGCCCGGGCAGGAGGGGATCACCCGGGACAACGTCACGGTGCGCGTGGACGCGGTCGTCTACTTCAAGGTGGTGGACGCCGCCGACGCGGTCATCCGGGTCGAGGACTACCGGTTCGCGGTGGCGCAGATGGCGCAGACGTCGCTGCGCTCGATCATCGGCAAGAGCGAGCTGGACGATCTGCTGTCCAACCGCGAGAAGCTCAACCAGGGCCTGGAGTTGATGATCGACAGTCCGGCCGTGGAGTGGGGTGTCTCCATCGACCGGGTCGAGATCAAGGACGTATCGCTGCCGGAGACGATGAAGCGGTCCATGGCGCGGCAGGCGGAGGCCGACCGTGAGCGGCGGGCCCGGGTCATCAACGCCGACGCCGAGTTGCAGGCCTCCAAGAAGCTGGCCGAGGCGGCCAAGGAGATGGCCGATACCCCCTCCGCCCTCCAACTGCGGCTGCTGCAGACCGTGGTGGCGGTCGCGGCCGAGAAGAACTCCACGCTCGTGCTGCCCTTCCCGGTGGAACTGCTGCGCTTCCTGGAGCGCGCGCAGCAGCCGGCGCCGCCGTCCCAGGAGCAGCCTTCGATGCCCTCTCCGGAGTTGTTCGCCCAGCTTCAGAAGCTGTTGGCGCAGCCTCAGCAACAGTTGGCCGAGGCGAAGGAGCCGTCGGCCGGGTCTTCGTCCGAGTCGCCCTCGGAGTCGTCGTCCGAGCTGGAGCGGCCGGTGCCGTCGACGGCGGAGCAATCGCTGCGGGAGCAACTGCCGCCGGTTCCCGAGCCGTTCGATCCGGACTCCGGAGGGTCGAAATCCGGACAGGTGTAGACCTCACTGAGAGCCCATAGTTACTCGCCCGTAGTGTTTGCTGCGGGAATTGACGTGGTGTTTATTACGGGCACTCAACGCGCGTCAACCTGCGGGGGGCGCGCGCTCGTTACCGAGCGCGCGTCCTGAACTAGACCTTGTGTGCTCCCTATAAGGATCGGAATAGTGGGCGGCGTCCTTGGCGTGGACGTGGCTTTTGCTGTTTGTCGTGTCCATGCCCGCAAGCCTTCCGGTCGTGACGGCCCCCACAGTCGCCGCGGCCGACCCCCCACAGGAGGACGTAAGTTGAAGCACCGACGCATACCCAAGCGGCGTGCCGCCGTGGCTGGTGCGGGAATCGCCGCACTCGTGGCCGCGGGAGTCACCTTCCAGTCCGCGAACGCGAGTGAGACCACGGCCGCACCCAAGCCGGACACTCTCTCGATCAAGGCGGCCGGAAAGCTCGCCTCCACGCTCGGCAAGGACCTCGGTGCCGACGCGGCGGGAACGTACTACGACGCGAAGGCCAAGAACCTCGTCGTGAACGTGCTCGACAAGGCCGCGGCCGACGCCGTCGAGTCGGCGGGAGGCAAGGCCAGAATCGTCGAGAACTCACTCGCCGAGCTGAAGAGCGCCCGTACGGCGCTGAAGCAGGACGCGACGATCGCCGGCACCTCATGGGCGACCGACCCGACCACCAACAAGATCGTCGTCACCGCGGACCGCACGGTCAAGGGCGCGAAGATGGCCCAGCTGACCAAGGTCGTCGACAAGCTCGGCGCCAAGGCCGAACTCAAGACCACCAAGGGTGAGTTCAAGAAGTTCATCGCCGGCGGTGACGCCATCACCGGTGGCGGCAGCCGCTGCTCGCTCGGCTTCAACGTGGTCCAGGGCGGCGAGCCGGCCTTCCTGACCGCCGGTCACTGCACCGAGGCGATCACCAGCTGGTCGGACGCGGACGGCAACGTGATCGGTGAGAACGCCGACTCCAGCTTCCCGGGTGACGACTACGGCCTGGTGAAGTACACCGCGGACGTGGAGCACCCGAGCGAGGTGAACCTCTACGACGGCACCGCCCAGGAGATCACGGGCGCGGCCGAGGCCACCGTCGGCATGGAGGTCGTGCGCAGCGGTTCCACGACCCAGGTGTCCGACGGTACGGTCACCGGCCTGGACGCCACCGTGAACTACGGCGGCGGCGACGTCGTCGAGGGGCTCATCCAGACCGACGTCTGCGCCGAGCCCGGTGACAGCGGCGGCTCGCTCTTCTCGGGCACCAACGCGATCGGCCTCACCTCCGGCGGCAGCGGCGACTGCACCTCCGGCGGCGAGACCTTCTTCCAGCCGGTCACCGAGGCCCTCGAGGCCACCGGTACCGAGATCGGCTGACAGCTCCACCAGCTCGCTCCATCGCTCGAAGGGTCCCGTCCCCGCGCAGTTTCCGCGGGGGCGGGGCCTTCGTGTGTCTTGTGCTCTTTTCGGCGTTTACGCAGGTGGGGTCGGGTGACTGGGTGGGTGTGAGCTTCCGGGGCGGCTCCTGGGCGGATCGAAGATGGATCCCGGATGGATGTCGCACACGCGTTCGATAATTGGTCTATGGTGGGGGCGAGAGAGCAGGAACGAATGTTCGAGGGCTGGCGTGGGAGCCCCTGGAGAGTGGAGGTGCGCGTGCCGGACTTCACGCATCTGCACACCGTCTCCGGGTTCTCACTGCGCTACGGGGCCTCCCACCCGGAGCGGCTGGCCGAGCGCGCCTCCGAACGCGGTATGGACGCCCTCGCGCTCACCGACCGGGACACCCTCGCGGGCACGGTCCGGTTCGCCAAGGCCTGTTCCGCCGCCGGCGTACGTCCGCTGTTCGGGACGGAGCTCGCGGTGGCTCCGCCGGAGCGGGGTACGGCGCGGGCGCGGCGGCGCACTCCCGTACGCGGTGGTGCCTTCATCGACGAATCGACACCTCGCGTGACCTTCCTCGCCCGGGAAGGCGCCCTCGGCTGGGCCGAGCTGTGCAGAATCGTCACGGCTTCGCATGCGGGCGGTGAAGAGCTGCCCCTGCTGCCCTGGGCGGACAACCACGCCGAGGGCCTGACCGTACTGCTCGGCCCCGCCTCCGACGTGGGCCGCGCGCTCGCCGCCGGCCGCCCCGACCGGGCCGCGAAGCTCCTCGCACCCTGGCGGGAGATCTACGGTGACGACCTGCGCCTCGAAGCCGTCTGCCACGGACGCGAGGGCACCGGACCCGGCTCGCTGCGCCTGGCCGCCCGCACCGTCGGCTTCGCCGCCGAGCAGCGGGTGCGCCCGGTGCTCAGCAACGCCGTCCGGTACGCCGACCCGGGCATGGGCCCGGTCGCCGACGTACTGGACGCCGCCCGCCGCCTCGTACCCGTCGACCCCCGCAAGCTGGACAGCGGAGAGGCCTGGCTCAAGGACGCGGGTGCCATGCACGGCCTCGCCGAACGGATCGTGGAGGCCGCGGGCTACCGCCGCGACGCCGCGTACCACCTGCTGGAACAGACCCGGGCCACGGCCGAGGAATGCCTCGTCGATCCCGAGGACGACCTCGGCATCGGCGCCGTCCACTTCCCCGAGCCCCATCTCGTCGGCGCCGACCGCCGCACCGCACAGCGTGTGCTGGCCTCGCGCGCGGCGGCGGGCATGGTGCTGCGCGGCTATGACTCGCGGCGCGCGTACTGGGAGCGGATGCACCAGGAGCTGGACATCATCGCCCACCACAACTTCGCCACCTACTTCCTGACGGTCGCTCAAGTCGTGGACGACGTACGGGAGATGGGCATCCGAGTGGCGGCGCGCGGCTCCGGTGCCGGATCCCTCGTCAACCATCTCCTCGGTATCGCGCACGCGGATCCCGTCGAACACGGGCTGCTGATGGAGCGGTTCCTGTCCAAGCGCCGGGCGGTCCTGCCCGACATCGACATCGACGTCGAGTCCGCGCGCCGCCTGGAGGTCTACCGCGCGATCATCGACCGGTTCGGCACCGAGCGCGTCGCGACCGTCGCCATGCCCGAGACCTATCGCGTACGGCACGCCATCCGCGATGTCGGCGCGGCCCTCTCCATGGACCCCGCCGACATCGACCGGATCGCCAAGTCCTTCCCGCACATCCGGGCCCGCGACGCCCGCGCGGCCCTGGACGAACTGCCCGAACTCCGGTCCCTGGCAGGGGAGAAGGAGAAGCACGGCAGGCTGTGGGAGCTGGTCGAAGCGCTCGACGCACTCCCGCGCGGAGTCGCCATGCACCCGTGCGGGGTCCTGCTCTCCGATGCCTCACTCCTGTCCCGTACGCCGGTCATGCCGACCAGCGGCGAGGGGTTCCCGATGGCGCAGTTCGACAAGGACGACGTCGAGGATCTCGGACTGCTCAAGCTCGATGTGCTGGGCGTGCGGATGCAGTCCGCGATGGCGCACGCGGTGGCGGAGGTGAAGCGGGCGACCGGTGTGCCCGTGGACCTGGACGCGGTGCCCGAGGGCGACCCGGCGACGTATGAACTCATCCGGTCCACCGAGACGTTGGGCTGCTTCCAGATCGAGTCGCCGGGTCAGCGGGACCTGGTCGGCAGGCTGCAGCCGGCGAACTTCCACGACCTCGTGGTCGACATCTCGCTGTTCCGCCCCGGGCCGGTCGCCGCCGACATGGTGCGGCCGTTCATCGCGGCGCGGCACGGCCGGGCGCCGGCCCGCTATCCGCACCCGGACCTGGAGAAACCGCTGCGGGAGACGTACGGAGTCGTGGTCTTCCACGAGCAGATCATCGACATCGTGCACCTCATGACCGGCTGCGGACGCGACGAGGCCGACCAGATCCGGCGCGGGCTTTCCGACCTCGAGTCACAGGGGCGGATCCGTTCCTGGTTCGCGCAGCATGCGGCCGCGCGGGGATACGGCGCGGAGACGATTGCCCGTACCTGGGAGATCCTCGAGGCCTTCGGCTCGTACGGCTTCTGCAAGGCGCACGCGGTCGCCTTCGCCGTACCGACGTACCAGTCGGCGTGGCTGAAGGCCCATCACCCGGCCGCGTTCTACGCGGGGTTGCTCACGCACGACCCCGGGATGTATCCGAAGCGGCTGCTGCTCGCGGACGCGCGGCGGCGTGGGGTGCCGATCCTGCCGTTGGATGTGAACCGGTCTGCGGTCGCCCACTGTATCGAACTGGTGTGCGGTGAAGAGGGTTTGTCGGACCGCTGGGGCGTGCGGCTGGCTCTCTCCGATGTGCACGGCATCAGTGAGGCCGAGGCGGCGCGGATCGCGGACGGGCAGCCGTACGCCTCCCTGCTCGACTTCTGGGAGCGGGCCCGGCCGAGCAGGCCGATCTCCCAACGGCTCGCGCAGGTCGGCGCGTTGGACGCGTTCGGCGCCAACCGCCGTGATCTGCAACTGCACCTGGCCGAACTGCACCGGGGCGCGCGGGGCGGACGCGGGGCTCAACTCCCCTTGTCCGGCGGGCGGAACACCGCCTCCGCCGGGCTGCCCGACCTCGACGACGCGGAAAAGCTCAGCGCCGAGCTGGGGGTGCTCTCCATGGACGCCTCGCGCAACCTGATGGACGATCACCGGGAGTTCCTGGCGGAGCTGGGCGTGGTCACGGCACGCCGGCTGCGGGAGGCGCGGCACGGCGAGACGGTCCTGGTCGCGGGCGCCAAGGCGGCCACCCAGACCCCGCCGATCCGCTCCGGCAAGCGGGTCATCTTCAGCACGCTGGATGACGGCACCGGTCTTGTCGACCTCGCCTTCTTCGACGACTCCCACGACGCCTGCGCCCACACCGTCTTCCACTCCTGGCTCCTGCTCGTCCGCGGCGTGGTCCAGCGCCGCGGCCCGCGCAGCCTCAGCGTGGTCGGTTCGGCTGCCTGGAATCTCGCCGATCTGGTGGAACTGCGGCACGAGGAAGGGCTGGACGGGGTGGCACTGCGACTGGCCGAGCCGGGCGGGGATGCCGGGGGAG